>NZ_JBNPXV010000002.1:0-154440 GCF_050433125.1 Roseimarinus sediminis | reverse complement strand
CATGAGAGGCTCTGAAAGAGCAGATCATGGAACGAGAAGTTTATCCCGGTTTACCGGGAAGTCCCATGAGAGGCTCTGAAAGAGCAGATCATGGAACGAGAAGTTTATCCCGGTTTACCGGGAAGTCCCATGAGAGGCTCTGAAAGAGCAGATCATGGAATCCCGGTAAACCGGGAAGTACTACCTACTTATCAAAGTTCAATTCCGTAAAGTTTGATCTTATTGTAGAGGGTTTTTCGGTCGATTTTAAGCATCCGTGCCGCTTTCGACTTGTTGTAACCTGCATCCTGAATGGCTTTTACAATGAGCTGTTTTTCAATACCCGACGAAGCATCTTTTAGCATCGACCCTGAATTGCCCTGAGCCTGTAAGCCATCGGCCGCCTGACTTCCATTAATACTGTCAGGAAAGACAATTTCGTGCGGCAAACAACTTTTGTCGATGGTGTCGGCCCTGGCCATCAGCACCGAACGACGAATTACATTTTGCAGTTCACGAAGGTTTCCCGGCCAGGAATAGTTCATAAGGATTTCCTCTGTTTCGGTATCGATGCCTTTTACCGAACGATTGAGCTGCCTGTTCGACTGCTTTATAAAATGTCGGATAAAGATCAGTAAATCGTTATCGCGTTCGCGCAAGCCTGGCAGATGCAGTTTGAATTCATTCAAGCGGTGGTATAAATCTTCTCTAAAATTATTTTGCTCCACCTGTTCAAGCAAATTTTCGTTCGAAGCCGCAATGATACGTATATCGATCTTTCTCGGTTTTTCTTCACCCAAACGCGACACCATGCGTTCCTGAATGGCTCTGAGCAGCTTTAGCTGAATATCGTACGAAAGGTTCCCCACTTCGTCGAGAAACAAGGTACCACCGTCGGCTTTCTGAAAAACACCGGCTTTATCACTGATGGCTCCGGTAAATGAGCCTTTCACATGTCCGAACAATTCACTGTTGGCCAGTTCCCTGGGAATCGCACCACAATCGATGGCCAAAAAAGGTTTATTATTTCTGTTGCTGTTTTCATGCAGGTAACGCGCCAGGTATTCTTTCCCTGTTCCTGTTTCACCTTCAATAATCACCGACATATCGGTTGGTGCCACCCTGGTAGCCAGTTCGATGAGCTGTTGAATGCGGGGACTTTCTCCTACAATGAATTCCTCAGAAAGGGGCTTACTTTTCCTGCTTCCTGCACTTTTATCTTTCCTTTTCAACAGCTGATTGATCAGATCGAGTAATTCTTCCTGTTGTACCGGTTTGGTAATATAGTCGCTGGCTCCCAACTTCATGAGCTTTACCGCCATTCGAACATCGGCATAAGCAGTAATAATTACAACAGGCAGGCCGGGTTGAAGCGAATGCATCTGTTGAAGCAAATCCATGCCACTGCTATCGGGCAGTCTGAAATCGCAAAGTACCAGATCGAACTTTTGACGTTTAAACAATTCCATCCCTGTACTTCCCGAAAAAGCTGCTTCCGTATTAAAACCGCTGTTTTGCAGTTGCTTGCCCAACAACTGACACATGAAAGTATCATCATCAATAATTAAAATATTCTTCATTTCTTCAATCTTATCAGCTGTTTTGTGTCGTATCCAACTACAGTATACAACGCTTCAAAGCAACTAAATATAAGAAGAAATATGCGTTAGTAAAAGTCGGTGCTTCAGAAAGTCTTTAAGGTGTCAGGGTATAAGACCATTAATTGATTTTGCTTCGTTTCTTTAAATTGAAGCGGAGCCGATGCTTTTCAACACCCCGGTCACTGATCAAAAATGCAAATGGTTTTAGCTCATTAATATTTCGCATAATGATTTTCAAAATGGCCAGAATGGGTACCACGATCATCATCCCGGCAATTCCCCAAATCATATTAGCCAGCAGCAGACTGACAATAATGGCAAGTGGATTAATTTTTACATTACTGCCTACAATGTTGGGTGTAAAGAGATAGCTTTCGAGAAATTGAACCACACTAAACAATAAAGCTACTTTTATCATGGTTTCTAGAGGATGATCGTAAGTGAAAAAAACATAAACGACAGGAATAAATCCGCCCATAAAAGAGCCAACGTAGGGGATCAGATTCAAAAGTGCAGCAAACACACCGAACATCAGTGCGTGAGGAACACCGAGCACAAATAATCCCAGCGAGTTAAGAACAGCCAGAATCAGAATCACAAGCAACAATCCGCCCAGATAGCGGGTCGTCACCCTCGAAATCTCCCGTAAAATCAATAAGGTCCTTTTACGGCGCAAACGGCCTGTCAGCCTGAAAATAAACCAGGCAATTTTAGTCCTGTAAAAAAGAAAGAAGAAGGTATAAACCGGCAACATTACGATCTGAAACAAGGTGGTCGTAGTGGCCGTAAAGAAACTCCCTACCTTATTTTCCCACGATGACAGCAAATCGTCTGATATACGATTGATAAAATTATCAAGTGTCGAAATATTCACACCAAGGCCCGCCTCAACACCTTTGAGAAATTCGGTAAAACGAGCGTCAACTGTTTGTTTCATAAGGGCCGGATCAAATGAAAAATCAGATAAGGCAATGATTAAAAAAAGTGACAAAGCCCCCAAAGCCAGTAAGGCCACTAACATTACCATAAAAATTGCAACGATGCGGTGCATACCACGCTGTTCGAGTTTCCAAACCAGCGGATACAACATATAGGCAAAGAAGAAACTGAATACCAGCGGAATTAATAGATTACGGGCCAATACAATGACCAAAACTAAGATGGAAAGAATGAACATCGCCATGCCTGTTCCAATAACGAATCGATACCTCATAAATCATACGTTTTTGAATATTTCACAGGTGCTCCCGCAAATAAATAGCGCTTTGTTTTGGCAAGACGTATTTTTTGGGTCCGATCACCAGCAAAATGCTTATCCGAAAAAATGATGCCATCGTAGTATGAGCAGATGGAACAACCCACTCAAATAACTTATAACAAGCATATTATCAAAAATACACAAAAAGAAAGATGGGACAAAGTGTAGCATTTTATCCTCATTTTTGTTTCTTTAGCAGGCATCGTAAATTATAAACGAAGTGGAAATCAACAAGCAAGCAGTAGTTTTCAGTTAGAAGGAACAAACAATTTCGTTAGAAAAGACTTAAATTAACAAGCCAATTCAGTAAACAAATAAATTTGCAGACCATCATCAAAGCGGATTACAATTAGATTATAACATGACAGAAACAATGCAAAAAAAACGGATTAAATTGGCAAAACACAGCGATCATCCTGTTTCATTTGTGTTGCTTGTTCTTTTCTGTTTTTTATTCCCATTAAAAAACTGGAGCCAGGAAAACTATGAGGTCAGAAAAATTAAATTCATTGGCAACAACACCCTTTCTTCGGGCATTTTAGAAGAACAGATGAACCTCAGGGAAGTATCGTGGTTTGACAAAAAAATACTAAAAATAGAACCCTCGCTGTTTCATGCCACCCTTCTCAACAATGACCTGCTTCGCCTTGAACGGTTTTATCAGCGTGAAGGCTTTCTAAACGTCAGTTTGTCTGCGCTTCCTCCAATTATCGACGACAACAAACAAACCATCAAGCTCACAATTTCGATAGCAGAAGGAAATCCTGTAAAGGTCGATTCCATCAGTTTTCAGTTTGAAAAGGAACCTGAAGGAATTTCTGCTGATTCACTGCGAATGATGCTTCGACAGCAAAGCACAAAACTACAAGACAGTCGGTTCAGGGATGCTTCGCTTGGTAATGTTTTGGATGAACTGGAATCGAGTATAAACAATCAGGGCTATCCATTTGCAAAAGTCGATTATGAGATCGGGCTCGATACGCTCAATCATCAGCTCAGCCTCCGCTTCCTGATCGATCCGGGATCAAAAAGCTATTTTGGCTCCACCACCATTTCGGGGAACCAGCGAATCAGCAGCGAATTCATCACAGGGCAGTCTGCCTACCGGTCGGGCATGCTGTACAATCAGTCACGACTTGAGAAAACACGAAGCGATCTGTATCAGTTACAACTTTTCAGGATCGTTTCGGTACTGCCAGATATCAACCCGCAAACTGCCGGCGACAGCATTCCTGTAAAAATTTATGTTGAAGAAGCTCCCCGAATCAGCAGTAAATTTGGAGTCGGCTATGGTACCGAAGATCGTTTCAGGGCATTTGCCAATTTCAACTATCTTGGTTTTCTAGGAAATGCCCGCCGCCTGAATATCTATCTTAAACATTCGGCAATAGAGCCTTACCTGGCGCAGCTTCGATGGATTCAGCCCCGTCTTTTTGGCACCAAGGCGGGTATCTCGCTTGAACCTTTTGCAAGCCGAAACTCAGAACCCGGATATGATACGCGTACCTGGGGCATGAACATCCCGTTGAATTACAAAATTAGCCCTTCGTGGCATAGCTCACTGGCCTACTACTTTCAAAATGTAAAACAATTTCTCGAGCCAGGCGAAACACTGCCTTCGGGACTGGAAGGAGAAGAGCTCCCTTACAATAAATCGGGCTGGCTGCTAAGTACCGTTTTCAACGATGCCCAGCCAAAATTTTCACCCGAAAAAGGCTTCAACATAGCCCTTGGTTTTAAACTGAACGGCTATCTCTTTGGAGGCGATTTTTCATACACACGCATTTGGGCCGATTATCGCTCCTATCATCCGCTTGGAAACTTCACGCTTGCGCTGCGAACGATGGCCGGCATCGTCAACAGCGACTCAAACGATGCCTTTGTACCCGTTGAAGACCGTTTTTATTCGGGTGGCAGCAATTCGGTGCGGGGATGGGGCCGTTCACAACTCGGACCAAAACGCGAAAGCGGAACGCCTCTGGGAGGAAAAAGCATTGTTGAAGGAAATATCGAAATAAGACATCCTTTGTTCTGGCAACTGAGCGGAGTTGCTTTTATCGATGCCGGCAATGTGTGGCACGAGACTTTTCATTTTCCATTGAACGAACTGGCCTTTGCAGCTGGCGGAGGTCTCCGGCTGGCAACCCCCATTGGTCCTGTCAGAGTTGATGTGGGGTTTCCGGTTTTTGCCTCCAGAAAAACACCACAACTGTTTATTAGCGTAGGACAAGCATTTTAAAAAGTACCATGAAGAACATTCTGTTCCATATCCTGAAAGTGATCCTGATTCTGGTGAAAACCATGCTGGTACTTCTACTGCTTATGGCCCTGTTCAGCCAGACAAAAACAGGAAAGAGAAAGATCATTCAACAAAGTGAAAAATATGCCAGTCAGCTGATTAACGGCAGGCTGGAAATTGGAGAATTAAAAGGAAACCTGCTGACCGGTTTTTCATTGCACAACATCCTTCTTACAGGAAGCGAAGACACCATTGCGCAGGTGGCTTCCATCGATATCTCTTACCATCTGGCCCCTTTGTTTCGACGCAGCATCGTTATAGAATCCATTCACATCGACCAAGCATACCTGCACCTGAGTCAGAACAAAGATTCACTCTGGAATTTTAACCAACTACTATTGCCTTCATCCCCCAATGATTCGAGCGAAGAAAAAACCATTCCTGAATTTTCTTTCCAAATCAATCAGTTCAGACTGTTAGCGGGAAATATCAGGCTTAACGCCTTAGACACCCTGCTTCCCCAGGCAATTGAAAACATCGGACTACTTTTCTCCCTTGAGGGTAATTCAAAACAACAAAAACTTCAGCTTCAGTCCTTTTCATTTTCCAGCCTTTCACCCGATCTGGATCTTAAGCACTTATCATTTCTTGCCGAACACCAGCAATCCAGCATCACGCTCAGCGATTTCTATCTGAAAACCGCCAAAAATCAACTCGAAGCCAATGGCAGCTACCAGGAAGATGACCAGTTAAAGGCCGACCTTCATCTTCGAAGCAAAGACATCATGATCGAAGAATTTGAGCTATTCCTGCCCGACTTTAGTTTACCGGTTCATCCTTCGCTGAATGTTAATGCAATGCTTGAAGGCGACACCTTAAGCGCACAGCTCCGGCTGGTTCATGAAAACGAAATCATACAGATCGAACTGCGCTCCGACAAACTGCTGGCCAGTTTAAATCAGCCCGACAGTGTGGCACTGCATTACCTCATTAATGCACAGCTCGAAAATGTGAAGCCCGAAAGCTGGATCACTCAGTTAGATCCTGGGCACCAGCTCAATGGAAAACTCAAAGTCGAAGGCCGGGGCACCGATCCCTCATCAGCAATTGTCGGACTGGTAGCTCAGTTTAATAACAGCGTGCTAAACAATCAAAAAGTTGAGCAACTTGAAATGAACCTGAACCTAAACAAAGCAAAACTCGATGCGCTAATTGACGGACAGGGAAGTTTCGGACGGTTTCATTTGGATGCCAGCGTAAATCAACTCACCACCTTTCCCGATTACAGCATCCGTTTCAATACCCGTCAGCTCAATCTGGCGGATATCCTGTCCGACACCCTTTATCAATCGTCGCTTAACCTGAATGGGGAAATTGAAGGAAAAGGGATCCAACCCAAAGAGCTCAGAGCATCGGGCATGATCAGTGCATCCAATGCTGACGTTTTCCAAATCAGAATCGACTCAATGCTAAGCAGTTTCCAATTTGAAGAAGAACTACTCACAATCGATTCCTTGTGGATACAAAGCGACAGCTTACTGCTCACTGTTGACGGGACTTATCGGCTCAACCAGGAATTCGACCTTATGCTGCATGCTGCATTCAGCAAACTCGATCTGTTGAAGCCGATCACCGGTTTGGAAACATTCAATGCAAAGGGAAATCTGGAAACACACCTCTGGGGCCTGCCCGACACAATCAATATGGAAGCCTCGGCCAGTTTGCAACAGATCGAATATGATTCCCTCACCCTTGAGTCACTCGAGCTGAATACATCGGGAATAATTGCCGGAGACACTTCATTCACAGTAAAGGCCCGCGCAACAGCGCTGAATTCAGGCAGCACCACACTCGACTCGCTGCTGGTATCGGCCAGCTACAATCAGGCACTTATCGACCTTTCAACCCTGTTGTACATGGAAAATCTTCATTCGGATATGAAGGCCGCTATTGAGCTTGATTCGTCAATTGTTGTGCAACTTCGTGAATGGGAAACTCACTACAATGACCAAAGCATCAGGCTGGTCAATGTTCCTTCTACCATCACCCTTTCCCCCGAAAGCTATTTAATTGAAAATTTCAGGCTGATTGCCAACCACAACGAAAACCAATACTTTCATGCTGAAGGACTAATCAGTCAAAAAGAGGTACAGGATTTTCGGCTTGAAATTCACAATTTCGATCTTGCTTTCCTTTCAACTTTCATTCCTTCTGACTATGATGTTCAGGGACTGTTAGGCTTACAACTTGAACTAAGCGGCCAGGCAAACGCTCCGGCAATAAACAGTCATTTCGATCTTCAAAATGCCAGCTTCAACACTTATCCGCTGACCCGATTCGACGGATCGCTCGCCTTTAAACAAGAAAATTTATTAATTGATGCCATGCTTATCCCTCACAATGGTGGAGCACTCGAAATGAAAGGCACAGTTCCGATGCAGATCCGGCTCGATAGTATGAACTTCAACCTCCCCGATGATTCAATCCACTCGGAAGTTAGCATTAGTAATTTTCCACTCGAATTCCTGAAAGTATTTACAAGCATTACTCCGCCCCTTGGAACGCTTAACGGAACCATCAATTTAGGGGGCACGCTTGAAAATCCGCTCTCCTCCGGGCAGCTTCAGCTCAGCGATGCCTCATGGAAGGTGCCTGAATATGGAATTGACTACAATCAGATTGTGTTGAATGTCCATTTCGACAACAGTTCCCTCAACCTTGACACCCTGCTCATACAAAGCGGCAACGGAAAGATGCTGGCAAGCGGAAGCACCGGTTTTCAGCATGCTATTTACAGTGGTGCGATTGAAAACTCCAAAGTAAACGTGCTTTTCGATCGCTTCACTCCTTTTAATCACAGGCAATTTAATATCGAAATTTCAGGAGATGCAGCACTGACAGGAACCAGGAAAGACATGGTTTTCGACGGTGCACTCACCATTCCTTCAGCCAGCATTTATTTGCCGGCAGTAATAGCCATTATTGGAAATCAGGCTCCTCCCGAAATAAAAAAACCCATTCTGGTAAAAGAACTTGAAAAACTACGTCAAACCACCGACAGCCTGTTGCCGGAACAAGCACACTCCACGGTACCCGATTCAGCCATTTTTAGTTTCGGGGAAAATATCAACGGCAAGCTCAAAATCAAGATTCCAAAAAATACATGGATCAAAAACGAAGCCATGCGCATTGAGCTTTCAGGAGATCTTGAGATGATAAAAAATGCCAGGTTTACTGAACTTTTTGGTACGGTAGATGTCGTTCGTGGACAATATGAACTATTGGGAAAAACTTTCATTATTGATGAAGGACTTGTTTCATTTGAGGGAGGAGAAGATTTTAATCCGCGTGTAAACCTTTTGGCTTCCTATAGTTTCAGAAACAGCAAGCGCATGCAGGAAGAATTGTTGCTCCGGCTTTCAGGAAAACTCAATGAACCGGAAGTGTATTTTTCGATGAACGACCAACAGGTCAGTGAGGGCGATGCGCTTTCGTACCTCCTTTTCGGAAAGAGCCTGAACGAGCTGTCACTCAATCAGCAACAGGACCTCAACCAGGCCGGCGGATCTGAACTGGCAGCAAAAGCCGCATCATCGCTTTTAACCAGTCAGTTAAACAAAGTGCTTGGCGAAAAACTCAACGTCGATTACATCGAATTGAGCAGCAATGGTGAATTCGACAATGCCACCGTAGTGCTTGGAAAGTACCTCACCAATGATTTGTTCGTGAGCTACGAACAACATTTGGGCAATACCGATGAAAAAGGCATCGATCAGTATGAAGTTAAACTGGAATACGAACTGTTTAAGTTTCTCTTCTTACAGCTAAACAATTCGACCAGCGAAAGCGGTTTTGATGTGATTTTCAAGTTTGATTCAAAAAAGTAAACGCATTACAGGCAGTATTGCTTACGGCGTGTCAGCAGCATGACTGCCATTTGTAGAGGGCTAACCCCACACTGTGGATGAACCCTCACAGAAACATGACCCGCCACACACTAAACAAAAATCACTATCCTTTGTATATCTGGTCATTACGCATAATTCATTCCTTTCAACAAACTCTGGCATAATTCTTCCTTAACAAACTGTATCCGGCATGGCACGATGTTGTAGTTAACTCGCACCAACCGCTGTTGACTCAAATTCCGTCCGGAAAATAAACTGAATTATTAACCTTTAAATTTCTTACATTATGAATAAGACAACAAACGCATTGATTGGATTTTTAGCAGGGGCAGCAGCCGGAACCTTAACAGGCATTTTAATTGCACCCGACAAAGGCTATAAAACAAGAAAAAAAATCAAGAAGAAAGCCAAAAAGATTTCACGCGACATCAGCGACACCTTCGAAGACCAGATTGACCATCTTGAAAGACAGATAAATCAAATGAAGAAGGATGCAACAAAAGAAGCTGATAAAGTAAAAGAAGCTGCCTCGAAAGTTGCCGATACAGCTAAAAAGTAATCCAAAAAACAAAGAAATGAGCAAAAAGCTGTCGGACAATTTTTCAGGATTAAACGCTGCCATTCAGGAATACCTGCGTCTTCGGATCGACATTCTGAAACTAAGTTTGCTTGAAAAAACGGCCAAAACATCGGTTGTAATAATCAGCCACATTGTATTTATAGTGCTTGCGGCCTTACTGTTTTTATTTGCTGCGGCGGCCTTTGTGGTTTGGTACGGGCAAAGCTTTAATGATTATCTGGCCGGATTACTAATAATTGCCGGATCAATTGTAGTGCTGGGTCTTTTCTTCATGATATTTCGAAAAAGGCTGATAGCCAATAACATTGTCAGACAAATGTCATCAATTTTGTTTGAAGAGGAGGAGGAAGATGAATAGCAACTACAACATAGGCAAGGTAAAAAGCCTCCGGGAAGTAAGGATACTGAAAAGAAATCTGAAGCAACAGCTTCGCTTTCATGACGAACGCATTAAACAGGAAACAAGCGAAGTTGTTTTCGATTTTAAACGCTGGCTCACCAATACGCTAATAGAAAAGAGTGTCACGGCGCTGCTCACCATGGCTTTTAGCAAAATGAAAAAAAAGAATGTCGCGGCTGAAGAATAAGAAGATCATAAGAAGTACCCTGATGGGGACTTTTCGATACAAAACCTCAAAAACAAGAAAATAGCGCAAGACCCAAAGAAGGCTGTTACCCGAAAAGGAACAGCCTTCTTTTTTGTCTGTATTTTAGAATGCTTTAATAAGCAATGGCGTACAACACCCTTTGTTTTGAAGGCTTTCCGGAATAAACACATTTTCCTTCTTCCTCGGGAGCATCAAGTGGAATGCAGCGGATGGTGGCCTTGGTTTCCTCCTTAATTTTTTGTTCCGTTTCAGCACTTCCATCCCAGTGCGCCGAAATAAAACCTCCTTTGTTGGCAAGTACTTCCTTGAACTCATCCCAGGTATCAACACTGGTGGTGTGTTCTGCCCTGAAGTCGAAGGCTTTCTTATAAATCGACTGCTGAATATCGTCGAGCAAAGTTTCAACATAACGATCGATGCCTTCGATTGGAACTACATCCTTGGTAAGCGTATCACGGCGGGCCACTTCTACGGTACCATTCTCAAGGTCACGCGGGCCAATGGCCAAACGAACAGGAACACCCTTTAGCTCATATTCGGCAAATTTCCAACCTGGCTTTTTAGCATCACTATGGTCATATTTGACGGAGATACCCAGCGCTTTCAGGCTGGCTACAATCTCATCCACTTTGGAAGAAATGGCTGTAAGCTGTTCTTCGCTTCGGTAAATTGGAACAATTACCACCTGGAAAGGAGCCAGTTTAGGTGGAAGCACCAAACCATTGTCGTCGGAATGAGCCATGATGAGTGCCCCCATCAGCCGGGTGGAAACCCCCCATGAGGTCGCCCAAACATGTTCAAGCTTACCTTCCTTGTTGGCAAACTGTACATCGAAGGCTTTGGCAAAATTTTGACCCAAAAAGTGAGATGTACCCGATTGCAGTGCCTTTCCATCCTGCATTAGTGCTTCAATGGTGAGTGTGTCGAGCGCACCGGCAAATCGTTCGTTTTCCGACTTATGACCTTTAATTACCGGCATGGCCATGTATTGTTCGGCAAAATCGGCATATACATTTACCATACGATAGGTTTCTTCAATGGCCTCCTGTTTGGTAGCATGAGCGGTATGTCCTTCCTGCCAGAGGAATTCGGCCGTACGTAAAAACAAACGGGTCCGCATTTCCCAGCGAACCACATTGGCCCACTGATTACACAGTATGGGCAGATCACGCCATGACTGAATCCAGTTTTTGTAGGTATTCCAGATAATGGTTTCCGAAGTAGGACGAACAATCAGTTCTTCTTCCAGTTTGGCAGATGGATCTACCACCACGCCATTCCCATCGGGATCGTTCTTCAAACGATAATGCGTTACCACCGCACATTCTTTTGCAAAGCCCTCAACATGAGCTGCCTCCTTGCTAAAAAACGACTTCGGAATAAATAGTGGGAAGTAGGCATTCACATGTCCTGTTTCTTTAAACATATGGTCAAGTTGCGCCTGCATTTTTTCCCAAATGGCATATCCATAAGGTTTGATTACCATACAGCCACGTACAGCAGAATTTTCAGCAAGATCGGCCTTGACAACCAGATCGTTGTACCATTGTGAATAATTTTCACTTTTAGAAGTTAATTCCTTAGCCATTTTTTGTCCTTTGGTATAGTATTTGTTTACTTTGAGTAAATTTAAAGCGCTACAAAGAAAGCACAAAAATACAAAAATATAAAGCCTAAGGAGGACAAGTTATGAAACGTAAATTAATCATCATCACCATGGTCGCAATGGTCGCCACGGCCTGCAGCACAGGACTGCAAACTACTGGCGGCTACGTTGACGACATTTACTACAGGCCGGGCGATGTTTCAATGGAGCTGAGTCCCGAACTGGCAGACAATGAATTGGCTAATAAGAAACAATTAGCCAAAAAAGAAACCATCATTGTAAGCCAGCTTGAAGAAGGCGAAGACGGCACAAAAAAGCTGAACAACTATATTTATGCCGACGATGAACCAGACTGGTTCAACAAAGTGCAGGCTTATAATCTCGAGAACATCGACAGTGTAGCGAATGATACCGTCTATTTCCCCGATGAAGATCAGGGGCAATATGAAATCAACAACTACTTTGTTGAAGATGATTTCTCGTATGCCCAAAGGATAAGAACTTTCCACGACCCCTATTATTATCATTACGATCCTTACTATAACTTTTCGTTCCGTTGGGGCTGGGGATCTCCACATTACAGCTATTGGGACCCATGGTATTACGACCCATGGTACTATGGTTCATGGGGCTATGCAGGGGCCTATTGGGGTTGGTATGGATACAACTCATGGTATCCACCCTATTATCACAATCATTATTACCCCTACTATGGATCATATTACAACAACTGGCCCTATTATGCCGGAAACAATCGCGATTATCACGATGGTGACCGTCGTTCACGCCGACCCAACACCGTATATGGTGGCGGAGGTGTTGCAGCCCGCTCGGTTGGCAGCAGTGATATGCGCCAAAGCGGCAGTGTAATTAATAAATCGGCTCAGAGTAACGGACGAAGAAGTGTAATTGATAACACCACTGCATCAAACCAAAAATCAGTTACTACTCAGCGCAGTGGAAGTGGCGAAGCACTGATTGAAATGAGAAGAAGCACCACTACTTCAAATGTTAGTCGTAACGGCAATGTCAGAACAAACAATACCAGCACAGCACCGGCATCGACCCGCACGGCCGTAACTCCTGTTACCCGTTCGGAACGAAGTGGAAGTGCCAGCTACAACAAGCCGGTTGTATCATCGGGCAACGCAAACACTCAGCGCAGTTCGGATTATACGCCCAGCTACAACAAACCACGTTCAAATACCAGGGCAACCTATAACAGGAGCAACAGCACACCGGCACAAAGTCGTAGCACCTATACACGCTCGACAGGAAGCAGCTCAAAAAGCTACAGCATTCCGTCGTCAACAACGCGCTCAACCCCTACGTCGACTTACCGCAGCGGTTCATCCGGATCGTCAAGCCGGAGCTACAGCAGCAGCCCGTCACGATCAAGTTATTCGGCACCCAGCCGTTCGAGCAGCACGCCTAGCAGGAGTAGCAGCAGTTACAGCCCGTCACGTAGTTCTTCGGGAAGTAGTGGAAGCAGCTATTCACGTAGCTCGGGAAGCAGCTCGTCAGGTAGCAGCTCATCGAGCAGCAGCTCATCGGGTGGAAGCCGTGGCAGCCGCCGATAATATAGCTAAATGAGGCCTTGCTTAGAAAGGCAGGGCCTCATTTTAAACACAAATAAATCTGAAATAGTGGATGTTGCACTACACTGCTCACCACATTAATTAATAAGCCATTTTAAACACGCTAAAATAATTGTGATGAAAAGATACTTTATAACAATACTGGCACTGCTGACATTTAGCTTTACTTTTGCTCAGGATTTTTATGATGCACTACGTTACGCTCAAACAGAATATGGCGGCACCGCCAGGTCAATTTCCATGGGAAGTGCCTTTGGAGCCCTGGGTGGTGACTTTGTTTCGGCCAGTATCAATCCTGCCGGTTTGGGATTCTATCGTTCGGGTGAATTGACGCTTTCACCCACGCTTAATTTTAACCAAATGGAAAGCAGCTATCTGAATAATTTGGAAAGCGACTACAAATACAATTTCAATTTCAACAATCTGAGCTACGTGGCCACCGCCAATACCGGGATTGAATCGGGAATTGTCAACTTCAGCTTTGGAGTAGGCTACAACCGACTGAAAAATTTCCATTCGAATGCCATGATTCAGGGCTTTGGTGCCAACACCACCCTTTTGAATTACTATACCGATTATGCCAACAGCATAGGAAATGTCAACAGCTTTGATCCTCACTACGAAGGGCTCGCATGGAACACCTATCTTGTTGATGAAGATCTTGACCCCGAAGTAATTGAAGGCATTTACTACAATGACCTTACCGACTATCAGGCCTACGAAATTTACGATGAAAACAATAATTATCTGGGAATTGGCTACGATGCAACAGGCGTAAAGCCCCATCAGCAGAAAAAGCACATCGAACAAATTGGTAAAATTGATGAATACCTCTTGTCGATGGGAGCCAATGTGAATCATAAATTTTACTTTGGTGCTTCAATCGGCCTGGTCGATCTGCAATTCAAGCAGTACACCATGTATTCCGAAACCGACAATGAAGAACAAAGTGCTATTCTCAATAATTTTACACTCGACCAGGTATTGACCGAATCGGGCTTTGGCATCAACTTCAAAGCAGGAATCATTTATCGTCCCATTCCCTCTTTGCGCCTGGGAGCAGCTTTCCATACTCCGACCTTTTATGAGATCAGCCGCTACGACAACAAACAGATGACAGCCAACTACGACCAGGGCATTGGCAATCCCGATGACGGATATTACCAGCAACACAATGACGACAATTATCAGGATTATGCTTACGAACTGGAAACGCCTTTGAAAATCAACCTGAGTGCAGCCTATACTTTTGCCGACAAAGGACTGATCAGTGTTGACTACGAGATGGTAAATTATGCAAATGCCAGGTTCCGGGCGATCGCCGGTGACAATTTCGATTATTCGGGGCACAACTCCGATATTGACAACGTATACCAATCGGTGGCCAATATACGTATTGGTGGTGAGTACCGCCTTACACCCAATTTTAGTCTACGGGCCGGATACAATCTGCTGGGCAATCCATGGCAGGACAGCTACACCTTCGACGATGGTACCAGTGCGGCTCTGCACAACAACAGTGATACCTTTTCGGCATACACCGGAGGTTTTGGCTACCGTCAAAACAAATTTTTTGTTGATTTTGCCTATCGTTTAAACCAAAACAACTTTGCTCATAAAGTGCACGAAATTTATTATACCAACCCCGGACAAGGCGACGCAACTGCAACGATTACAGAACTTAATCATCAGGCAACGGTAACCTTTGGCTTCCGCTTCTAGAAAAAACAGCAAATCAGGATGGGGTAAAATCCATCCTGATTGTATTATCTAAAACCCCGTATTGCAAACGTAACTAGCCAAAAATGCAACGAAAAGAAGCAATCGATTACCAGCTTGCCCTGACTTACTTTCAGGAGGCTGAAAGCAATGGCAATAAACTGACTACCGGAAGTCTTGAGGCCAACGTTTGGCTTCATCGTGAAAAGATCAATCTCGACTTTGTGATTGAAACAGCCAAACAATTACCCGACTCGCGCATTTTTATCATTGCATCGGGTCCTCACAAGGGTTTCTATCTTTATTCTACCAAAAACATGAGCTGCTTCAAAATAGTTGCAACATCTGAAAGAATCAGTAAGGTGCAAGCAATTTGATTTATTATCTTTGATTTTATTTACAATCAAAAATAATGATCCTGTTACCCGAAGCCGATCCCATAGGAAATGCAATTTATAATTATCATTTCAGCCGCAATAACTCGCCGGTAAAAGTCGCTTCAACGCTTGTTGAAGACGAGGAATTGCCTCCCGACTATTTTTTCCGCACTTTTCGTCAAATGCCCAAACTGGAGCGCATGGCCCTGCGTAAGAGCAAAGGAAAAATACTCGATGTAGGCGCAGGTGCGGGTTGTCATTCAGTATGGATGCAGGCCGAAGGCATGGATGTTACTGCACTTGAGATCTCTCAGCTCTGTTGTGAAGTGATGAAGGACAGGGGACTGAAAAATATAATCAACCGCTCGGTATTCGACCTGAAAGATTCAAAATTTGACACCATCCTGCTTTTGATGAACGGAATCGGAATTGCCGGAACCACTCAGGGCCTCGAAAACTTATTGCTCCATTTAAAAAACCTGCTTCGCCCCGGAGGTAAAATTCTACTCGATTCATCCGACCTGATTTATCTTTTTGAACAAAGCGACGGTTCTTTCCTTTTAGATATCAACGCCAGTCAGTATTATGGTGAAATTGACTATCAGCTGAGCTACGGAGCGATTCATGGACAAACCTTTTCATGGCTATTTGCAGATCATGTAATTTTGAGTGATATTGCAGAGAAAAACGGGTTTAAAACCAGGGTAGTCGAATACGGCCCCCACTATGATTATCTGGCTGAACTTAGTCTGATTTGATTTACTGAAACGGAACAAACTAATTTGGAGTGCTCCTGTCCCTTTCAACCATGCTTTGCCCCCCGCAAGCAAAGGAATTTCAGGATCACCCTCAAAAAACTAAAATATGGAAGAAATGGAATTTCGTAATCTGACCAATACCGAAATTGAACAGTTAAAACAACAAATGTGCACCTGCGACGAATGGAGCAATATTTTTGTCACCAACGACTTCTCTGCACAATATGTATACAACTCTCATTTTTCGGGTGTAATCAAAATCGGTGCACTCAGAAAAAAAATAAAACTCTTTGGCGGAATCAAACGTCATACAGGCATCTACAATTCAACCCTTCATAATTGTGGCATTGGCAACGATTGCTACATCAACTATGTAAAAAATTACATTTCGAACTATAATGTAGGCGACAATGTAGTGATCAATAATGTACAACTGATTGCCAACGAAGGAGTCAGCAGTTTCGGAAATGGCGAAAGAATCGCAGTGCTCGATGAATCGGGAGGGCGGGCCATCATGATGTTCGATCAGCTATCGGCTCCTCTTGCCTACATTATGACACTTTACCGCTACCGGCCTCAGCTCATCGCCCACCTTGAGCATTTGATTGAAAAATATGCACAGGGCAAAGCCTACCAGCGTGGTTACATTGGCAGCAACAGTACCATTTCGAATACAGGCGTTATTAAAAACAGCTGGATTGGAGAGCATGTCAGAATTGAAGGCGCCCGTTTTCTGATCAATGGATCGTTGATCAGTAATGAAAAAGCGCCCATTCATATCGGAAGTGATGTGATCATGAAAAATTACATTATTCAAAGTGGAACCACCGTAAGCGAAGGGGTCATTCTGAACAAGTGCTATGTTGGCCAGGGATGCGAACTGGGCAAAAATTACTCAGCCGACAATTCGGTGTTCTTTGCCAATTGTCAGGGGTTTCATGGCGAGGCCTGTTCCATTTTTGCCGGACCTTTTACCGTCACTCACCACAAATCGACCCTTCTGATTGCCGGCATGTATTCGTTTCTGAATGCAGGCTCCGGATCGAACCAGAGCAACCACATGTACAAACTGGGCCCCATTCATCAGGGCATCGTTGAACGCGGATCAAAAACAACATCCGATTCCTATCTGTTGTGGCCGGCCAAAATTGGGCCATTCACACTGGTTATGGGCCGACATTACAAGAATTCCGATACTTCCGACATGCCCTTTTCCTACCTCATCGAACGTGATGACAAAACCTGGCTGGCTCCTGCGGTTAATTTCCGTAGTGTGGGTACCATCAGGGATGCGCTCAAATGGCCCCGGCGTGATAAACGAAGCGATCCCAATAAAATTGACCCCATCAATTTCAACCTGCTGAGTCCCTATACCATTCAAAAAATGGTGAAGGCAATTGCCATCCTAAATAATCTGAAGACCGTCTCGGGCGAAACATCCGAAGAATACATTTATAACAACACTTCCATATCGAACAGCTCACTTCATCGTGCCATTAAGCTATACAACATCGGAATTGATAAGTTTCTCGGCAATTCAGTCATAACCCGTATCAATGGTAAAACTTTCACCAGTGTAGAGCAACTCAGGGCTGTTTTACAAGCCGACTCAGATGCTGGCAAAGGGGAATGGATTGATATGGCCGGTCTGATTGCACCTAAAAATGAAATTAAAAAAATTCTCGACCAGGTTGAAAACGGAACGCTTACCGATCTGTGCGCAATCGAGAAGAAGCTGAAAGCCATTCATGAAGCCTATTACGACATCGAATGGAACTGGTCGGCAGGCTTGCTTGAAAAGCGACTGGGCAAGAAAATTGAAGAAATTGAAGCCCAGGACATCACCCTGCTGATCCAACAGTGGAAAAAATGTGTGGTTGAGCTTGACCAGTTGCTCTACAACGACGCAAAGAAAGAATTTCAACTCAGCTCAATGATCGGCTTTGGAATCGACGGCGACAACGAAACCCGCCTGACCGATTTCGAAATGGTAAGGGGCAGTTTTGAGACCAACAGTTTTGTTTCCGAAATCAAATCGCATATCCAACGAAAATCTCAGTTGGGCGACAAGGTCATTGAAGAAATCAGAAACTGCTGCGCCCACAAGGTCGATTAATGAAAAAACAGGTAGGCCACCAGTATGGCAGCCACAATACCGACAAAATCGGCAATAAGCCCGCATGTAAGTGCATGACGGGTTCTTTTAATGCCCACCGATCCAAAATAAACCGCCAGCACATAGAAGGTAGTATCGGTTGATCCCTGAAAAGTAGCGGCCAGTTTCCCTGCAAACGAGTCAACGCCAAAAGTGTTAAAACTGTCGAACATCAGGCCACGGGCGCCGCTGCCGCTTAAAGGTTTCATAATGGCAACCGGCAAGGCATCAACGAAATCGGTGTTCACCCCCATTGCTGCAACGGCCCACTTAATGGCACCGGTCAGGTAATCCATGGCTCCCGAAGTACGAAAAACACCTACAGCCACCAAAATGGCGACCAGATAAGGAATGATTTTCACCGCAATTTTGAAACCATCTTTGGCACCATCGATAAATGAATCGTAAACATTCACTTTTTTACGCCAAGCCATCAGAATAAATCCAACAATCACACTGAAAATAATTATTCCGCTGGATACATTCGACACCACTTCGACCATCTCCCGGCTCAAGGTCGAAAAGTACCAGATAATGCCCACAATAAAAGCAGTCATTCCCCCAAGCCATGCTAATACGGTTCGGTTAAACAGGTTAATTTTTTGTGCTATTGAAACAGAAATAATTCCGGCCAGTGTTGAAAAAAAAGTGGCGATCATAAGCGGGACAAACACATCCGTCGGGTTCACGGCGCCATATTGCGCCCTGTAAACCATGATTGAAACCGGAATGATCGTCAACCCCGAAGTATTCAGCACCATGAACATGATTTGTGCATTCGATGCAGTTTTTTTGTTCGGATTGCTTTCCTGCATCTCCTTCATGGCCTTTAAGCCCATGGGGGTCGCTGCATTATCGAGATTAAGCATGTTGGCAGCAATATTCAGGGTAATAGAACCATAAGCCGGATGATCTTTCCCCAGCTCGGGAAATAATTTTTGAAAGAAAGGACCAATTACCCTTGAAATGACCCTCACAATCCCACCATTCTCTCCTATTTTCATGATGCCCATCCACAGGGTCAGGACGCCTGTAAGACCAAGAGAAATCTCAAATCCGATCTTGGCCGAATCGAAAGTCGATTGCACCAGCATACTAAAAATCTGGTAGTCCTGAAAAAAAATCAGCTTGATCAGCGCTACCACAAAGGCAACAACAAAAAAGAAGATCCAGATGTAATTTAATACCATAAAGTTGAAAAATTACTGTTCTTAAGGGCGGATTGCATATATTTACCAAAACTAATAAAATGTTCGGTATTGATAAAAAAAACGCCTGCTACCGGGCAACGAAAGCAAGTTAATCGCGTTTATCTGTATAAAGAAATCGACAACACAATGTACAAATTAAAGGTTGCAATCATTTTATCCTGTCTGGTTTTTCTGCTTACAAATGATCTTTTTTCTCAGGATAAATTCAAAGTAGGCATCGCCATGGGTAGCATTCTGCCTGTTGGAGAATTTCAGAAAAGAGATAACAGCTTGCTTGATGCAGGGTTTGCCGAATCGGGCTTTACACTGAGTTTTGATGGCGACTACTATTTCACCCGAAGGCTGGCACTTACCGGTCGGTTTTACTTTGGGATGACTTCAATGAACAAACAAAGCAATGTTCAGTGGCTCGAAAACCAATTGGGCGAATCATACAACGACGACTCTGTAAGCACTTCTATTGGATACTGGCAATGGTCGGCTCCGCTGCTTGGAATAAAATACAATTATCCCATCATCATCAATCGTTTCTATTTTGAAACCGGAGTCTTTACCGGTTTGAATATTACAAGCGTTCCAACACAGACGATGAAAATTGTTCTGGCCGATGAGGAGCAAAGCATTTATTCTGAAAACATACCGGGACAGGCATTTTCAGTGCCTTTCATGGCCGATGCAGGTTTCAGAATTATGATGGGCGAAGGATTGCAACTGAAAATCAATTCATCATGGTATCAGGCCATGAGCCGTTATGAACATGTTGAATACCTTGTAAACGACAAAACCAACAAGGTAGATGAAGAATTTGAACGCTACCAGCTCGCAGTACCGCTCAAAGCTTTCAATTTTAATATCGGCCTGATTTATAACTTATAAAAAAACCCGGTATGCGCTACCGGGTTTTCTGTGTCTTATCTGAAAAATTAGTTATTCAGGTTGGCCTTGTATTCGTTAAACGATTTGATGTTGTCCTTGCTGGCATTGATGTAGGTCAAGGCCTGTTCGTTTTTTGGATCAAATTCAAGTACTTCTTCAAACAAAGGAATGGCTACTTTAAATTTTGAAACAGCTTTTTCCATGTTGGTTAAATAGGAAGCAGGATCACTGCTGGCTGCTACTTTGGCCAGTTCATTGGCTTCGTTAAACGGAACCGCAGCATTCTGAAGCATTGGAATGGTTAACATCGACACCATTTTTGAACGGTATTTGCTGTCGGGATATTGCTTCAGGGCCGTTTTGAGCGTGGCTTCCATTTTTTCTTCATTCCCTGCACTCTTATAAATATCAGCCATGTATAACAAACAGGCATCCTGACGATAACCCAAGTCGGTCGCTTTTTGATAGTGACTGAGCGCCAAATCATTTTTGTCCATTTTGCTGGCACTATAGGCCATATAGTAGGCTATTTTTCCATCCTTGGCTGCTTCTTCTCCGCCTTTTTCAAGATATGTTTCAAGATATTGATATGCCTTTGCATAATCCTTCTCTTTCATGAAATCGGTGGCCGCGTACTTAAAGCTGTTCACATACAGGCCTTTTGTATTTTCATCGGTGGCAGCACCTTCTTCACCCGAATTCAAATATTTCTCCCAATTTTCAATGGCGCTTACATAATCTTTATTTCTGTACGCGTCGTTTCCATCATTTTTAGCTTTTAATCCTTCACTCAATTCCTGCGCAAACGAGGTTGAGACAATTGAAATAATAAACAATATCAACAATACCTTCTTCATACCAAATTCATTTAAAATTTTGATTAATAATATTTAAGCTTTTTTTCCAAGGTTCTCAAAGATAAGCAATTTGACCAGTTACGAAAAAAAACGTTCTAAAATAACAATTTTTTACAAAATGCATTTTTCGGCTTAGGGGTTATAATGGTCCTTGTGCCAAAATCCCAGAATATCCATTACCATCTGACGGTAATTAAGTGCTTCCTGGTGTTGAGGAGCTTTTTCCAGGAGCTCGTTCAGCGTATTTAAAGCAGTTCCCCACTGCTGCTGACGATATAAAATTTGTGCTTTCAGCAATAATGCCTCAACATGCACTGCATCGTCCAACAACAACTCATCCAGCTTTTGTATTCCTTCTTCCAGCTCTCCACTTTCATAGTGCCTGCGAGCCATTGTTAATTGATCTGTCATGTTTTCAAAGTTCAAAAAAGAGTGATCATCAAAATAAACTGTTTTTGCAATTAAAATGTTCACTCCTCATTTTCAATCTGTTTAAGAACCGAAGAACCGGTTTTTCATTCAACAGCTAAACTTATTCAATTACCGTTCCATTTTTTTGGTGAAAATATTAAAAAATTAAAAATCACCACGCGATACGCTTTGAATGCCCTTAATACTTTGAAGTTTATGAATTAAAAAATCGAGGTGCTCAATATTGTTCACATAAACCCTTAACACGCCTTCAAAGTTACCGTTTTTGGTATCGATGTTGATCGACCTCATTTGTACGCCAACATCCTTTGCAATAACATAAGAGATGTCGCCAACAATTCCCTGGCGGTCGTTGCCCAAAAGATGAATGGTTGCCTGAAAAGAGTTGTTCTGCTTATTGGCTTTCCATCGTGCCTTAATAAAACGATAAGGATATCTTTCCTTCATTTGCCGGGCATTGGGACAAGTTTCACGATGGATTTTAATTCCTTCACGAATGGTAATAAAGCCAAAGATTGCGTCTCCAAAAATGGGGTTACAACATTGTGCCAGTTTGTAGTTGATATTTTTCAGGTTGTTATCGATTACCAGAAACTCGTCGTTACTTTCGAAGGCCAGGTTGTCGACCACCTTACGGGGCATCAACTCGGAAAGCACATCACGGGCATTGCTGCTTTCGTCTTCGTGGCTCTTCAGTATTTCCTTCAACTGCAAAGCCTCAATTTCGCCGGTAGCCACTGCATAGTACATGTCCTGCGCCGATTTAAATTTAAGCTGGAGCAGCAGTTCACGCACTTGTTCATCGGAAAATTCAATTTTCCAGTTTTTGAATTTCCGTTTTACAATCTCCTTTCCATTTTCGGCTTCCCGCTTTTTTTCTTCATTCAAACTCGATTTGATGCGGCTTTTCGCTTTTGAGGTAATTACAATATCGAGCCAGTCAATTTTTGGGCGTTGATGGTTGGCTGTATCAATAATTACCTGATCACCATTTTTCAGTTTGTGCTTAAGGGTCACCTTACGGTTATTGATTCGGCCCCCCACGCAACGATCCCCCACATCGGAATGAATGTCGTAGGCAAAGTCGAGTACGGTTGATCCGGCAGGCAGTTTACGAAGATCGCCCCTGGGCGTAAATACAAAAAGCTCGTCCTCGTAAATATTGGTTTTAAACTCGTCGAGCAGGATGTTGGGATCACCATCGGGATTCTCGAGTATTTCCCTGATATTGGCCAGCCAGCTGTCGAGGTCCTTGTTGCCCTGCCCGCCCTTGTATTTCCAGTGGGCCGCCATTCCTTTTTCAGCCACCTCATCCATTCGTACCGTTCTGATCTGCACTTCGACCCAACGACCATGAGGTCCCATTACCGTGGTATGAAGCGATTCGTAGCCATTCGATTTGGGAATTGAAATCCAGTCGCGCATGCGCTCGGTATTGGGTTGGTATTCATCGGTTACGATGGAATACACCTGCCAGCAATCCGACTTTTCATTTTCGGGCTTCGAATCGAGGATCACTCTGATGGCAAACAAATCGAACACTTCTTCAAAACTCACCTTCGATTTTTTCATCTTATTCCAGATCGAAAAAATCGATTTGGTACGGGCCTTCATTTCAAAACTGAAGTTTTTCTGTTTCAGTTTATACTCGATTGGTTTTACAAATTCGGAAACAAATTTTCTCCTTTCTTCGGTTGTTTCTTCCAGTTTTCTTACAATCCGGCTGTAATCGTCGGGGCGCAGGTACTTGAGCGATAAATCCTCCAGCTCCGATTTGATATTGTAAATGCCCATTCGGTGAGCCAACGGAGCATACAAATAAGAGGTTTCGGTAGCATATTTTTGCTGCAAATCGGAAGGCAGTCCTTCAAGATTACGCATATCGACCAGGCGGTCGGCGATTTTAATAAGCACCACCCGCAAGTCGCCCGATAAGGTAAGCATCAAACGGCGAAAATTTTCGGAATGTACCGAGATAGTAACCGTATCGATGGAATTGATTTTAAACAAACCATCGAGCAGCACAAATACCTGCTCTCCAAAACGGGCAGGAAGCTGAGCAATCAGCTCGTCTTTTTCGTTGCTGCTTTCAAATACATTGTGCAACAAGGCTGCCACAACCGAATCGGTACCAATTCCCAGCTCACTAACTACAATGCGTGCTACCTCAATTGAATGAAAAACAATGGGCTCACCCGATTCCCAGGAGGCATCACCCAGTATTTCGAAAGCTGCTTTCGCCGCTTCGCTTACTTTTTCAGGATCGATTGCCACATTGCTTTTGCTGCATTCACTGAGCAGGGCAACAAGGCGTTCCTCAAATTTTAGTTGTAATTCACTCATAATCTATCACTTTAACTTTCAATCGGGCTATTAAAACCACAGTCAGCTAATCCCCGGATTCCTACAAATTCATCATTTGCCTTCAAAAAGCAAAAACGGTATGAACAAAAAAGTCCTGAATAAAATCAGAACTTTCTTTACCGGATACGCTTACTATTTTAACTGGTATTAAAATCTGTTTTCCAGTATTTTTCTGATTTCGTCGGGGCCTACCAGCTTATGCTCGCCAATATTCACATCTCCTCTCGACTCCATTCGTTCGACGATTTCATCGATTGAGGTTACCGGAATATTGTAATCGCTTAAACGGGTTTTAAGTCCCATTTGCTCGAAGAATTCCTGGGTTTTACTAATGGCCTTTCCGATAATTGTTTCATCGTCGGTGCCACTAATACCCCATATGCGTTCGGCATACTGAAGTATTTTTTCGCGTTTCGACTCCTTCATTACCCTCATCACACCAGGCAAAACAATGGCGAGTGTACGTGCATGATCAACACCATGTAAGGCTGTTATTTCGTGCCCGATATTGTGGGTTGACCAGTCCTGCGGAACTCCCATTCCTATTAATCCGTTGAGCGCCATGGTTGCACACCACATAAAATTGGCCGCAGCATCATAATCTTCAGGATCAGCATAAACCTTAGGGCCTTCCTCAATCAGGGTAAGCAAAATTGATTCTGCCATACGATCCTGCAACTTACCGTTAATCGGATAGGTAAGATACTGTTCAATCACATGCACAAAAGCATCGACTACTCCATTACCAATCTGCTGTTTGGGTAATGAAAAAACAACCTCTGGATCGAGTACCGAAAAAAGCGGCAAAACTTCGGGCGAACTAAAAGCCAGTTTCAGCTTGTACTCGTTGCGTGTGATGACCGAATTACCGTTCATCTCCGAGCCGGTAGCCGGCAGTGTTAATACCACGCCAATGGGAAGGGCTTCAAAAACCTCTTCATTGTGAGCCAGTATATCCCAGGGTTCTTCCCCTTCGTATAAGGCAGCTGCTGCAATAAATTTGGCAGCATCGACCACTGATCCGCCTCCAACTGCAAGAAGAAAATCAATGCTTTCTTCTTCTATCAGTTCAAGTGCTTTCATGCACTTTTCATAACTGGGGTTAGGCTCAATCCCGGAAAATTCATAATATTCAAAACCATCGATGGCATCGATCACCTGATCGTAAATGCCATTGTTTTTAATACTTCCACCTCCGTAAATCAACAAAATTTTCGAGTCTTCAGGAATTTCATCAGTCAACAGACTGATTTGCCCTTTACCGAACAAAACTTTTGTGTGGTTGTAAAAGACAAAGTTGTTCATAACAATTTTTACTTTTGTGTAAAATGAAAAGGTTTAACTTCAAACAATGAATTAATTCAGGGATTAAAAGTACAATTTACCTTCAAATCTGAAATATTTATTTCTGTATTATTTGGTATTGTACCTAACAATAACGTTTGTAAATTTACAAAAAATGGATTCAGATACCAGAAATAACGACAACGGAAATTCTTTTGAGTACCGTTTACGTGAGGTTTCAGACGAAGAAATCATTAACATCATTCGCTACCGAAATCATTATCAGCCACATGCCTTTAAGGCTGCCATTAAAGAAGCATTAAAAAGAGGCATCATACAAACAATCGATGATCTTGACAAGGACGAATTTCTCCCGATCCCGGTTCAAACGTGGTCACTTTTTCCTTTAGGTACAAGTAAAACCCACACACTGGCCTTATTTAAAAGTCTTTGCAGAACCTACTACGGAATTGCGCTCATACCGCTGATTTATGGTGTTTTTGCTTTGTTTCGTGGAAATTTTGTACCCGGCATTGCTACCCTTTTAACCACACTAATCATTATTTTCCTGATTTATCAGCTTGAAAAAAATATCAGTCCGTTTATTGCTCATCTTTTACTGGCCCTTAATGTTCCGGTAATCGGATATGCCGTCTATTATCTTAGCACCAATGGAAATCAAAATACCATGGATGCTGTGGCAATCGCAATCGTTGTTTTGGTATTATTGTACACCAGTTTCTATCTCAATAAACTTACTTCGTATTTAAAACCGGATAATCAGGAAGAAGATTAGACACCGCTTTACCGATACCAAAAGGTCATTCATCGATTTACACTGTTATATACATGCACGAAATGCTACTTTTACTACTGCTTTAATTTTAAACAATCACTATGGGCACTTACAGATTAAATTCGATATGGGTACTTCTGGGAATTTTAATTGCATCCCTCCTGAGCTCGTGCACTTCAAGCATCAAACGCTACAACGAAGCGTTTGAAGAACGAAGCTATGAGGTAAGTTCTTTCAATAAAATACGGCTTCAGGGTGCATACAACGTAAGCATTGCCCAGGACAGCACACCAGCTTTTAAAATGGAAGCATCGGAGGAAAATCAGAAGAAAATTGAGGTTTGGGTTGAGAATGAGACCTTAAATGTAAAAACCCGTTCCACCACCATCACCACCGAGGAGGTAAAGCTCAACATCACCATCGACCAGCTTGAACTGCTTAAAATTGAAGGCGGCGTTTTTCTGACCACCGACGGCTACATCGAGGTGGAAGATCTTGAAATTCTGGTTGAAGGAGGAGCACACATCGACATGAAACTAACAGCCAACACGCTGAGAGCCCGCTGTGAAGGAGGCGTTAACATGGAATTTGAAGGGGTTACAGACGAATTTCATGCCACCACCGAAGGAGCGGGAAATATTGATGCCGATCAGCTAAAATCAAGAATTGCACGCTGCAAGGTAGCCGGAGTAGGCAATGCTTCGGTTTATGCAACCGAACAACTCGATGCTACCGTTGAAGGGCTGGGAAAAATTGCCTATCGCGGCAATCCGGTCATTAACAAGCAGGTAAGCGGAATTGGCATGGTGTATAAGAAATAAAACAAGGTGCATCGCCGGCAAACGGCACGATGCACCTTTCTTTTTTATTGACTTAATTTGTATCAGCCTAACAGGGCCACCATCACTGCCTTAATGGTGTGCATTCGGTTTTCGGCCTGATCGAATACAATGGAATGTTTGCTTTCGAAAACTTCGTTGCTCACTTCAAGCCCGTCGAGTCCGTATTTCTCGTACAGTTCTTTTCCCACCCTGGTTTCCACATCGTGAAAAGCAGGCAGACAGTGAAGAAATTTCACTTCAGGATTGCCGCTAAGCTCAAGGAGCGCCTTGTTCACCTGGTATGGCAGTAACTTCTTAATGCGTTCATCCCAAACACTGTCTGCTTCTCCCATCGACACCCAAACATCGGTATAAATAAAATCGCAGCCTGCTACCGCTTCTTCTCTGTTTTCGCTGAGCAAAATTTTAGCTCCACTTTCAGCAGCAAGTTCCCTGCACTGTTTTACCAAAGCAGCATCGGGCTGAAATTCTTCGGGCGCACATGCCCTGAAATCCATTCCCATCCTGGCAGCACCTACCATCAGCGAATTGCCCATGTTATTGCGGGCATCACCTACATAACAAAAGCTAATCTGCTCAAGGGGCTTATCGCAATGTTCCTGCATGGTCATAAAATCGGCCAGTATCTGTGTTGGATGAAATTCGTTGGTTAAGCCATTAAAAACCGGCACCCCTGCAAATTGGGCCAGTTCTTCCACCACCGTCTGAGCAAAACCACGGTACTCAATGGCATCGTACATGCGGCCAAGCACCCGGGCAGTATCTTTCATACTTTCCTTATGACCAATTTGTGAGCCCGAGGGCCCCAGATAAGTTACATGTGCCCCCTGATCGAAAGCAGCCACCTCGAATGCACAACGTGTACGGGTCGAGGTCTTTTCAAAAATGAGGGCAATGTTCTTTCCCTTTAGCTGTTGTATTTCTGTCCCCTCGTATTTTTCCTTTTTTAGCCGATGCGAAAGTTCCAGCAGATAAGCTATTTCATCCTGGCTGTAATCGAGCAGTTTCAGAAAGTGTTCATTTTTCAGTTTCATTGTATTTGTCTTATTGGTTATTTTCACTGCAAAAAACTAATCGTAGTTCATTGTAATTTTCGACCCAAACGATTTATCTTCGAGCTTCCGCGCTTCAGTGATGACGCTTTTCTCGCCGCCATTTTCGATAAAACGCAATGCGGCCCTTATTTTGGGCTCCATACTCCCTTCACCAAAAGTACCATCGTTCAGGTACTTCACGGTATCCTTGTAATCGAGAAATTCCAGTTTTTCCTGTTCCGGCTGTCCATAATCCTTATAAATAAAAGGAACGTCGGTGAGTATGTATAATTCATTGGCACCAATTTGTGTTGCCAGAACGGAAGAAGCCAAATCCTTATCGATTACGCCATTCACGGTTCTCACATTGTTTTCTTCGTCGTAATAGACAGGAATACCACCTCCACCGGCAGCAATTACGATCACTCCCTGATCGACCAGCTGTTTAATGATGGGCCAGTTCATTACACTGCCAGGAGCCGGCGATGGAACCACACGCCGGTAGGCACCATCCTTTTTGGCCGTTGGTTTAAACATCCAGCCTTTGTCTTTACTTAAGGCATCGGCTTCGCTCTTCGAATAAATTTTCCCTATCCGTTTCGAAGGATTCGAAAAGGCGGGATCGTCAGGATCGACGAGCACCATCGACACCATGGTTACAATTTCGCGTTGAATGCCATATTTGTTCAGCACATTTCGCATCATGCGTTCAATCATGTAGCCAATCCCTCCTTGAGAATCAGCAACACAAACATTCAAGGGCATTTGCACTATGCCGTAAACCTGTTCACCTGCATCATTACGCATTAAGATATTTCCAACCTGAGGACCATTCC
Organism: Roseimarinus sediminis; assembly: GCF_050433125.1. Taxonomy (NCBI): domain Bacteria; kingdom Pseudomonadati; phylum Bacteroidota; class Bacteroidia; order Marinilabiliales; family Prolixibacteraceae; genus Roseimarinus; species Roseimarinus sediminis. Next base: position 125,522 of record NZ_JBNPXV010000002.1, on the reverse strand, counting down.
CGTGCGTTATCACCAGGTTGTAACCATCGCGCAGCAAATGCACCAGATTTTCGATGGTTTCGTTGGTATTGGCTTCCTGCTGTTCGATCGATCCCATTTCATCACCTCTTAGCAGGGCATTTCCGCCAAGGGCAACAACTGCCAGTTTAGTCATATTTGTTCGTTTCGTATTTGCGACTAACTTACGATAATGAAAATGCAAAAAAACTGATATTTTTCGTGTTCATCAGCGGCGCTCCATTAAACACTTTAAAATACACAAACATCGACTGGCAGTCCATTCATTCCGTTTAAACAGATATCCATACTTTAAAAACATGCACTAAGTCACTGATTTTATTTCAACTGCCGAATGCCCTAAAATACGCAATCAATACCCGCGTTGAAAATTCTCTCCGCTTTTGAATGGCATTCGGCCATGCTCGTTTCATCTATTTTGATAAATTTGCATTCGAAATTAAAGAACGATTAAAAGCAGCATGGCGAAACAAAAAAAAGCAGGCGCTACGAATCCGAAAGACAAAAAAAGACCAACAAAGCAGACCAGTTCTCCAAACCCGGTTCGCAGGGAACAACTGCGACTCATTACAGGTTTCGTTTTACTGGCCCTGTCGATGTACCTGCTTTTTGCTTTTGGAAGTTTCCTGTTCAATGCCGCAAGCGACCAGAGCAAACTGGGAATTGAATGGTGGCAGTTGGTCAAAGATGCTTCTATTAAAGTTGAAAACATAACCGGTAAAACCGGCGCCTGGCTGGCCGATGTGTTTATCAACCGATGGTTTGGTCTGTCTTCCTTCCTTTTTATCTATTTATTGACCTTGTACGGATTCCGCCTGCTGCACCGCGACATCAAAACACTGCTGTCGAAAACCATTAAAACCCTTTTACTCATTGTGTGGCTATCGGTCATGCTGGGCTATGCTTTTGGAAGCCGTTACCACGACATGCATATTTATCCCGGTGGAAGTTATGGATTTCATCTTTCACAATGGCTGAATTCAATAAGCGGGAAAATTGGTACCTTCTTCATTCTCTTAATAAGCATTTTATCCTACCTGGTTTTTGCAGTGGATGGCTTCATTCATCTTTTTAGAAAAAAGCCAGGCAACCCCGAAGGAGAACTGTTCGACAACAACAATGACCCTGCGACTCTTGCTAAAAAAGAAGAAATTAAAAGTGCCCGGGCAAAAGACAAAAGAGCAACTGAGAAATTTGCACTGGAAGAGAACGGCGATGAAATCTTTCTTAGTGATGATGAAAGTGCAAATGAGAAGACAGCCAATGAGGATGATGTTAGGGAAATAGAGCTCATACAGCATGAAGATGAAAATGTGCACAAGCCAGGCACCAATCAGGCGGCTGATCAAAGTGAAGGGGAGCAAATCGAAACCAAAACCCTGCGATCGGACGACGAGGACGATCAATTGGAAATGACCGTCGAAAAGAAAGAAGAGGTAGAGGGTGAATATTCAAATCAACCGCTCGATGACTATGACCCGACGCTTGACTTGTCGCATTACAAATATCCCACCCTTGACCTGCTCGAAGAATATGCTCATTTGAAATCGGAAGTAAGCGATGACGAACTAATTGAAAATAAAAACCGCATTGTTGAGACCCTTCGTAATTTCAAAATTGAGATTATCAAAATCAAGGCAACAATCGGACCTACGGTAACACTCTATGAAATTGTTCCTGCACAGGGAATCAGAATTTCAAAAATTAAAAACCTCGAAGACGATATCGCACTAAGCCTTTCTGCTTTGGGAATCAGGATCATTGCGCCCATTCCGGGTCGCGGAACCATCGGTATCGAAGTTCCCAACCGCAGCCCGCAGGTGGTTTCGATGCGCTCAATCATTTCATCAAAAAAATTCCAGGAAACCACTGCCGAGCTCCCCATTGCCATGGGGCGTACCATCTCGAACGAAACCTTTGTTTTCGATCTCACCAAAATGCCGCACATTCTGGTAGCTGGTGCTACCGGGCAAGGTAAGTCGGTAGGACTCAATGCTATCATTACTTCTATTTTATACAAGAAGCACCCTTCACAGGTAAAATTTGTCTTCATCGATCCCAAGAAGGTGGAACTAAACCTTTATGCATCCATCGAGAATCATTTTCTGGCCAAATTACCCGATGCCGAAGAACCCATTATTACCGATTTTGAGAAGGTAAAAGCAACGCTCAACTCGGTGGGCATTGAAATGGACATGCGTTACGACCTGCTTAAAACAGCCCATGCCAGAAACATCAAGGAATACAATAAAAAATTCATTCAACGCAAACTGAACCCTGAAAAGGGTCACCGTTTTCTGCCTTACATTGTGGTAGTGGTCGACGAGTTTGCCGATCTGATCATGACGGCCGGCAAGGAAATTGAACTTCCCATTGCACGAATTGCCCAGCTGGCCAGGGCGGTTGGCATCCACATGATCATTGCCACCCAGCGTCCTTCGGCCAACATCATTACCGGCATTATCAAGGCCAATTTCCCTTCGCGTATTGCCTTTAAGGTAGCTTCATCGATCGACTCCCGAACCATACTTGATCAGTCGGGTGCCAATCAGCTCATCGGAAAAGGCGACATGCTTTTTGCTGCCGGAAGTGAAGTGGTTCGATTACAATGTGCACTGGTCGACACCCCTGAAGTGGAAAGTATTTGTGAATTCATCGCCAATCAGCAAGCCTATCCTACCGCCTTCCTGCTGCCAGAATATGTTGGCGACGAAAGCGATGCCCCAGGCGCTGTCGACATGAACAACCGGGATGAATTTTTCGATGATGCCGCCAGAGTGGTAGTGCTCAACCAACAAGGCTCAACATCGATGATTCAGCGTAAATTCTCGATTGGCTACAACAGGGCCGGTCGAATAATGGATCAATTGGAAGCAGCCGGAATAGTAGGCCCGAGCGAAGGCAGCAAAGCACGACGGGTACTTATTCAGGACGAGTACAGTTTGGAACAATTATTGAACACGCTTTAAGAAATTAGTATAAATAGAGAACAAGATTTATTTAAAAATACGACAATGAACACATTTTTTGCATGCCTGCTATTACTTGTCTCAGTTCAGCTTTCGGCCCAAAGCAACCAGGCTAAAACCATTCTGGATAAAGTTTCGGAACAAACCAAAAGCTATAAAAGCATCACTGCCGATTTCGACTTTAACATGATTAACCGCGAGGTCGATATCAACGAAAGCAACCAGGGAAACATTATTATACAGGACAACCAGTACCAGCTTTCCTTAAGCGGTATTAAAATTTTCAATAATGGTGAAAGCCAGTGGACCTATATGCAAGATGCCGGAGAAGTGAACATTTCAGATGCCGGAAATCAGGATGAAGGCACCATCAACCCGGCCAACATTTTTACCATTTACGAAGAAGGATATAACTATCAATACCTGGGAGATGCATCGTTCAACCAGCGAAAGGTATATCAGATTGAACTGATCCCCACGCAGGAACAGGAATTTTCAAAGGTGATTCTGGAAATTTATCGCGACGACTACCAGATCGCCAAAGCCACCATGATGGCTAACGATGGAAATGAATATGAGATCGTCATACGAAAAATGAATACCGAAAAGACCTATCCGGCTTCAACCTTTACTTTTAACACCAGCGAGTACCCGGGTGTCGACGTAATCGACATGCGTTAAGGTAAAAAGCTTTCAATCGCCAAACGATACGAATCGAGCCCAAAACCCATAATGCTGCCTTTACATGAAGGGCCAATCACCGACTCATGTCTAAAATGCTCCCGGGTTAGAATGTTCGATATATGAACTTCAACAACTGGTGTTTTAATGGCTGAAATAGCATCACGAAGTGCAACAGAAGTGTGCGTATAGGCGCCTGCATTGAGAATTATTCCGTCGTAAGAAAAACCTGTCGAATGCAATTGATCGATCAGTTCGCCTTCAATATTCGACTGAAAATATTCCAGTTCAAGCTGCGTAAACCGCTTTTTAAGACTGGTAAAAAAGCTTTCAAAGTCCGAATCTCCGTAAATGCTCTTTTCCCGAACACCCAATAAATTCAGATTGGGCCCGTTAATAATAATGATCTTCATCTTAAAACCAAATTTAACTCATTCATCAATAATTCATTAATGTCAATCAAAGCAACATAAAAATATTGAAGCTTTGAAGAACCAAAAGTATCTATTATTGTTAATCTTATAAACAATTAAATTAAATAATATGAAATGGGAAGAAAGCATCAAAGGATTTGAAGAGTATCTGCGTCTGGAGAAAGCGCTCTCTCAAAACTCGATAAATGCATATATTAATGATATAAACAAGCTGCTTGACTTTTTAAAGCAAAGCTACAAAGGCATTTCACCACAAAAGGTCAAATTGAATCATTTAAAAAGCTTCATCGAGTGGCTCAACGAAAAAGGAGTTAGTCCGCGCACCCAGGCCAGAACCATATCTGGCATTAAATCGTACTACAAATACCTGTTGATCGAAGAAAAAATCAACAGTGATCCGACTGCATTGCTCGAATCGCCTAAAATAGGACGCAAACTGCCCGATGTACTCAGTACCGATGAGATTGACGGACTGATTGATGCCATCGATGTCGACAAACCCGAAGGGCAACGCAACAAGGCCATCCTTGAAACCTTATACAGCTGCGGGCTCAGAGTCTCCGAACTGGTCAACCTCAAAGTTAGCAACCTGTTTTTTGAACAGGGCTATATCAAAATTGAAGGAAAAGGCGATAAGGAAAGGCTCGTGCCAATCAGCGAAAGAGCCATGCTGGAAATTAAAAAATACCTCGAAGGTTATCGTAAGACCCTGAAAATTGTTCATGGTGCTGAAGACATACTTTTCCTTAACCGACGCGGACAAAAACTAAGCAGGGTGATGATTTTTACGATCATAAAAAATCTTGCCGGTAAATTAAACCTCAATAAAAAAATCAGTCCTCACACTTTCCGTCATTCCTTTGCTACGCACCTGATCGATGGTGGTGCCGACCTCAGAGCCGTACAGGAGATGCTTGGACATGAATCAATTTTAACTACGGAGATTTATACACACCTTGATCGTGAATACCTTAAAGATACCATCAATCAGTTCCATCCACGATCATAGTGTACTATTTAGATACTTTCATACAGGAAGGCATGTTTTTTAACTAAAATTTAACATGCCTTCCTGAACTTTTTGCACCCAAACAAGCAACTCACCTCCAATAATTTATTACCATTTTGTATTTTATGTTTACCTCAATAAGGTAAGCACTCCTGCCATGCGATTTCGATTGAACCCGTTTTAAGCTTAATTAAATTAAATTTGTTGGTGAGGCACAAGCCTCAATTCTTAATCATCTATAAACTACCATACAATGTCAAATCTAGATTTAAGTAAGTACGGGATTACTGCTGTAAAGGAAATTGTGCATAACCCGTCGTATGAACAGCTTTTTGAAGAAGAAATGAAGCCGGGGCTCGAAGGATTCGAGAAAGGCTACCTCACTGAGCTCGATGCTGTTAACGTTATGACGGGTGTATTTACCGGACGCTCACCAAAGGACAAATACATTGTCGAGGATGAAACAACCAAAAACACCATCTGGTGGAACAGTCCGAAAGCTCCAAACGACAACAAACCAACATCACCCGAAGTATGGAACGATTTAAAAGAAATCACCACCAAACAACTTTCGGGAAAGAAATTGTATGTTGTTGATACTTTTTGTGGTGCCAACGAAGATTCACGTTTAAAAGTTCGTTTCATCATGGAAGTAGCCTGGCAGGCACACTTCGTAAAAAACATGTTTATTCGTCCAACTGAAGAAGAACTAGCCAACTATGGCGAGCCTGATTTCGTGTCGTTGAACGCTTCGAAAACGACCAACCCAAAATGGAAAGAACATGGTCTGAACTCAGAAGTTTACACTGTTTTCAACCTGACAGAAAAAATGCATGTTGTGGGTGGCAGCTGGTATGGTGGCGAAATGAAAAAAGGAATGTTTGCCATGATGAACTACTACCTGCCGCTAAACGGAATGGCCTCGATGCACTGCTCGGCCAACGTGGGACAGGACGGCGATGTAGCCATTTTCTTCGGCCTTTCGGGCACCGGAAAAACAACCCTTTCGACCGACCCCAAACGCAAACTGATTGGCGACGATGAACACGGATGGGACAACGACGGCATCTTCAACTTCGAAGGCGGATGTTATGCAAAAACCATTCACCTCGACAAAGAATCGGAACCGGACATTTATGCAGCCATCAAACGCAACGCTTTGTTAGAAAATGTAACGGTTGACCAAAACGGTAAGATTGACTTCGACGATAACTCGGTAACCGAAAACACCCGTGTATCGTATCCTATTTACCACATCGAAAACATTGTTAAACCCGTTTCGAAAGCCGGACATGCCAACAAGGTCATTTTTCTTACTGCCGATGCATTTGGTGTAATGCCTCCGGTTTCAAAACTGACTCCTGAGCAAACCAAATACCATTTTCTTTCGGGCTTCACAGCCAAACTGGCGGGAACAGAGCGTGGCGTAACCACTCCACAACCTACCTTCTCAGCTTGTTTTGGTGCCGCTTTCCTTTCACTTCACCCAACCAAATACGGCGAAGAACTGGTAAAGAAAATGGAAGAACACGGAGCAGAAGCTTACCTGGTGAATACGGGATGGAACGGAACAGGAAAACGCATTTCGATTAAAGATACCCGTGGTATCATCGATGCAATCCTCGACGGTTCAATCGAAAAAGCAGCGACCAAGCAAATTCCAATTTTCAACCTTAAAGTACCAACAGCCCTGCACGATGTTGATCCCAACATCCTCGACCCACGCGACACGTATGCCGACGCATCACAATGGGAAGAAAAAGCCAGGGATCTGGCCAGTCGTTTTATCAAGAATTTCGAAAAATATACCGACAACGAAGAAGGAAAAGCCCTGGTTGCAGCAGGACCACAGCTCGACTAAACATTCACAATTTAAATACTTAAAACCCGGTTCCTGACCGGGTTTTTTTTGTTCCATTTTATTACTTTAGTGGCCAACAAAAACCAACAACACCATGAAAAGAACTTTTATACTAAGCTTATTCATTGCATTAGTGCTTTTATCAGCCTGCAATCAGAATAAAAGCCAAAACACTTCGGCTGAACAAAGCCTCGATGTTGCCGGCTTACTTGCCAGTGTTGACCAGCAAATCGACCAAAGCATCAGCCTTAGCGGCACCGTCAACCACGTTTGCTCCCATTCGGGCCGCCGTTGCTTCCTGATCGACTCTACCGGCGAATACTCCATCAGGGTGGAAGCAGGCGGAGCAATTGAAAGCTTTAGCAAAGAGCTCATGGGTACCACCATTGTTGTTAAGGGGATATTGAAGGAAAACCGCCTGAGTGCTGCCGAAATCGATGAGATGGAGGTGGAAGTGCTGGAGAAACACCCCGAAGATGCCGAAAGCGACGGAGAAACCTGTAGCGCCGAAATGTCCAACATCAACAAAATGAGAGCCTGGATGAAGGAACATGGCAAAGATTATTATGCCATTTACTATGTTGAAGGAAGTGCTTATGAATTGGCTCAATAAGAAAAATTTACGAAAATGGCTCAGGTTGCTACACCGCGACCTGGGCTTTTTTGTTGTCGGCCTCACCCTGGTGTATGGCATTTCAGGTTTTATCCTGAACCACAAAAAGACCAGCGAAGATCCTGCTTTCAAAACAATTTCGTTCGAAGAACAACTGCCCCCGCTGCTCACTGTTAGCGAACTGACGACTGCCTTTCAAAAAGAATTTGCTACCTATACGCTTAATAAAGTCCTTCCAACTACCCAGCGCTACCAGCTTTTTCTGCAAGGTGGTGTAGGAAGTTATGTTCCTGAAACGGGGCAGCTCACCTTCGAAATCTACCAAAAGAAACCTTTGATCTATTTTTTCAACAAACTTCATTACAACCAGAAAAACCACTGGACAGCCCCTGCCGACTTTTTTGCATTTGGCATGATTTTTCTGGCCTTGTCGGGCATTTTCATGGTAAGAGGGAAAAAAGGGCTGACAGGCAGTGGAAAATGGTACCTGTTAGCAGGTTTTGTTCTGCTGATTCTGTATGTGTGGTTGTAGTGCTTAAAGGAAGGACAACAAGGTTCAAAACCTTACTTTTAAACTCAAACTTTGCGCCCTGGCGTCTTTGCGTGCTTTTTTTCACGCAAAGGCGCCAGGACGCAAAGATGAATTGATACTAAAAAACTTACGATTAAAATATTCCCATTTTTTCATCTCCACAGCACAACTTAGCTGAAATACTTTTAAATCGACAGCAACACACCTCGTGGCTTATTTTTGACGTATGAACTGGCATCACAGCAAAAAAGTTAGCAGAAAGAGCTCTTTTTGGCGCTTACACCATCGCGAGTTCGCTGAAAGAGTTCTAAAGCAGGAAAATATTTTTCTTCGGACCTGCAAGAACGATTTTTTGCTTACAACACATAAAAAGTTGCCTGAAATAATTCTTTCCGGCAACTTTTTATGTGTTGAATGTTGAAATAATTTTTCTGAGCGTCTCAACACGTTTCGCGAAGCCAAAAAGACGTCTTTCAGGCGTCAACACGTTTTGTTGGATCAAAAAATACTTCTTTCAGGTCTCAACAAGCGTTGAGTTGAGCTTTAGCGTTATTTTAGCGAGCTTTTGGTCAGAAGGTAATGTTTCAAACGCATTTTTGTTTTATTAAGGGCTTGCCTTCAGCAAAATTAAAATTTTACTTTATTCCAGGTTTTAGAAATGGTGAGACCATTACATTTTCAAAACCAATTGCCATAGTAACGTAACCCATTCATAGCAATCCCAGTGATAAAGTTTCAATTAAACATTTTTTTGATATCTTGTCACAGAGCTGCTGTTTGCATACTATAATATTTTTTACTTTTACAACAATACTAAAAAATCATTATGTAAGCATCAAATCCCCATAATATGAAAATGAACCGGATTTTTACTCTGCTGCTTATTTTACTATTCAACTCAGTTTATGCACAGAATAAGGCAAATGAAGACTTAATGCATGACGGAATTAATTTACGAGAGAAAGGCAGATACAACAAAGCAATCAGAACTTTTGAAAAGGCAATGGTAAATTCCGACAACCATCTGATTTACTATCATCATGCCCTTACTTGTTTTCGAAAAAACAAAATTGACAAAGCATATAATTCCGCAATTAAAGCACTTACAATCAACCCCCTGCACACAGACAGCCATCTGATTTTAAGCAAAATAATGATTCGAAAAGAGTCAAGATTAAAAGCAATGCTACCCTTGTATTTCTTTTTAATCTTAGAATTCGATTCAAAAAGAGCTTCAGATGCCCGTCAGGATTTACAAAACCTTACCAACAATAGCTTTTCGGATACTCCCGATCAAACAACGAATATAACTATCAGAATGGATAAAGAAGATACAGGTTTTATCACGGCTGAAATGATGATGCTTGACTATCGTAATTCACTAGCTTATGCGAAAAATGATTTTTCGGAAATGGAATTATTTATCAAATACAGCAATCAACTTTTTAACACGCTCTGGAACATCAAGTCTGACTCAGGCTTTTGGTGGGAGTTTTATATACCATTCTTCCATGAAATGGCACATTCCGGTTATGTTAAGCCATTTTGTCATCACATCTCAGTATCGGTTTACGATGAAAGCATCAGCTGGTTAGAAGAAAACCAGGAAGAAAATTTGAAATTCACGACCTGGCTATCATCCCAACTCGATCAAGCCGGCAAGCCCTAAACTTTTGCCAGCTCTACCGTGAAGTGGCGAAGAATGGGTGCTTCGCTGGTGATGCGTAGTCCGGTAGTAATGGTATCGCGTTGCTCGTATATATTTTTTAAGCCGGCTACCACAACATCCATGTGCAAATTGGTATACACCCTGCGCGGAATGGCAAGGCGCAGCAACTCCAATCTCGGATAACGGTTTTCGCGCGTCACCGGGTCACGGTCGGCCAACAGGGTGCCGATTTCAACAGCCCTCACTCCTGCTTCGAGATACAGAATGCAGGCCAGGGTTTGTGCCACATATTCTTCGCGGGGCACCTTGTGCAGAAAGGCTTTGGCATCGACAAAAATGGCATGGCCGCCATAGGGTTGCTGAACGGGAATTCCGGCCTCGCTAAGTTTCCGTCCCAGATAATGCACCTGATTGATGCGGGTTTGCAGGTAATCGAATTCCGTCCCTTCGTCGAGTCCCGCAGCCAGTGCCTCCATGTCGCGACCCGCCATGCCGCCGTAGGTAACATAGCCCTCAAACATAATGTCGTAGGTTGAAGCCTGCCGGTAATGGCTTTCATCTTTAAATGCCATAAAACCACCGATATTGACAATGGCATCCTTCTTCGAGCTCATGGTTGCCATGTCGGCATAGCGGTACATTTCACGCACAATTTCCTTGATGCTGTGCTGTTCATATCCTGCTTCCCTTTCTTTGATAAAGTAAGCATTCTCGGCAAAGCGTGCCGAATCGTAACAAACCGGAATGTTATGGCGATGTGCCAGTTCGTAAACGGCCTTCATGTTGTCAATCGACACCGGCTGCCCGCCCGATGAATTACAGGTTACAGTTAAGATGATCATCGGAATTTTTTCGGCACCGTGCTCTTCTATCACGGCCTTCAGTTTCTGAAGATCAACATTTCCTTTAAAACGATGTGGATTGCTAATGTCAAAAGCTTCATCGATGGTACAATCGATGGCTGTAGCTTTCCGGAATTCGATGTGACCCTTGGTGGTATCGAAGTGGGAGTTGCCGGGAACAATGTCGCCGGCTTTAATGAAGGTTGAAAAAAGTACATTTTCGGCAGCCCGCCCCTGATGGGCCGGTAACACATGCTCGAAACCCATGATGTTGTGAACGGCATCGCGCATACGGTAAAAGCTTTTTGCCCCGGCATAGCTTTCGTCGGCCTGCATCATGGCCGCCCACTGGTTTTTGCTCATGGCTCCCGTACCTGAGTCGGTCAGCAAGTCGATGAATACTCTTTCACTCGGCAATTTAAAGAGGTTGTATTTGGCTTCGGCGAGCCACTGAACCCGCTCTTCGCGGGTGCTGCGATAAATGGGCTCCACCATTTTGATACGATACGATTCGGCGAATGGTAATTCCATGCTAAAGTCTTTTAATGAAAAAAATTAATTGAAAACTGCACAATCAATTATCCATTAAAAGCATCCCGCCTTTTAATGCATTCGAAGCGATGTAGAATTTTAATCTGCAACCTCATGGTTGTATGATATGATTTTGCGTAAAGTTAAAAGCTTTGCTGGTGGAATGCGATGACAAACATCAGTTGGGCTTTTGCAAATGCTTTTAGGCTTCAGGGAGCATCCATTCAATTGCTTACAAAACCACCGGCAGGCGCCGGCCAAGCGTAATCTCCGACGGACTTACCAGGGCCTGCACTGCGAACAGCTCAACACCGGCAGCCGCAGCTTTTCGTAAACCCTTAGCATAATCGGGGTCAATTACTTCGGCAGGCCCGAAATGGCTCACATCGCTCCGCTGAACAATGTACAGCATTACAGCACGCATGCCTTCGGCTTTCACCCTGATTAAGGTTTCGAGATGTTTCAATCCCCTGCTGGTAACAGCATCGGGGAAAAGCGCGGCATCGCCCACTTTCATGGTCACATTTTTCACTTCGACGAAGCAACTTTCTTCTTCGTTGGTGGCCATCAAATCGAAACGACTGTCACCCCATTTGACTTCCCGCTTAACGAAATCATATCGATCAAGTCCGGGAATCAGCTTTTTACTAAGCGCTTCAAAAGCCAGCTGATTAGGAACAAGGGTATTAATGCCCACCCATTTTGCATTGATTTTAATCATTTCCCAGGTATAACGGGTTTTGCGTTTAGGGTCGGCAGCCGGTGACAGATACACTTCGGCTCCCTCCTCGATACAGCTTTTCATGCTGCCCGAATTGGTGCAATGAGCGACAACCCTTGTTCCATCGTCAAGCTCAATATCGGCCAGAAAGCGCTTGTAGCGCCTGATCAGTTTTCCATGTATTAAATCGCTTTTGAACTCCATTGTTACTATTTCAATGAATGAATCAATAATTGCTTGATTGAATAAGCTTAACTGTCATCCTGCAAATCTGAAATCATAAAAATACCAGTTTTCCCAACAGTTGAAACACTATTTTGCTCCTACTTCTCGTTCTTAACAATAAATTTCTTAACTTAATCTGCACTTTACTCACTAAAACTACCTGTCATGATCATAAAATTTTTAGGTGCCGCCCGCGAAGTAACCGGAAGCAAACATCTTATTATTACACAGAAAGATAAAAAAATACTGTTCGACTGCGGACTGTATCAGGGTAAAGGAATGGAAACCGACAGCCTGAACCGTGAGCTGGGTTTCGACCCAAAAGAAATCGACCACATTGTTCTGACACATGCCCACATCGACCATTCGGGTTTGATTCCCTACGTTTACAAGCTGGGTTTCAGAGGCTCGGTAATTTGCACCAATGCCACCCGTGATTTGTGTGCCATCATGCTGGCCGATTCGGGAGCCATTCATGAAGCCGATACCGTTCAGTACAACAAAAAGCTGGCTGCCCGCGGCTTGCCACCGGTGGAGCCCATTTACACCAAAAAAGATGCGCAAAAATGTATGGAACTCTTTATTGGTATTGCTTACGAACGTAAATTCTACATCGATGAAAATATCAAAGTACGCTTTACCAACACCGGCCACATGCTGGGAAGCGGCGTTGCTTTTTTGGAAGTAAACGAAAGCGACGGCTTAAAACGCATTGCCTATACAGGAGATATAGGACGGAAAAACAACAAAATACTCAGTCCCCCGGCAATCTTCAGGCAGTGCGACTACCTGATAACCGAAGCCACTTATGGCGATCGCCTGCACAAAGACCAGCAATCGGCCCGCGAGGATTTGTTAAGAATAATCAAACACACCTGTATTGAGAAAAAAGGAAAACTGGTCATTCCATCGTTCAGCGTGGGGCGCACCCAGGAAATTGTGTACACCCTGAACCAGTTATTCAACGAAGGGAAACTTCCACGTATCGACATCTTTGTCGACAGTCCGCTGGCCATTAATGCCACCGAAGTTTTCCGTATGCATCCCGAGTGCTTTAACGATGCCCTGCTCGACGAAATGCATTTCGACCCCGATCCCTTTGGTTTTAACCGCCTTTACTACACCCGCAGTGTAAGTGAATCAAAAAGAATCAACGAGCGGAAAGAGCCCTGTGTAATCATCGCCGCTTCGGGCATGATGGAAGCAGGCCGCGTAAAACACCATTTGGCCAACACCATCAGCAATCAACGAAACACCATTCTGGCGGTGGGTTATTGTGCTCCCCGTACCCTGGGAGCAAAAATATTGAGGGGAGCCGAAGAGGTATCGATTCATGGCAACGTATATCCGGTGCGGGCCGAAGTCTTCCGCATTGATGCCTACAGTGGTCATGGCGATTATAAAGAAATGATTGAATTTCTCAACTGTCAGAACAAGGAAGAAATTAAAAAGACCTTCATTGTTCATGGAGAATACGAAGCACAGCTTGCCTACAAAGAACATCTTGAAAAAGACGGATTTTCCAATGTAGAAATTCCCGAAAAGGGAAACTGGTTTGCTTTATAAAATGTATTTAAGTTGAATGGCCTAAAGTTTCCGTCGTTTTACCGATAAGAAGAAGCAATTGGCTCCATTTCAGCCTACTTTTGGTTTTGTTAAAAAAACGAAGCCATGAAGATTACGATAGTAGATGGAAATCTGCCTACTGCCCAAAAACAGCATTTCACAAACGATATGGCCCTGGAGCTGAAGCGCAGGGGCCATGAAGTATTTATATTCAAAATCAGTGAAAAGAAAGTCAACTATTGCAACGGTTGCTGGAATTGCTGGTTGAAAACGCCCGGCCGCTGAGTCCATCACGACGACATGCCAGGGTTGTACCGAAGCTATTTGCAGGCTGATCTGGTACTGCATTATTCCCCTTTAATAATGGGCTTTGTTTCAAGTTTACTGAAAACAGTGAACGACCGCAGCATCCCGCTGGTTCATCCTTACGGTGAACTGGTTCAGGGGGAATGCCACCATATGGCGCGTTACGACGCCTACCCCTTGCTGGGACTAATTGTTGATCCTGACGATGCCGATGAGGAAGACCTCCGCATTACCCGAATCTTGTACGAACGAATGGCCCTGAACCTGAAAACACGCCTTTCACTTTTCTCAAACACATTGCGGTCCATGAACGAACTGATCTCCGAAATCGAAGAGCAGGCAACTGAAATGAAGCTCAAATCGTCTCATCATCAGATTCTGCAAACCGTTTAAGAATAAAACCGTGAATTTTTAAATTGAAATAATACAAAATGAAACTAACGATCTTCAACGGTTCACCTCGCGGAACCAAGAGTAACTCAACACTATTAATTGAGCAATTTTTAAAAGGATACCATGATTACGCTAACAATAACACTCCTGTTCATTATCTGGCAGCAACTGCGAAAACGGAGGAACACCTCCGGGCAATAAAAGCAGCCGACTTCGTGCTGATAATCTTTCCGCTTTATACCGATGCCATGCCCGGCCAGGTTAAACTGTTTTTTGAATCGCTTGAGCCACTTCATTTGAAAGACAAGAAAATCGGCTTCATTGTTCAGTCAGGTTTTCCCGAAGCCTATCATTCCATTTTTGTAAAACAATACCTCGAAAAGCTAAGGCATCGTTTGGGCTGTCAGTACCTCGGCACAGTAATCAGGGGAGGCATCGAAGGCATTCAGGTAATGCCCCCGTGGATGACCCGGAAAGTATACCGAAGCTTTTTAGAGTTGGGACATTGTTTTGCGCTGAATGGAGCGTTCAATACCGACCTTGTTGAAAAACTGGCAAAGCCCTACCGCATGAGTGCAGCACGAAAATTCGGGTACAGACTGATGCTCAAAACCGGCCTGGCCAATCAATACTGGGATCAGCAACTGAAAAAAAACAAGGTATATGAACAGCGCTTTGCTCAACCTTACGCTTAAGATATTTAATACGATAATTATTGAAAGATTTAGAAGAAAGCCGATCTACGGGAAACGACTTTAACCGTGCCTGCTTATTTCCATCAAACTTTGATGATTCACTATGTGTATGTCTTTTTCATTCAGTTCAATCAGACCATCTTTTTCGAAGCGCTTAAGCAGCTTCACTGCACTTTCGGTTGATACCCCGGCAAAATCAGCAATTTCTTTACGCGTGAGCAATTGAAATAGATCACTGTGTTCATTCCTCAGCGAATCGAGATAAAGCAGGGTTTCGGCCATTCGGCCATTCATTTGCTTGTACAACAGCTTACGCAGCTTATCATACAAATTAACATTCTGTTCAAAATAACGTTTCGAAATGCTCATGGCAAACTCACCATTCTGATTACACACCTGGTTAATTGCCTCATTCTCGATTAGAAATACCTGACAATCGGTGATCGCCACCGATGAATAATCAAAATGCTTGCTGGAAAAGACCGCTGAAAGGCCAACAAATTCACCCGGTTGAATGATCCTTAAATTGTGACTTTTCTGCCCGTCATCCTCGATGTATTGCCGGGCAATTCCTTTAATTACAAACAGGGTATACGAGGTAAATGCCCCCTGCTTGGTCAGGTTATCGCCTTTTCGAAATAAAATCTGGGTTTTACTGTTGCGAACCAAATCAACCTCACTGGCCGATAAGGTTTGAAAACAGGGAGCCTGGATGTCACAGATAAAATCGCTGTCGGTCGAAATGATGGTTTTCATCTATTCTTCTTTTGTTCGGTAAAGTTAGAATTATATCAATAAAAAAGTTGTCGCAATTCAATTAATAGCTTGCTGTACCCGCTACGCTTTTGCTTTCACGGCTGCCCTGGCGGCTGTATTTTTGCACCGTCGGATTAATAAAAGTAAAGATGCTTTACACGAACTTAAAACATATCGAAACAGAACAGGTTCATCAGGACATAATTAATGAACACAGCAAGGTGATCATCATTTGTGGCCGCATGGGCACTTATTCGATTCCTGTTTACCGGATTGCCGAACAATTACAGGTGTTTTATCCCGAAGTAAAATTTTTTGATATGGAATACGATAATCCTGAATCGGCATTTTTGTGTGAATTAGCAGGAGCCGGCGCCCCGCTTCAACTGCCCTTGATATTCTACTATCAAAACGGCCTTATGATTCACCATACTGCCGGCAATCAAAGTAGCGAACAAATTACAAGCCTGATCGAATCGCTGTTTGAATTGCAGCCGGTAAGCAATTCGATGGCCAAGGTATAAATTGATTTAAGAATAAAACAAAAGAAAAAGATATGAAAATTGTACTACTGATTTTAGGCAGCCTCGTTGTTCTGTTCATCGCACTACGCTGGTTTGCCATGCGAAAAATTAAGAATGCTCCTCTGGTCGACGATCATCAGAAGATTGTCACCCTGAGTGATAAAAACTTTGCACTGAAAACTAAAAATAAAATAATGCTGGTCGACTTTTGGGCAGCATGGTGTGCCCCCTGTCGTTTGATGGCACCGGTTTTAAACGAAGTAGCTGAAAATCTCGAAGGAAATGCGCTGGTTGGAAAAGTAGACATTGAAAAGTACCAGTCGCTGGCACAGCAATTCAGGGTGAGAAGCATTCCAACGCTCATTCTTTTCAAAAACGGGAAAGAGATCAAACGCTTTGTTGGAGTAAAAAACAAAGATTTTCTTATTAATGAAATACAGAAAGCACAGTAACAACCATAATCGATAAAACAAGATTGTTTCGTAATAAAAGAGAATAAAAATGGAAAAAGAAAAAATTGTAATCATAGGAGGAGTTGCAGCCGGTGCTACCGCAGCAGCCAAGGCACGTCGCATTTCCTCTTCTGCCGAAATTGTAATGCTTGAAGCCGGACCCGATGTTTCGTTTGCCAATTGTGGCCTGCCCTACTACATCGGAGGCGACATTAAAAGCCGTTCGAAGCTGATTTTACAAAGTCCCGAAAGCTTCAAGGAGCAATACGATGTAGATGTGTATACCAACACAGCAGTAAGTACCATCGACCGCGAAAATCGCACCATCAAGGCACGCAACACCCAAAGCGGGAAAGAACTGATATTTGAATACAGCAAACTGATCCTGGCTCAGGGTGGACGTCCGGTAAAGCCCGATCTTCCGGGAGCCGGCAACGACCATGTGTTTACGCTATGGACCCTTGAAGACATGGACAAAATTTCTGACTTCATTGAAAAACGTCAGCCCAAAAAGGCAGTTGTTGTTGGAGGGGGTTTTATTGGTCTCGAAATGGTTGAAGCGCTTGTAAAAAGAGGCTTAAAGGTCGATGTGGTGGAAATGATGCCCCATGTGATGTCGCTGATGGAAGCCGAAACAGCCGGTTTCATCGAAAACGAACTCTTGTCGTACGGAGTGGGTGTACATACCAATGCCGGAGTAAGTGCCATCAACAGTACTTCGGTTAGCCTCAACAACGGAAAGTTGCTCGATGCCGACATGGTATTGCTTTCAATCGGGGTACGCCCTACCCTGCAGCTGGCAAAAGATGCCGGACTAGAGCTGGGTGACGCTGGTGGTTTACTCGTTAATTCCAATCTGCAAACTTCCGATCCTGACATTTATGCAGGTGGCGACATGGTGGAAATTGAGCACCGTGTAAATGGTATCAAAGTACGTATCCCGCTTGCCGGGCCGGCCAACCGCCAGGGACGTATTGCAGCCGAGAATGCCCTGGGTGGAAATCATGCCTACAAAGGAGCCATTGGCACTTCGGTGGTAAGGGTTTTTGAAGCAGTAGCAGGAACTACCGGCTTATCGTTGAAACAAGCGCGTGCTGCCGGCATCGATGCCGATGCAGTGGTAGTGCACAAAGAACACCACACCTCCTACTATCCGGGTGCCGAAACAGTTAGCACCCTGCTGGTGTACGACAAAAACGACGGGACCATTCTGGGGGGACAAACAGCCGGCTACAAGGGTGCCGACAAGCGCCTCGACGTGCTGGCCACTGCCACGGCAGCCCGCTTAAAGGTGAGCGACCTGGCCGATATCGACTTTGCCTATTCACCGCCGATTGGTACTGCAAACGACGCCTTGAACATGGCTGCTTATACGGCCGAGAACAAAATGACCGGCTTTAGTCCATCGCTCACTGCCAGCGAACTCGATGCCTTTGTTGCCGGAAAGAATCCGGTATTCATCGATGTACGCGATGTATTTGCCTTTGAAAAATCTCACATCGAAGGAGCCTTGCATTTGCCGCTTGAGATCCTGCCACAAAAATTAAATACCCTTCCTGAAAACCGTTTACTGATTGTATACGACGAAAGTGGTAAAAAAGGTCACCAGGCCCTCCGTACCTTAAAGGGAGCAGGATTCGATCAGGTGATCAATATTTCGGGAGGACATACTTCGCTGCAACGGCATGCCCGCACCCTGGGTTTCCAAAATCTAGAAATTGAATTGCTACCCATTGAGGAAAAGTCGCTCGAGGAAGAAACAGCAGCTGCTGAAGAACAAAGCACTGCAAAAGTGAGCAACAGCAACGAACCCATTGTGGTTGATGTTCGTACACCCGAAGAGTTTGCCGAAGGAGCCTACCCGGGTGCCATCAACATTCCGCTCGATGAACTCAATTATCGTTTTGAAGAGCTGGGCAACAATGCATCGCGCGAAATTGTTGTTTACTGTGCAACTGGTGCCCGTTCAGCCTATGCCCAGCGGGTACTGATGCAGATTGGTTACATGAAGGTGAAGAATGGTGGCGGCATCAACCAGATGATGATGAGCCGGAATGCTCAGCAGAATCAAAAAGCTCAGCCTTCGAACGAACCGCTGGTGGTCGATGTTCGTACAGCCGAAGAATTCCATGGTGGTGCCTATCCGGGAGCCGTTAATATACCGCTCGATGAACTGCAAATGCGCCTTGATGAACTGGGAAGCAAATCGAGAGAAATTACACTCTATTGTGCATCGGGTGCACGATCGGCTTATGGTCAGCGCATTTTACAACAGATGGGATATACCAAAGTGAAAAATGGCGGTGGAATCATGCACATGATGATGTCGCGCTAAATAAGATAATAAAGCACAAAAAAAACCGCTCTGAATCAGGGCGGTTTTTTTGTGCTTTATAGAAAGGATCAGCCAACCAGCTGCTCCATCACCTGATCTATTTTTTCCTCTGCAGTTTTATTCACCGCATCAAAGTCTTCGACCTTACCGAGCGGTGCTTTCACTTCGATGTAAAATTTGATTTTAGGTTCTGTTCCCGAAGGACGAACCGATATTTTGGTTCCATCTTCGGTAAAAAACTGAAGGACATTGGAAGTAACTTTCTGATTGATTTTTTCTTCCTTTCCGGTCAAAACATTTTTTGCAAGCAGGGTACTATAATCCTTCACCAACTCAAGCTTTGAACCTCCCAGTTCCTGAGGCGGAGCTGAACGGAACTTCTTCATCATATTTTCGATTTCGACTGCGCCCTGCTGACCTTCGCGAACAATGTACTTCATCTTTTCTTTCGAAAATCCGTATTCAACATAAATGGCCTTCAGCAAATCGTAAAGCGACTGTCCCTGCTCCTTGGCCCAGGCAGCAATTTCTGCCATCAGAACAATGGATGAAACAGCATCTTTGTCTCTAACAAAGTCGGCCGGCATAAATCCAAAACTTTCCTCGCCACCGCCAATGTATTTTTTACTTCCTTCGTTATCACGAATTACTTCGGCAATGAACTTGAAACCTGTATAACAGTCGAAATATTCGATCTTGTTTTTGCGGGCAATTTCGGCTATCAGTTCGGAGGTAACAATGGTTTTCACCACAAATTCATTTCCTTTGAGTTTCCCAAGTGCCTTGTACTGTGTAATAATGTAATACAAAAACAGCAGGGCTGTCTGGTTTCCGTTAATGATGATCCATTCTCCCTGGTCGTTTTTGGTACAAACGCCAATGCGGTCGGCATCGGGGTCAGTAGCCATCACAATGTCGGCATCGCTTTCAATGGCCTTTTTTATAGCCATATCCATGGCTGCAGGCTCTTCGGGATTGGGTGACACCACAGTTGGAAAATCGCCGCTTACCACATCCTGTTCGGGCACGTGAATGATCTGTTCAAATCCGGCTGCCTTCAAGGCATCGGGAACCAGTTTTACACCTGTTCCGTGAATCGGAGTATAAACAATCTTCAGATTGCTTTGCTTTTTTACCAGCTCCGGATTAATTACGACCGATACCGCCTTTTCAATAAATTTCTGGTCGAATTCCTCACCCAGCGAAATGATTTGATCATCGCTGCCATCCCATTGAATCGCTTCAACCTTTACTTTTCTGACTTCTTCAACAATCAGTTCGTCGTGTGGAGCCACAATTTGTGATCCATCGTTCCAGTACGCCTTATAACCATTGTAAGCTTTGGGGTTATGCGATGCAGTAAGAATAATCCCACTCTGACATCCCAGTTCTCTTATGGCAAACGACAACTCAGGGGTTGGACGCAGATCTTCGAAAAGATATACTTTAAAGCCGTTGGCAGCGAAAATACGGGCTGAAGCTTCGGCAAATTTACGGCTGTTGTTACGACAGTCGTGACCAATGGCCACCTTAATTTCATCGAGATCGGCAAATGCCTTTTTCAAATAATTCGAGAGTCCCTGAGTGGCAGCTCCAACGGTATAAATATTCATGCGGTTGGTACCGGCCCCCATGATGCCCCGCAAACCACCTGTACCAAATTCCAAATCACGGTAAAATGAATTGATCAGTTCAGTTTTATCCTCATTGCTGAGCATTGCCTGAACCTCATTACGGGTATCCTGATCAAAAGTATCACTGAGCCACTTCTTTGCATTTTCTTCAACCAGGGCCAGCAGTTCCTTATTTTCCATATTACATTAACGATTTAATTTTCCAATACATTCTTTAAGGCTGTCGCGCCAGTTAGGAATTCCAATGCCAAATGACTGACGCACTTTACTGGTATCGAGTACCGAGTAGGCGGGCCGCTTGGCTTTGGTTGGAAATTTATCGGAACTCACGGGAATCACTTCACAATCGACTCCGGCCTGTTCGAAAATTTCTTTTGTAAAACCAGCCCATGAGCAGGTTCCCTGGTTGGCGTAATGGTAAATACCAGGCAAATACGCCTGCGGATTCAATATCGATTTAATGATGATGTCGATGATGCAATTGGCCAGATCACGGGCATAGGTTGGAGATCCAATTTGATCATCCACGACTTCAATCTGCTCACGATCGGCACCAAGTGCCAGTATTTTTCTCAGGAAATTACTTCCATATTCGGAATACAACCATGAAGTACGAATAATAACATAATCGTCGAAAACGGTTCTGATTTTTTCTTCTCCCTCAAGTTTTGAGCTTCCGTAAACCGATTGCGGATTGGGTTCATCTTCTTCGGTATAAGGGACGGTCGAAGTACCATCAAAAACATAATCGGTGGAAACATGAATCAGGAAGGCATTCTGCATAGCACAGGCGGCTGCCAAAACCTGGGGAGCCAATGCATTCACCTTACGGGCGTTTTTGACATCCTCCTCGGCTTTATCAACATCGGTATAGGCAGCGCAATTAACCACAATGGCCGGCTTACTTGCTTCCATAAATACCGATACGGCATCGGGATTCGTAATATCCAACATATCAACATCGGTAAAAATAAACTCCAGACCCGGAAAATTCTTACACAACCTCCTGAGCTCGTTTCCCAACTGTCCGTTTGCTCCTGTTACTAATATTTTACTGTTCATTTCTTAATAATAAAGTTATCTTAACTATGGCCTGCAAATGGTACTCATTTGTCTTTTCTACACAAATGAATGTCATTTTCAGGTAATTTCCAATCAAAATTTAGCAGAGAATTTGAAAAAATCCTGTTTATTGTGACATCTTATAAAACATCATCCTGAACAAAGGTGTAATTTAATTGCATATTGTCAAATATTTTTTCGTAAAAGGAATAAAAAAAAAACCATTCTGTTAAAGTCTGATCTTTCATCCGCTTTTATTTTGTCCGCATCAAAAATATGGTCTAAACCTTTTGATTATTAACTATTAAATTATACTTTTGCCGCGCAAAATGTAAAGCAATATAAAGTCTAACACATTAAATTAAGACAATTCAATGATTGAAGAACAAAAAGAAAATGCTGAACAGAACGAAGTTACAGAAAACACTGAAGTTCAACAAGAAGTAAGCAAAGAAGAAGCAGCACCTGCCGAAGAAAAAGTACAGGAAAAACCACGTCAGGTCGATCCGGTGGCAGAAGCTGATGAAGACTTTGACTGGGAAAACCTGAGCAATAAAAAGAATGTTTACAGCGAATCGAAGCGCCAGGAGTTCGAATCACTTTACGACAATACACTTTCGACCATCCAGGAGAAAGAAGTAGTTGACGGCAGTGTTATTTCGATGAACAAACGCGAAGTTGTTGTTAACATTGGCTATAAGTCGGATGGTATTGTCAGTCTCAATGAATTCCGTTACAATCCTGAGTTATCTGTAGGCGATACCGTAGAAGTATACGTAGAAAGCCTTGAGGACAGAAAGGGACAATTAACACTTTCACACAAAAAAGCACGCGCACTCCGTTCATGGGATCGTGTAAACGAAGCCCTCGAAAAGGACGAAGTAATCAAAGGTTACATCAAGTGCCGCACCAAAGGTGGTATGATTGTCGATGTATTTGGCATTGAAGCCTTCCTTCCCGGCTCACAAATCGATGTGAAACCAATTCGCGACTACGATATTTATGTTGGCAAGAACATGGAATTCAAAGTGGTAAAAATCAACCACGAATTCCGCAACGTTGTTGTTTCACACAAAGCACTTATTGAAGCAGAACTGGAGCAACAGAAAAAAGAAATCATCTCGAAACTTGAGAAAGGTCAGATCCTTGAAGGTACCGTTAAAAACATCACTTCGTATGGTGTATTTATCGACCTGGGTGGCGTCGACGGCCTGATCCACATTACCGACCTGAGCTGGGGACGTGTTTCACACCCCAACGAAATTGTTGAGCTCGATCAAAAAATCAATGTGGTCATCCTCGACTTCGATGATGAGAAAAAACGCATTGCCCTTGGATTGAAACAACTCACTCCTCACCCATGGGACAACCTCGACACCGAACTTAAGGTAGGTGACACCGTAAAAGGCAAAGTAGTGGTACTGGCCGACTATGGTGCATTTGTTGAGATTGCTGCCGGAGTTGAAGGTCTGATCCACGTTTCAGAAATGAGCTGGAGCCAGCACCTGCGCAGTGCCCAGGACTTCCTGGCCGTTGGCGATGAGGTAGAAGCACAAATCCTGACACTCGACCGTGAAGAGCGCAAGATGTCACTGGGAATCAAACAACTTCACCCCGATCCATGGGAAAAAATCGAAGAGCTGTATGCTGTTGGTTCAAAACACAAGGCAAAAGTACGCAACTTCACCAACTTCGGTGTTTTTGTAGAAATTGTTGAAGGTGTTGACGGACTCATCCACATCAGCGACCTGAGCTGGACCAAAAAGATCAAACACCCTTCAGAATTCACTTCAATTGGTGAAGACATCGAAGTGGTTGTTCTTGACATCGACAAGGAAAACCGTCGTTTGAGCCTTGGTCACAAGCAACTCGAAGAAAACCCATGGGATGTATTCGAAACCATTTTTACTGTTGATTCGATCCACGAAGGAACCATTGTTGACCTGTTCGACAAAGGTGCTGTTATTGCCCTTCCATACGGTGTTGAAGGATTTGCAACTCCTCGTCACCTGACCAAGGAAGACGGATCGAATGTGGCAGTTGAAGACAAACTTCCATTCAAGGTGATTGAATTCTCAAAATCGGCCAAGCGCATCATCCTTTCCCACTCACGTGTTTGGGAAGATGTAAAACGCGCCGAAGAGAAAGACAGCAAACGCACACAAAATCAGCAAACTGCCAAGGCAATGAAGAACGTAAATGAAAACGTTGAAAAAACAACCCTTGGTGATATTTCTGATCTTGCTGCCTTGAAAACACAAATGGAAAAAGAAGAAAAAGACAAAAAGTAATTTTCTGTTTGGATTATTAAAACCGAAATTTGTACCTTGTTCGAGCTATGGATTACACAATTGATAAAAAAGGCAAATATGTAGTAGTTAGTACTACTGCTACTAAACTGAACACGACCAATGCGCCCGATCTGAAATCAGAATTCGTACTGATGACCAATGAAGGAACTAAAAATCTGGTTCTTAATCTGGAAAGTTGTGAGTATTGTGATTCGTCGGGGCTCAGTGCCATTTTGGTTGCCAATCGCCTTTGCGAACAGCTCGAAGGCAAATTTGTATTAACCGGTTTACAACCCGAAGTTGACAGTCTCATTAAGATTTCTTTGCTTGATACTATTTTAAATATCAAGGAAAGTCTGGATGAAGCAGAAGCCTGGATGGAAAAAGAAATTGAATAATCCTATCTTTGAGCATTAAAATGCTTCAAAGATGATACCATTCGAGTTAACCATATTAGGAACAAGTTCGGCACTGCCAACTTCTGAAAGATACCATACCGCTCATGTACTGAATGTACGTGAGCGGTTTTTTTTAATCGACTGCGGTGAAGGAACACAAATTCAGATGCGTAAATACGGAGTCAAATTCAGCCGTATCAATCACATCTTTATTTCCCACCTGCATGGCGATCATTTCTTCGGCCTTATCGGACTGCTGACCACCTATGTACTACTGGGACGAAAAAGCGATCTTCACATCTATGCCCACTCCGAACTGCCCGAAATACTGCAATCACAGCTGAAATTCCTGGGCGACGATATTGGCTATAATATTATCTGGCACCCGCTCAACTTTAAGCGTCCGCAACTGGTGCTTGAAAATGAAGTGCTGACAGTGACCTCATTTCCCGTAAAACACCGCATCGCTTGTTGCGGATTCCGCTTCACTGAAAAGCCAGCTGAATTAAATATTCGGAAAGAAAAAATCGATGCTTACCAGATCCCGCTTAAAGAAATTTATAAGATCAAGAAGGGAGAAGACTTTATCAAGCCCGAAGGCAGGGTGATTCCCAATAGTGAACTCACCTTGCCTGCTTACAAACAGCGAAGCTATTCTTTTTGCACCGACACTGCCTATTTGCCCGGTCTGAGTGAACAAGTGAATAAAAGCTCCCTGTTGTATCACGAAGCAACTTTCAGCAATGCCGATGAAAAAAGAGCACAGGAAACCTTTCATTCAACAGCCCGGCAAGCGGCCATGCTGGCTCGCGACTCCAATGTGGAACAACTATTACTCGGCCATTTCTCGGCACGCTACAAGGATGTCGGCTTTATGATAGAGGAAGCCCGGGAAGTATTCAAAAACACGGAAGCTGCCCGCGAAGGAATGGTAATTAAAATTCCTCAGCAACGGGAAAAATAGCACGCTGCTTAGTCTGATTTTGGGGAGCATTTAAGCTTTGAACTTTGTTAATCCCACTCAAGGATGCAGCCTGCCCACCTATTTGAATTCTTCATCGCCCTCACCGAAGAAGTGTTTGTCGAAGTTAACCAGGTATAAATTCGTTTTTGGACGTGTAAAAGCCGTATAAAACCAGCGCAGGTAATCGATGCCCAGCATTTCTTTGGTGAGATAGCCATGATCGATAAACACAGCATCCCATTGCCCCCCCTGTGCTTTGTGGCAGGTCACCGCATAGGCAAACTTTACCTGCAAGGCATTAAAATAAGGATCTTCCTTAATTTCCTTCCAGCGTTTGGCCTTACTTCCAATGTGCATATAATCTTCCTGCACGGCCTGATAAAGCCGTTGGCTGTCGTTGTAGGTAAACGATGCACTTTCGATATTCAGGGTATCGATAAAGATCTTGCATTCAAGCTCAACATCATCGTAATCGATAAATTGCAGTGTGACATTGGCAAAGCGAAATCCATACAGCTCTTCGTGCTTATGCACCCTCATCACCCGTGCAATGTCGCCGTTGGCAATAAAATCGAGCTTCCCGTCAGGGTCGGTCCAGTGATAGTTGTTTTTTACGATCATCAGCAAATCGCCATTGCTTAATTCCGACTCACGATAAAGAATGGACCCCCTGATTCCCTGATTAAACACATTGGCACGTTTATTCGACCTTGTAACCACAATGGTTTCCGACTCGCCATAACGGTCGTAACAGGCGCTGATGGTTTCTATCAGTTCTTCACCACTCACGCGGTACAGGTCAGGAAAGCGATCAATTGCAATGGAGAAAAAACTTCCGCTTATTTGTTCATCAATTAATTTCCGGATGGACGTTGCGTTAAAAAGAATACCCGAAGCTACAGCCTGTCTTACCACATCGCTTAATACAGCGCTAAAAACCTCCATTGAGTAGCCTTTCAACACTGTTTCGTCGAGTGCAGGACTTACATTGAGCCCAACAGGCGGCAACTGAGCCGTATCGCCCACCAACATCAGCCGGCAATTGTTACCATTGTATACATATTCTATCAAATCGTCGAGCAGTCGGCCGGTTCCGAACAAAGCCTGTTCTCCCGACTCATTCGAAATCATCGAAGCCTCGTCGACAATGAAGAGGGTATTCGAAGCTTTATTGTAATCGCGCACAAAACGCCCCATTCCGTCGTTATTCGATTGCTGACGATAAATTTTTTTATGAATGGTATATGCAGGCTTGCCGGCATATTGTGAAAGCACCTTGGCTGCGCGCCCGGTGGGAGCCATGAGTTCAGTCTTCACTTTGAAAAGTTTCAGGGCTTCGACCAGCGTGCTCACCAGCAGCGTTTTACCTGTCCCTGCATAGCCTTTCAGCAAAAACATACTGTACTGATCGTGCGTGTAAAGGAAGTGCGCAATGCCGTCGATTGCCCCCTGCTGACTGTTGGTTGGTTCAACAATTAATTTTTGGCGTATTATTTGCGATAGTTTCTTTTCAAACATATCCTCTAATTTAATTTTTATGAAGAAACATAATCTAATTTTTTTTATAAATTTGCAGGCATAGCACACAAAAACCTTTTAACATCATAATAATGAAACGAATTATCATTCAAGTTGTCTTAATTGCTTTAGCAGCTTTTTTGGCTTATCTGATCTGGGATACTATTCAGACTCCCATTGCATTTGAAAAAGAGAAAGATGCCAGGTATGAAGATGTGGTAGAAAGATTAAAAGACATTCGTAAAGCACAGCTGGCTTACAAAGATGTACACGAGAAATTTTCAGGCGATTGGGACTCACTCATTTCGTTTGTTAAGTATGATTCAGTTCCAAAAATTCGTAAAATCGGGATGTTAACCGACAGCATGATTGAAGCCGGGCTTGATGAAAGAGCTGCAATGGAAAAAGGACTGATAATTCGTGACACCATTAAAGCAAGCGTACTCGAAGAAACTTTTGGAAAGGAATATCCGATTGATAAAATCAGCACCATTCCGAATTCCGGTGGTCAGAAATTCTGGCTGGGGCAAACCACCATTGTTACCGGGTCGGGAGTAAGTGTACCTGTATTTGAAGCCCGGGCTCACAACAACCAGATCTTGGTTGAATTGAAAGATGAGTACGAACAGCAAATCATCAATTTGAATGAGCAGCGACGCAAAAACAGCCGTTACCCGGGATTGAAAGTTGGTTCGGTAAGCGAGCCCAACAACAACGCCGGTAACTGGGAATAACAGCACTTTGATGGAGCTTACATCCCTGCATATCGACGAAACTTTCGATATCAACGCTTGTCAAAAATACAGTCTATCCATCCAGTGTGCACTGGATGGATTTTCTTTTTCGGTACTTGACAACACAGTTGGTAAGTTCATCGTTATGGGTAAATCGCTCATGACAGCAGCTACTGCTTTTGAACTCAAAAACGAAATCAGTACACTGATCAGTTCAAACCGGGTTTTGCAGCAAAAATACCGAAAAACCAATGTGCTCTATTATGGGAGAAAGCTAACCATGGTTCCGGCTTCACTTTATGAACAGGAAGCAAAAGATGAACTCTTTGCATTCACCTATGGACATCAACGCGATGAGCTGGTTCTTGAACAAAGCTTAGCCGATAACAAATTCCTGTTGTGGTCGATACCCGGGGTTTTAGTCAAGCTGTTCAAAGAGCAGTTTCAGCATGTACGCTTTTTTTCACCCCTTGAGACCATGTTGCTTCATGCCCCCAAACTGCATTACGACAGAAACCTTCTGTTAATCGAACGTCACCATCACCAGCTTTATGTGTTGATGGTGAATGAACAAAGCCCTCAACTCATCAATGCCTTTTTTGTTAAAAACGATGCCGATTGTTTGTATTATATTTTGAGCACGCTCAAAGCACTGGGCACTAAAGCCCCCGAAGAACTACTAATTACAGGTGATACCTGGCAGACTACGGAGCTCAATCAGCTTCTCAGGGAATACATCCCGCGGGTTAAGACGGCCCGACTTCCGGCTCCCTATACCATCAGTTATACTTTCCTCGATGAAAGCGAAACTGCTTATCTTCCACTTTTAACCTTAGCCTTATGCGAATAATAGGAGGAAAATACAAAGGCCGGCTGTTTCATCCGGGAAAAAGTTTTAAAGCCCGACCAACAACCGACCTTGCACGCGAAGGTCTTTTTAATATCTTGAATAACCGGATTGACTTCGAAAGCATCAGGGTACTCGATTTGTTTGCAGGTACCGGCAGCATTGGTTTTGAATTTATTTCGAGGGGTTGTGACGATGTGACCATGGTTGAAGTGAATTTCAAACATGCCCAATTCATCAAATCGGTACTCAGGGAACTCGATGAAGTTGCCCGAATTTACCGCACTGATGTTTTCAGAATGATCGATGCAGAAAAAACGAAATTTGATCTGATTTTTGCAGATCCGCCCTACGACCATCCCCGCTTTGATGAAATACCCGAAAAAATACTGGAGAAGAACCTGCTTAGCGACGATGGAATCCTCATTGTTGAACACCCCAAAGAATTTAATTTCAGTAAACTTCCGGCTTACACCGAAACCCGTAAATACGGAAAGGTTCACTTTAGCTTTTTTGCAAAGCAATAGCAACAAGTAAAGCAACATCGTAACAGCATCTTCACCAACCTTCATTGTAAACCACAATCGACGATTTTTCATTTGTTGAAAATCCGGAACCAATTGAGCTAATATTTTTAGTATCTTGTCGCTGATTAAGCCAAAATAATCAGCCATGAATGAAAACACTATTCAGAAACTAAACCTATTGGCCGAATCGGCCAAGTACGATGTGTCCTGCTCATCGAGTGGAAACAGCAGAGCCAATCGGGGAAAAGGCATCGGAAATACGCTTTCGGCCGGCATCTGTCACAGTTTTACGGCCGACGGTCGGTGCATCAGTTTACTAAAAATACTGATGAGCAATCATTGTATTTACGATTGTGCCTATTGCATTAACCGCCGCAGCAACGATCATCAACGTGCCACCCTTACTCCGGAGGAGCTGGTCGACATTACCATTGGTTTTTACCGTCGCAACTACATCGAGGGGCTTTTTTTGAGTTCGGGTGTAATTAAAAATCCCGATTATACCATGGAACGCATGATGTTGGTGGCTAAGAAACTGCGCACCGAAGAGCGCTACAATGGTTACATTCATCTGAAAGCCATCCCGGGCGCCAGTGAACAACTGATTAACGAAGCCGGCAAATATGCCGACCGGATGAGTGTTAACATTGAGATCCCCACCAACCAGGAACTAAAAAAACTGGCTCCCGAAAAAAATCATGAAGAGGTATTTTTGCCAATGAACCGAATCAGCTCGGGGATCAATGAAAACCGCGAAGCACTAAAAAAATACCAGCATGCCCACCCCTTTGTTCCTGCCGGACAAAGCACTCAATTAATTGTTGGAGCAACGCCCGAAAGTGATCAGCAGATTCTGACCCTGGCAAGCAATCTTTACGAGCAGCAAAGACTAAAGCGGGTGTACTATTCGGGCTATCTGCCTGTTAACAGTTACGACAAACGGCTGCCGGTATTAAAGGAAGCTCCTCTGGTAAGAGAGAACCGGCTCTATCAGAGTGACTGGCTGATGCGTTTTTATCGTTTCAGCGCCAGCGAAATTGTGTCGGACGAACACCCCTTTCTCGATCTCGACGTAGATCCCAAGCTGGCGTATGCCCTGCGAAATTACCACCTGTATCCGGTCGATGTGAACCGTGCCGATTATGAAATGATACTGCGTGTTCCAGGCATTGGTGTACAATCGGCCCAGCGGATTATACAGGCACGACGCTTTGGAAAATTAACTGCCAGCCATTTGAAAAAAATTGGTGTGGTGATGAAGCGGGCTCAATATTTTATAACGAACAATGAATTGCCCCCTGCCCTGCACGACTACGATCCGGCGCGGCTAAAAGTACAACTATTAAGGGCTGATCGGCAAAAACGACTCCAGCCCGACACCCAGTTAAAATTATTTGACTTTACGGCTCAGCCAAACGCATTGTTGCTGGCCAACCGGGAGCGCTTTATTACACATTGATATTGACAGCCTGCAGCGGCTTGGGGCCGGACGGAGGCGGAAAGCGGGCCACGGGTTGCACCGCTGTTGAGCGGGCGGACAGGTGGCGACCAGCGGAAGCCGACTGCCCGCCCTGCGAAACAAGGGGCAACACGCGGCCACTTGCAGCCGAAGGCCGATTGGCCCCCCAAATAATAAAGACAGGAAACATGATTTTATTGTACGACGGAACTTTTGAGGGTTTTTTAAGCTTAATTTTTGAATGCTACGAACAGCGCATTGAACCTACAGAAATTGGTGCCAACAATTTGTTTCAGGTTACGATGTTCGCTGAAACCAGAACAATTGCCACGAACAAGGTGCATGCCGACAGGGTTTGGGATGCGTGGCAGCAAAAACTGAGCTGGCAGCTCGACCAGCTTCCATTCATGGCTTTTTTGTCGGGTGAAAGCGGAATCGAAATGCAGCTGTTTCGCTTTGCTCAGTTATCGTTCAACAGCAAAACGCCCATCGAAGGCAATTATGCCGACGAGCATGTGCTGGCCATTCGACAGGCAGCGCGCAGGGTGAGTCACGAAGCCATGCGTATGATTGAACTGGTGCGTTTTCAGCTTACCCGCGACGGGATTTATTTTTCGGCCATCAGTCCACGCTACGATGTGCTGCCCATGCTGCTGAAGCATTTTAAGGATCGTTTTGCCGATCAACAATGGTTGCTGTATGACCTGAAACGCGATTATGGCTTTTACTACAACCTTCGGAAAACGGAGGAAGTGATGCTGAACGAGCCCACGTTTAACCGCAGCGACGGAACACTTCAGGAATCGGCACTGCACGAAGGAGAAGTAAACTACCAGCGACTGTGGAAAAACTATTGCGAGCACATCACCATCATGGAGCGACTCAATCTGAAGTGCCAGAAAAACCACATGCCCCGGCGCTACTGGAAGTATTTGACGGAGAAAAGAACAAAAGGGTAAGTGATGAAAGGCGATTGGAAGCCATGGAAGGCAATCGGAGACAATAGAAAGAAATGGAAAATTTGGAGGTGCTGCTGCTCTCATTAACTGTTAATAACAATAAAGAAGATGAGGTGTTTCAATTTTACCTGATGTTGAAACTCATTTTCCTAAAGTTCGGGAGAAAATCTATTTATATTTGTAGTGATACACGATCAATTATTTATGCGTTGCCAATATTTGGTAAAAGCAAAATAAATAGTCTGAGTGTTAAAACGAAGTCCATCTACCTGAACCCAAAAACTTTTTCTATGAAACGAATCGTTTACAAAATAGTGTTGCTGCTGCTTTTTAGCGTGACGATTACCAACAGCTATGGACAAGGTGAAGTTAGCCGATTTATTTTTCTGGGACATTGTTATCAACACTGGAACAATGGTGGCCCCAGCCGTGTAGACGAAAGAGTGCAGCAGATGGATTTATCGAATTACGATGTCATCATGCTGGGTGGTGATGTCACTCCGGCCACCTTGTCGAAGTACAGCACCCTGGAGCATGTCGATGAGGTATTTGACGTAAAAAGTCAGAATACCCTCTGGGCACTTGGCAACCATGATTACCTGAATGGGAATGTCGACTGGTATCGCTTCTTAACCGGGCGAGAAACATTTTACAGCTACCACCATAAAGGAGTATCATTTTTTGTGTACGACTCGTCGCTCAATCCCTCCGATTGTGAGCAGTTGAATGCCCAGTACGAAATGCTGACCCAGTTTTGTGATACAATCAGTAAGTCATCGCAGTTCCTGTTGATTTTTCATCATGGAATCTGGAAAGATATTCCCGGAATAAAGAATCCAAGTCTGATCGGTCATACCCTTCTTACACACTATAATGCACATTGCAACAGTTCGGAAAGCACTTTTAAGGAAGCCATTTACCCCATGTTGGTGAAAGTACAGCAAAGGGGGATTGATGTTTACTGCATTATGGGAGATGCAGGATCGAACGGAACACACTATGCGCAACGTTCGGCCGACGGGATTACTTTTATGGCTTCGGGCTTAGAGAAGTCAAAGTATTTCAAACAAGCGGATGAATACGCGCTTCAACCCGACGATCGCTTTCTTGAATTCGAATTCTCTCAGTCGGAAAGAACGCTTAGCTACCAGTTTGTCAATCTCGATTCCTTACTCAATTCAGAAAATCGGTATTAAGCATCAACTGTCCCGAATGAATAAGCTCCGACTGATTGCTTATGCGGTACAAATACACTCCGTTGCTTAGCTCAAGGTCAGTACAGGTAAAGGGGACAGCCTCAATGTTGATTGACTTGACCACCTGCCCGGAAAAATTATAAAGCTGAAAGGTAAAAGGTCCTTTATAAAGCGGATCAATTTCGATGTGAAGGTAACTACTGGCCGGATTAGGATAAACCTTGGTTTCATTCATCTTTTTGATTTGAAGCTTATCAAATGCTTTTTGTTTTCCTTCGGAAGAAAATAGGGCCACGGCGGCCTGCTTTAGTTGTTGCCCGGCCGATACCGATCCTGTAATGATAATATCACCCGAAGAGTCACCAGCCAGGGCTACCCCTTCGTCACTTCCTGCCGAGCCCAGTCTTTTTTCCCAAAGTACCTCCCCCGAAAGATCACATTTTATTAGCAGCATATCAGCTCCGCTTTCACTTCCTTCGCTTTGCGATGTTCCTATCAAATACAGTTCATTGTTGTTCGACAAGAGCAAATCGTTTCCCTTGTCCCACAAAACGCCTCCAAAGGACTTGCTCCATAAAACATTGAAATCGTCATCCGTTTTTTGAAGAAACATATCGAAGCTGAGCGAATCGTTGTATTGTGTTGATCCAAACAGAAAAAACCCCCCACGGGGGTCTGCAACAATTCGCTTTATTTCGTCATGACCGTTGCCGCCCCAATCTTTCGAAAACAGCACTTCACCATTTTTATCAAGGCGATAAATCAAGAACTGGGCATCGTGATTCCGGTACTCCCAGCCTGTGCGGTAATAAAATCCCCCCAGCGTTCCACAAAGCAGCAAATCACCATTTTCGGCTTCCAGCACATCGAAAGCATAATCATAAATATTCGAGCCGATTGCTTTTCTCCATAACGTTTTTCCCTCGCTGCTATGACATGAAATAAACAGGTCCAAAAGAGGTGACTTATTTTCGGCAAAGCCCAAAGTTATCAGCTGACCGTTTCGTGTTTCAATGGATTTATATCCTTTATCCACTCCCCCATTGTCGATGCGCATATCTGAGACAATCTTCCCGTCGTCATCGATAATCAGTACATGCATGTCTAAACTTCGTTCGCCGAAACAGGTACCTGTCAGTGCAAAATTGCCATTTTTAAGGGGTGTAATATGGTTTGCTTCCATTGCATGCTCACTTTGATAAGTGTGTTGCCAAAGCATACTTCCATTTTTTTTGAAGCGCGCATAATAAGAGGTTCTTTGACTGAATCTGCTTTTTTGAACTTCGGCCAGCAGGATCAGATCGCCGTTGGATGTTGTACATACCGATTTACCCAGATCGTTGGCCAGATCGCCAATCAAAATGAGTGAATCACTTTGTGAAAATGATGCAGCACTTAAGCCAAAGAAGATACTGACCAGAAACAGTTTGAAAAAAGTCATTTTTAAAATTTGGGAGTCAACAAATAAACAAATCAGGCATTAAGCATGCGTGATGAAAAAAACAGCTGATAAATACAAACGCCCAGAACAAGAACAGCCATTACAATGGCAGCACCCATAATAAGCGGGTAATCGCTTTGTCGTTTGATGGCAATGCCTGCAAAAGCCCAGGCAACAGAGAGCCCGACAAAGGGATTGTTCATTTTAACAAGTGTAATGATTCCGATTAACATGCCGGCCGTCATCATTATCAGCGCCCAGCTTTGTTCCGAAATACCCCATCCGCCCCAGTTGTAATTCACCAATACTGCGGTAACATTGGCAATGGTAGCAATGCATATCCAACCCAGGTAAACACCGAACGCAGCTTTTACCCAGCCATAATTTAAAGCGCTAATTCGCTGATTGATGAGTAGAAGTGTTAGCAACATTCCGGCCATTACCAGCAAAGACAGCGGCAGGCGCTGATAGTGCCAGGCAATAATCCATAGTCCGTTGAAAAGCGAGCTGATGGCAAAGAGCCATCCAATATCACTTGCAACTTTCGAATAAGCAGGGAAAAATTGCAGCACAACATAAAGCGCCAGCAACAGATAAATCACCCCCCAGATGGAGAAAGTAATTCCGGCCGGAACAAACAAATTGGGATAAGCATCAGACAATTCGCCGGTGGTTTTTCCGTTAAGCGGCAGGGCATTGGCTAAATAGTTCATAACAATCATGAACACAAAAAGCAGCGAAGTGATCAATTTTACAAGCATCTGTTCTTCAGTTAGGTTCGATCAAATATAGTGAAAAGCAACAATAATCAACAGATTTGTCCCCCACTTCCTGCAATAAAATAGCCCTTCTACTCTAAGGCTTTTTATATTTTTACCAGCCTTTAGTGATTTAAAAACACGGTGAATATGAATTTTATTTACAAACTCTTTTTGTTGCTCTGCGTTTTGAGCTTTCCGGGTGTTGCGCCAAAAAACAGTAAGGCCCAGGTATTAAAACTGAACATGACTCCCGAAGAAAAATTTCAGACTTTCGAAGGATTCGGTGCCTCACTGGCTTATTATGAAGGCTGGTTAAATGCACATCCCAATAAAAGAGAAATCTACGACATTATATTTGGCGAACTAAGTCTCGACTTCCTGCGTGTACGCAATGCCCACGGTTACGATGCCGACATGATTGGCCGGGTAAAGGAATACATTACCCAGTCGGAAAGAGTACGAGGAAATCCCATTCCTTTTTTGACTACTTCGTGGGGACCTCCCGCCTATTTGAAGAGCAACAACGACCGATCGAACGGCGGTACCCTCAGGTACACACTCGAAGACGCAACAGTGAACTTCGATTACGACGCTTTCGCCCAATGGTGGGTCGAATCGCTCAATACCTATCAGGCTGCCGGAATTTACCCTACTTTTGTTAGCATCCAAAATGAGCCCGACTTTACCGCCACCTATGAATCGTGCCGGCTCGCCCCGGCCGAACTGGTGAACAGCACCGACACCATTGCCGGTTACAACAAAGCACTCGAGACGGTTTACAAGGCCTTTGAGTCTTCCGGTCATAAAACAAAGCTGCTGGGCCCCGAAACCATTGGCATTGGCTACAATGTGGTTCAGAACTACATGAAACAAATCGATGTACAATACCTGCACGGCATTGCCCACCACCTCTACCACGGGGTGGATGAAAACAATCCATGGGTAACAGCCGACATGAAAAAAGTGGGCGAACTGTATCCTGAAATCCCTCATTATCAAACAGAGTACGAACGCAGTGACTGGTTCAACCTTTCGGGACTCATTTACAAATCGCTGGTCGATGAAAATGTGGTAGCTTATTTTTACTGGGACCTCATCTGGAACGAAGGCGGACTGGTAACGCTCGATAATCCATGGACTCCCGGATCGTGGAAATATCCCCGGGGTTATTACCGGAATAAAATGTTTTTTGCCTTCAAGCAATTTTCTGCCTTTATCGAACCCGGATGGCAACGCATCAACACCCAGCTGGCCAGCAGCGAAATAGCCACCGTGGGTTTCATGAACAGCACCGGCGATTCGGCGGTTGTGGTGGTTGTCAATCGTTCGGACTACCGTGCGCGTGATATCAAGATTTTTCCGGGAAGTTTTTCTTTCGACAAATCGGAAGTATACCAAACCAACATGAGGATCAACTGTCAGCTTACGGGCGAACTCAGCGATTCGGTTTTTTCGATCGACCCTTTGACCATTTCGACCATTACCATGGTCAACACCAAAGGTCCCAATACCATCAATGAACAAAAAACAATACAGTCAGGCTCAAAGGTGTATCCCAACCCTTTCACACAGAAAGCGCGAATTACCCACCCTTTTTCGGGAAGCAAAAAACTGCTGCTAAGCATCTATGACACTGGTGGTCGAATGCTTTTCAGCGAAACGACACAGGAAACAGGCAGCAACGAGCTACTGCTTGAACGGGGCGGACTAAGAAGCGGGCTTTACCTTTATCGGATTCAAAACGAAAGCGGCAACTATGTAAGCGGCCAGCTGCAGATCAGCAATTAACTTCAACTGATAAACAACAAAAAGCCAGGCTTGTGCAACCATTGCTGCATCAAGTCTGGCTCATTTATTTCTCACTGCACTTTGTAGGCTCCCAAATAATCGCCATGCCTGATCAGTAAAGTTCCATTGTGCAGCACCGGATGGGCAAAATGCTCCTTTGTTCCTTTCTTTATTTTAAATGAAGCCCTGCTTTCGAAGGCTTGATCCCTGACATCAACCAGGTGTACCTCTCCTCTGAAATTGTAGTAGAACAGCAGCTGGTCGGCGGCAATCAGTGCACCACGGCCCAGATCAAGCGAATCGAGTACAAGTCCGCTTCGTGCATTCATCTTCAGCAAGTTGCGCTTCGAAAAACCGCAGGTGTAAAGAAAACCATCGTAGTTCACAATTCCGCCCATGTAGTTATCGACTTCCTGCCTGTGCCAGATTTCTTCCACTGCATTTCCATCATCAGCCAATCGAAGGGCTACGGCACCATTTCCATCTCCCTCAACATAATACAGCGTATCATTTTCGTACAGCACTGTATTTCCGTGGGTATCGCCTGCTCCGGGCTCCCGCTTTTCAACAGGCGTATTTCGTTGTTCGTGTGTCCACAGCAACTCTCCTTTTTCGGCATCGATTGCCATCAGATGGTAAGCCGAAAAAAGCAGCACAATTTTCCTTCCTTTATGATCGATTATGCGACCTGAGTTATAAGCCAGACGCTCTCCCATGCCCTTACACGACCAGCTGAGTGCTCCGCTTTTTCGGTCGAGAGCTACCACATTGTAAATACTGTCACCGGCCGTGCAATACACCTTTTCGTCATCGACCACCGGCGATTGAGCAAAACCAAAACGGGGAGCGATGCCGTTAAAATCGCGCAAAAGACTTTTTGTCCACAACACTTCCAGACTTTCAGCACTGATACAGGCTAAATCGCCCTTTCCTGAAAGCACGTACACCTCGTTGCCATAAACAGTAGGCGTACAGCGCGATCCGGGGAAGTTCACATTCCATTCATCGCCAAAGGATACTTCACCGGCCGGCGTACCATCTGCCTCGAAAACCCGCAAAACAGCAGTCGAATCGTTGGTTCCTGTCAGGTAAATTCTG
The DNA here is from genome assembly GCF_050433125.1 of Roseimarinus sediminis. Classification (NCBI taxonomy): domain Bacteria; kingdom Pseudomonadati; phylum Bacteroidota; class Bacteroidia; order Marinilabiliales; family Prolixibacteraceae; genus Roseimarinus; species Roseimarinus sediminis. Next base: position 87,713 of record NZ_JBNPXV010000002.1, on the reverse strand, counting down.
TCGCCTGCCACCACAGGCGATCCATAGCCATGCCCCAGTCCATCGACCGACCAGAGCAAATCAGGTCCCTCAGCAGGCCAATCGCGCAGCAATGCACTTTCGTTATAAACTCCGGCACGATTGGCACCGCGCCATTCATAAACACTTACAGGCGAATTACAACTCATCAGGCTTACAAGTGCCAGGCAAATAATAATGGTCTTCATTGTCTCGGTTTTTTTTATCATAAGTCATAAAGAAACGAAAAGCATTACACGATGAAGCCTGCTGACAGAATAAAAACGGAAAAGATCAGTAAACAACCGCTAAATACACACAAGCGGCAAATATTACCGTAGATTTGAATCTGAATTTCCGGCCCGTCAATGCCGCTGAGAAAACAAATTTTAGCCAACTGAACACCTTTTTTGTTTTTTTGTTATGGTATTCTAAAATTGCCGGCATGTTCAAAAGTACCTACCATATTTCAAAAATGGATTGTCCTTCGGAAGAAGCTCTGATCAGGATGAAACTTGAAGAAATTGATGAAATACAAAAGCTGGAATTCGATATCGCCGCACGCAGCTTGTATGTTTATCACGAAAAGGAAAACGAGGCCATTGAAAAAGGGCTTAGCGAATTGAATCTGGGTTCGAAGAAAGTGGCGACCATCGCTTACAATGAAAAACTGAACAAAGCCGACACGGTGGCTGAAACAAGGATGCTTTGGGCTGTTTTGATCATCAACTTTGGCTTCTTTCTGCTTGAAATGACCACCGGCCTGCTTTCGCGATCGATGGGACTTGTGGCCGATTCGCTCGACATGCTGGCCGATGCCATGGTATACGGGCTGAGTTTATGGGCAGTGGGTTCAACTGTTTTACGCAAGAAAAAGGTAGCGACTTTAAGCGGATACTTTCAGCTGACCCTGGCCACGGTAGGCCTTGCCGAAGTAATTCGTCGCTTTGTGGCCGACGAAGCCCTGCCCGATTTCCGAACCATGATCATTGTTTCGGCCCTGGCACTGATTGCCAACGCGGTAAGTCTGTTTCTGCTTCAACAATCGAAAAGCAAGGAAGCCCACATGAAGGCCAGCATGATCTTTACTTCCAATGACATCATCATCAATGCAGGCGTTATTATAGCTGGTATACTCGTGCTGTTTACCCAATCGAAATACCCCGACCTGCTGGTGGGGGGCCTTGTTTTCATCATTGTGGTAAGGGGGGCCTTCGGCATATTGAAGCTGGGAAAATAATCAGCAACTAGTTTTCGAGCAGCTCTGGTTCCTTAAACACTCTCCGCAGATAACGCAGCAGTTTGCCACCATGTGAGGCATCGACCATGCGATGATCCATTACGATGGAAAGCGACATGATGCGGCGAATCACTATTTCATCGTCGATTACCACGGGCTTTTTGGCCACTCCTCCCATCACCAGAACAAAAGCCATGTTGGCACCGGGCAAAAGTGCCGGGTAACCTGTTTCTAAACCAATACTTCCAATATTGCTGATCACAAACGAGCCCATGCTGTCGGGCGAAGCTTTCAAAAACGGCAGTTGCAATCCCCATTTGATGGTCAGCAACTGATAAAGAGAAAACACCCAGCTTCGGAATGGCCAGGGCAATCGGGCCACAATGTTTTTCGATTCCATCGATGCGCCTTCTTTCCCCTGCCGGGTATTTTGAATGGCTTCGGCCATGCGTTCATTCAGTGAGCTAACATTGAGCCGGTCGGCTTCCCTGATCACTACCGAGCTCATACCTCCATCGGCTTTTAGCACACTCACCATGGCATCGATGCTTTGGTGCGACACGACCCTTCCCCTTCGAATGTAGGTATTCAGTGCCGGCACTTCATCGCGCAGGCAGCGGGCTACGGCCAGCACCATCATGTGGGTGAGCGTGATTTTGATCCCTTTCCTGCGTTTGTCACTAACAAATTCCTCCAAACGGGTCACATCCAGATCGACCTGCCCGAAGATTTTTGAATCAAGCGGTTTGCGGTAAATGGTCGATGCCACCCTGCGCCAGTCGGAATTTAATGAATCGTTGTTAAGCATCTTGCAAAAATATATTTTTTATCTTGCTGCCGAAAACTTTAAAACATGGATACCATCCTCAATTATATCAGCATTGCCGGAGCACTGGCACTAGCCATTTCGGGTGCCTTAACCGCCATGAAAAACCGTTTTGATCCTTTTGGTGTATTCATTATCGCCTTTGTTTCAGCAGTGGGTGGTGGAACTTTGCGCGACATACTGCTTGAGGGTAAAACCGTTTTTTGGATCGAACAATCATGGTACATCTATTTTATCATTGCCGGCACCATCATCGCCATCATCTTTCGATCGAAGCTGAACCACATTAACAAGCCTCTGTTATTTTTCGATGCCATCGGTCTTGGATTGTATACGGTAACAGGGGTACAAATCGGACTTCAGTTTGATCTCAATGCCATCAACTGCATCATACTGGGAACCATGACGGGCGCTTTCGGTGGAGTGGTACGCGACATATTGGTAAACGAAATCCCGGTGATCTTCAAGAAAGAAATTTATGCCACTGTTAGTATTTTGGGCTCAATGGTTTACCTTACGCTTTACTATCTCAACATCCATCAGCCTTATTTACAAATCATTCCCGTAGTGCTTATTATTACCTTACGGCTTGTTGTAATTTATTACGACATTGCTCTGCCTTCGCTTTACCGTAAAGAAGCATCAAACAAGCAGCAGCAAGCTGAAAAATAAGCCCTTGGGCTACTACTTAGTTCTTCTGTCGCCTTAATGATCAGCTGAATCGTTATGGAATTGTTCATCTTAAAAACTTCGGAATGAACATTTTGAAAAAAAAGTTAAAAAGTGTTCAGTTTTCTTTCAACTTTTTTTTGGTGCCTGTGTTGTTTTGGTGATAAAGATCACAGAGTGTGTTGTTGACCAGCTGATAATTTCGCAGCAATTCATCGCATATTCAATGGTTTTTATTCACTAAACAACTAACTGTTACCAACAAAGCTTAGTTTTCTGTGTTTGATAATACCAAGAGCCAAAACATAAAGCGATGCGGGTCGGTTCCGCTAATCAATGCTAATTTAATTAAACGATTGAACATGAGTCATCAGCATCTTAAAGTGCGAAGTTATGTCAACCTCACATTGCTGGCACTTTTCTTATTCTCATTCATGGCCGTTCAGGCCAATGATGTCGATCCCGGTTCAGGAAGCTATTCCAAAAGTGATGTTAAACAAGGCGAACGTTATTTTAAGGGTTTGCTGCCAAAGGGCAGCAAGGCTCCTTCGTGTGTATCGTGCCACTACCTTCAGCCTGCCGACACCATCAACTGGAATCCTGCAGCCATCGAAATTGCAGAAAAGTACCGTGACAAAACACTTGAAGAGCTGACAGATGTGTTGTCGTCTCCTTTTGGTAAAGTGATGTCGACAGCGCATGCCGAAATTGATGTACCCGAAGACCAGTATGTTTACGTAAAAGCTTACATGGACAGCATGGCCGACCATGGATTGCCGGCAGAAAAACCTTCGGCATTGCGCTTAATGCTGTTTATCGTGCTGGGACTTGTGCTTACATGGGCCCTGCTCGATCTGTTGTATTTTCATAAAGTAAAGTTCAAGCTCGTTCCGCTGCTTATCTTCCTGGGAGCTTTTAGTTACCAGCTTTTTATGCTCTATGAAGAAGCTGTTAAACTGGGACGAAGCGAGAACTATCAGCCCGATCAGCCCATTAAGTTTTCACATAAAGTACATGCCGGCGATAACCAGATCGATTGCATGTATTGTCATCATACTGCCGATGAATCGAAATCGGCCAACATCCCCTCGACCAACCTGTGTATGAATTGCCATGTGATTGTTCGCGAGGGTTCCCGTTCTGGTCGCTTCGAAATCGATAAACTGGTGAAGGCACACGAAGAAGGACGTTCCATTGAATGGATCAGAATTCACCAGCTTCCCGATCATGTATTTTTTGCCCATGCCCAGCACGTTGGAGCCGGAAAGCAGGATTGTGCCTCGTGTCACGGTGCAGTTGAAGAAATGCACATTGTGAAACAGGAAAACGATCTGTCGATGGGCTGGTGTCTCGAATGTCACCGCGACACCAAGGTCGATTTTGAAAACAACGAATATTATCATTCGGTATTCGAGGATTTCCACAAGAACCTCGATGCAGGAGTGCGCGATTCGATCATGGCCAGCGACATAGGCGCCAACGAATGTGCAAAATGTCATTACTAATCTGATATATAAACCATTCCGTCACCGTTCAAAAGTTAACTTGATGAGTGAAGAAAACAAATACTGGCATATTCTTGACGAATTTGAGCCGGAAGAAGATGTAAGACTGGCAGCCGGCGAGCAAGTCGTTAGCAGTCCGACATCACGACGAAATTTCCTGAAAGTGCTGGGACTTGGTTCAGCTTCGGCTGCACTGATAGCCTCGTGCCAGCGCCCGGTCGAAAAAGCAATTCCTTACTTCATTAAACCTGAAGAAATCACACCGGGAAAAGCAGCCTATTATGCATCGTCGTATTTTAATCAGAACGAATATTGCAGTGTTCTGGTGAAGGTACGCGACAGCCGGCCCATCAAACTGGAACCCAACCCCAAATCGCTGATTACGCCACGAGGAACCAGCGGAAAGGTACAGGCTTCGGTACTCGATGTGTACAATGTAAACCGCTATGCTTCCCCCCTTATAAATGGGGAAACAGCCGACTGGACCACAGCCGATCAGGAAATCAGTGCCCAGTTGAAAGAAATAGCTGAAAAAGGTGAAAAGATTGTACTCCTTACCCCTACCATCATCAGTCCTTCCACCCGTCAGCTCATTGGCGAATTCACACGGGCATACAGTGCCGAGTGGCAAATGTACGATGCCATCCCAATGGATGCATACCGCGAAGCCAATCGTCGCTTCTTTGGTAACGAGGCCCTGCCTCAATATCGTTTCGACAAGGCCGAATGCATTGTCGCCCTGGGCTGCGACTTTCTGGGAACCTGGCTTTCGCCGGTAGAATTCTCGACACAGTACAGTCAGCGCCGCGACCTGCGAAAAGGCCAACACGACCTCAACCGGCATTACCAGATCGAAGCCGGCATGTCGCTAAGCGGCTCCAACGCCGACATCCGAATTCGTGCCGACCGTAGCGATTACGGAGCCATTCTGCTTTACCTGCACAATCACCTTGCTTCACAACAGGATCTGCCACTTATCGAAGGAAAACTTCCACCGGAAGAGTTACGTGAAGACCTGGGAAAAGTGCTGGCCGACCTGAGCCGCAACAAGGGACAATCGTTACTCGTATGCGGTGAAAACAATCCCGACTACCAGGTACTGGTGAACAGCATCAATTACATGCTCGGCAATGTGGGACAAACCATCACCTGGGACCATTCTTACAATCATTACCGCGGAAATAACAACTGGTCGGAATCCCTGCTTTCAGGCAATCCCGCTGCGGTCATTCTGTGGGATGTCAACCCTGTATACAATGCCCCGCAGGCAGAAAAAATAAAGGAAGCCATTCAGAATGCCCGTTTATCGGTTGCGCTGGGTGCGCTGCCCGACGAAAGTGCAGCCCTTTGCAACTATGTGCTTCCGTCGCCGGGCTACCTCGAATGCTGGGACGATGCGGAATACAAAAGCGGAATTGCTGCCGTGCTTCAACCTACGCTGTATAAATTATTCGATTCGAGGCAGGCACAGGAAACACTCCTAAGCTGGCTGGGCAACGAAACCGGCTGGCGCGACTACATAAAAAACTACTGGACAGAGAATTACTATCCAAAACAAAACGAAAGCACCGATCCCGATCGTTTCTGGGTCGATGTACTCCGACGGGGCGAATTCGCATACAATATTGAAGCACAAAGCATCAGCATACAAAGCAACGAAGCAGCCACTGCCCTTAGGAAAGTGAATGACGAAAGCTTTCCTGCCGGCTATTCAGTCGAACTCACCGAAGGAATTAACACCGGTACCGGACACGGTCCGCTCAACCCCTGGCTGCAGGAATGCCCCGACCCGGTAACAAGGATTGCCTGGGGCAACTATGCATCGATTGCTCCTGTAGTTGCCCGTCAGATGGGAATTAAAAACGGCGACGTGGTTCAGGTGGGAGCACTGAAATTACCGGCCTTTGTTCAACCCGGTCAGGCCGATCGTACCATCAGCATCATGCTGGGCTACGGCCGTAGTACCGGCATTCCTCAGGAATTAATCACCGGAGTGAATGCTTATCCGCTGATTGATGAGAAAGAAGGTTTCCGTTCACTGACAGTGCACGGGCTGGATCTCAAAAAAACCGGCGAGTTCGACCAACTCGCCCTGGTTCAGGGTCATCAGTCGATGGAAGGGCGTCCCATTGTGCGTGAGGCGACCCTTAGTGAATGGAAGGCCCAACCCAATGCCGGCAACGAGATGCACGAAGAAGTGGAACACCATAAAACCAGCTTGTACCCTCCTCATGAATACAAGGGGCACAAATGGGCCATGGCCATCGATTTAAGCAAGTGTACCGGATGCAGTGCCTGCGTTCTGGCCTGTAATACCGAAAACAATATTCCCGTAGTGGGCAAGCAGGAAGTGCTGAAGGTTCACGAAATGAACTGGATTCGCATCGACCGCTACTACAATGGCGACGATACCAATCCCGAAGTAGTTCGTCAGCCGGTAATGTGTCAGCATTGCGACAATGCGCCCTGCGAGAACGTATGCCCGGTAGCCGCTACCAACCATTCGAGCGAAGGTTTGAACCAAATGGCCTACAACCGATGCATTGGAACGCGCTATTGCAACAACAACTGTCCCTACAAGGTGCGTCGTTTTAACTGGCTCGACTACACCGGGGCCGATGCCATCCCCAACAACCGTTACGACCCGGCCAATCTGACACTCGACCTGAGCCGGATGCGACACAATCCCGACGTGACCGTACGGGCCAAAGGGGTAATCGAAAAGTGCTCTTTCTGTGTTCAGCGTATTCAGGAGAAGAAGTTGAATGCCAAACTGGAAGGACGCCCGCTTTACGACGGCGAACTGCTCACTGCCTGCCAGCAGGTATGCAGTGCCGATGCCATCGTGTTTGGCGATGTAAACAATCCCGACAGCGAAGTAGCAAAAATGATGAAAGATCCGCGCAACTATCACCTGCTCGAAGAAATTCACACCCTCCCAAGTGTGGGATACTTAACAAAGATTAGAAACAAAAGCTGATTAACAACGAAATAGCTAAAACTAACCGATAGCTTATGTACACATCAACGGTCAGAGAACCATTAATCAACGGCGAAAAAAGCTACAGCGACATTACAAACGATGTGGCCGCTCCAATCCATGCCAAACCAGGTAAACTCTGGTACATGGGATTTGGACTCTCGTTTGTGGTCATGGTATTTGGATTTGCCATGATTGCCTATACCATCTGGTTTGGTATAGGAACCTGGGGCGTTAACCGCACCATTGGTTGGGGATGGAGCATCACCAACTTTGTATGGTGGGTGGGTATTGGCCATGCCGGCACCTTTATTTCCGCCATTTTGCTCCTTTTCCGTCAGAAATGGCGAACCAGTATTAACCGGGCAGCCGAGGCCATGACCATCTTTGCGGTAATGTGTGCCGGCTTGTTTCCGCTCATACACATGGGACGACTGCCACTGGGATTTTTCATTTTCCCCTATCCCAATACCCGCGAGCTGTGGGTTAACTTTAACTCGCCCCTGTTGTGGGATGTTTTTGCCATTTCGACTTATTTACTGGTATCGCTTCTGTTTTGGTACATGGGACTACTGCCCGACCTCGGAACCATTCGCGACCGTATGAAAACCCTGTGGAAGAAAAAAGCTTACAACTTCCTTAGTTTTGGCTGGAAAGGCTCGGCACGCCACTGGCAGCGCCACGAATCGATGAGCCTTATACTTGCCGGGCTGGCAGCGCCACTGGTGCTTTCGGTACATACCATTGTGAGTTTCGACTTTGCCACTTCGGTAATTCCCGGCTGGCACACCACCATCTTTCCACCTTATTTTGTATCGGGTGCCGTATTCTCGGGTTTTGCCATGGTGCTCACCCTGATGATTGTAACACGCAAAGCCCTGCATTTGGAAGAATACATCACCGTGGGTCATGTTGAATCGATGAATAAGATCATCATCGCCACCGGCTCCATAGTCGGCATCGCCTACATTACCGAGTTATTCATGGCCTGGTACAGCGGAGTTCAGTACGAGCGCTATGCCTTTGTGAACCGCGCGCTGGGCCCCTATGCCTGGGCCTATTGGATCATGATGACCTGCAACGTAATCTCACCACAGCTGCTTTGGTTCAAGAAACTAAGAACCAACCTCACCTTCACCTTCATTCTTTCCATCTTTGTGAATATCGGGATGTGGTTTGAGCGTTTTGTGATTGTGGTAACTTCGTTGCACCGCGACTACCTGCCATCGAGCTGGAGCATGTACAAACCCACCTGGGTCGAGGTAGCCATCTACCTGGGCACCTTCGGTTTGTTCTTTACGCTGTTCTTTCTGTTCATCAGGGTATTCCCGGTGATTGCGCTGGCCGAAGTAAAATCGGTTGCCCGTTCATCGGCCAAAAAGTTTATCCCGAAATCAGTTAAAAATCATAACCAGGAAAAACATTAACTATGGCTGCCATCATTTACGGACATTTTACCGACGAACTCGACCTGCTCGAAGGGATCAGGGAGCTTCAGGAAAAAGGCATTCAAATTGACGATGTGCGTACTCCCTTTCCTGTTCATGGCCTCGATCAGGTGCTGAAATACCACCGCTCCCACCTGCCCAAGGTGGCCTTTCTGGCTGGTGTGGTCGGAGGAACACTGGGCTTACTGTTTCAAATCTGGGTTTTTACCCAGGGCTGGCCCCTTAATTTCGGAGGAAAACCCTTCCTTTCGCTGCCATCGTTTATACCCGTTACCTTTGAGCTGACCGTGCTTTTTGCAGCCTACACCATGGGCATTGCCTTTCTGGTACGCTCAAAGCTGGGGCCGGGATCAGAACCCGATATACTCGACGAACTGGTTACCGACGATCATTTCCAGATCATACTAAGCGATAAAAACAACCAGATGAACGAAACAGAGCTGTCGGCGGCACTGGCCGGTACCGGTGCACTCGATGTTAAACTTGTAAAAGGAAAACAATGATTGAACAGAAAAATATACCTGAAGCCCTTCCTTTTAAATTTGGAAAACCCTTAAAACAACTGGTGGGTGCCGGAGTTTCCATTGGCCTTTTGGCGCTGATATGGGCATTGTTCATCGACCCCCTGCCATCGGAACGACTGTGGGCCAACCTGTGGTTAAATGCCATGCTGTTCCTCTTCCTCGGTTTGGGCGCCCTCTTTTTCTTCTCGGTGAATACCCTGGGAGAATCGGGCTGGCAAACCAGCATACAGCGCATACCCGAAGCCATGGCACAAACACTTCCCGTTGCAGCCATCTTCTTCCTTTTGGCCCTGCCCGGAATGAAAGACCTCTTTGAGTGGACCCATACTGAACACCTCGATAAAATACTCGAAATGAAGAAGGGCTACCTGAATGTTCCATTCTGGCTGATCAGGGCTGCCATCTACTTTACGGTTTGGATCCTGTTTGCACGTTACCTGAGAAAGATTTCGCTTAAAAACGACATCGAACCCATCGAAAACTACCTGAAACGACTGCGAAGTACCTCGGGATGGTTCATTGTATTCTTTGCCATCAGCAGCTCCATGTCGGCCTGGGACTGGCTTATGTCGATCGATGCCCACTGGTTCAGCACCCTGTATGGCTGGTACATTTTCTCGGGCATGTTTGTGGCTGCACTGGCGCTGATTATTATCCTGACGGTGTTTTTCAAACAATACAACATTCTGCCCAATGTGAATGAAGAGCATTTGCACGACCTTGGAAAATACCTCTTTGGCTTCAGCATATTCTGGGCTTACCTTTGGATTAGTCAGTACTTATTGATCTGGTACAGCAACATTCCCGAAGAAACGCATTATTATGTTGAAAGAGTGCAGCACTTTGAAACGCTGTTTTACGTCAATGTGCTGGTTAATTTCCTCTTTCCCTTTCTGGCTCTGATGACCCGTGGCGCCAAACGTCAGCCCATGTACCTGGCCATAATTGCACTGGTCGTTCTGGCAGGCCACTGGCTCGACCTGTACCTGGCCATTATGCCCGGAGCTGTTGGTCACGAAGCTGCAGGAATCGGAGTACTCGAAATCGGCTTGCCCTTCCTGTACCTGGGCGTGTTTCTGGCTGTATTTTTTGTTTCGTTCAGCAAGGCCAAAGCCGTACCCGAAAATCATCCCTATTTTAAAGAAAGCTTGCATTATGAAAATCTTTAAGCACTACCTTCTGCCCGGAATTATGGCAGCACTGCTGCTCTCTGCCTGCGACACGAACCGCAACGATCCGGGATGGAGCTACTTTAACGACATGGAACATTCGCAGGCCTACGAAACCTACAGTGCGAACCCCAATGCCCCCGACGGCAAAACCATGGCCGGTCCGGTTGAAGGAACCGTGGCTACCCACGAATATGCCTATCATTTTGTAAAAACTCCCGAAGACGAACTCAAGGCGGCCAGCCTGCAAAACCCGCTGGCCGATGCGTTCGACCAGGAACATGCCAAAGAAATGTACGACATCTACTGCATGATATGCCACGGAGAGCAGGGCGACGGACAGGGATTTCTTTTTACCAGTAAAAAATACCCCTACCCTCCAGCCAGCTACCATGCCGAAAGGGCCATGGCCAAAACCGACGGGCAATTGTTCCATAACATCCGTGCAGGCTTTGGCGTAATGGGAGCACATGGCCCCCAACTATCGATTGAAGATACCTGGCAACTGGTAAACTACATTAATTACCTTCAGGAAAAAGGACTGGAATAAATCGTAAACTGACATAAGGCAAAAAGGGGTCGGAAATTTTTCCGGCCTTTTTTTATATCCAGGTGTCAGACCTTAAAATGATGTAGGCATACATTATAATATAGGGTAGTGCAGGTAAAATAAACAAGAGGACAATGAGATGATATGAGATTTTTTCGTTACTTTGTGGCGAATTAAAAGAATGTATCGTGCTAATAAGATTTAATATTGAGAATTTTTTGTCATTCAATGAAAAGACTGAGTTCTCATTAATCGCAAATAAAGAAAGGCGACTTCCATCGCATATTGTCAAAGGCGACGGAGTGAATATCCTAAAATCAGGTGTGATTTATGGCGCCAATGCTTCTGGCAAATCCAACCTTGTTAAGGCAATTGATTTCTCACGAAAAGTAATCACAAAAGGAATTGAAAAGCTAAATCCTGTAAATTGTCACTTTCGGTTGAAGAAAGATAATTTGAATAAACCCACCATCTTTAATTATGAAATAAAATGCGGAAGCAGGTATTATTCTTATGGTTTTGCGGTACAACTTAATGAACTTAAAATAATTGAAGAATGGCTTTACGAGATTGGAAATAGTAAAGAGAAAAAAATATTTGAAAGGGTCGTTAATGGTTCCCAAAGACATGAAATTGAGATTGGAATTCAGTTAAGTCCAAAAGCCAAAAAACGTTTCGATGTTTACAAAGAAGATTTTCAAAACGCGGATAGTCTGTTATTCCTGAGCGAAATGAACAGGAAAAGTATCGATGACTTTCCCGAAGTGGTAAGTTTCATCGATGTTTATAATTGGTTCGATAAAAAATTAACGGTTCTGAAACCCGATTCTAAATTCGCCGGATTGAATTTCATCGGTGACGACATTGCGATGTCGCTTACCTTTAACAGTTTTCTAAATGTTTTTCAAACCGGAATCAACAACGTAACTTCTGAAGAAATCGATTTAGCTAGTTTCGATATTCCTAAAAAAATCAAAGAAGATTTAACCAAGAACATAGAGAAGGCCAAAACGATAATTTTTGAAATAAATGGTATTACCTACTCATTAAAGAAGAATGAAAGTAATGAATACAAGATGAAGAAAATAGGTCTTGAGCACCTCACAGATGAAGGAAGTTCAATTGTTTTTGATATTGAGGACGAATCGGACGGTACTCAACGCTTATTTGATTTTATACCAGCAATTCATGAACTATCAAAAACGGATTCAACATTTATAATTGATGAGTTAGACCGAAGCCTACATTCAAAATTAACCTATGGAATCTTTGAGTTGTTCCTCAAGCTAACAGAGAATAACGAAAGTCAACTAATTGCAACGTCTCACGAATCCTTACTACTCGACTTGGAATTATTGCGTCGCGATGAAATCTGGTTTGTTGAAAAGGAGAAAAATCAATCCCGCCTGTATTCCTTAGATGAATTCAAAGTACGGAATGATAAGATCGTAAGCAAAGATTATTTATTAGGCAGATATGGCGCCATTCCAATTTTCAAAAGCTTTAAGAATTTAAAGTTTTAATTATGAAAAGTCGTTTAAGGATAAAAAACACTTTTGGAGAAAGACCGGTTGAATCTGCTACAAGAACAGCAAAATCTTTGTATGTAATTTCAATTGCAGGCGAAGGAAAAACAGAAGAACAATATTTTGATGGTATATATGATTTGAATCGCTCTGAGTTGATTCGAATTGAACGATTGGAAAAAGCCGACGAGACTGACACCAAAAGCCACCCAAACCATGTAATTGAATTACTTGATGAAAGAAAAGAGTATTGGGAAGCTCATGGAGTTGACCCCAATGAATTATGGATGGTCGTTGACAGAGACCAACAAAATGTAAATAAAGACCAGTTGCTTAAGATTATTAAAAGATGTAAAATTGAAGGCTATAACTTAGCGCTATCAAACCCTACATTTGAATTTTGGCTGTTATTGCATTTGACATCTATTGAATTATACAACAAAGAAATATTACTATCAAACCCAAAAGCCACAGCCAAAAGTAAAAAACGATATCTAGAAAAAGAGCTTTCAAAACTTCTCGGCGGATACAACAAGAATAAATTGCATTTTGAGAAATTTGAAAAAGGAATCAAAGATGCAGTGAGCCGGGCCAAAGAATTATCTGTTGACAATCTGGCTATCATTGACGAATTAGGCACCAGCGTTTGTTTGCTCGTCGAAAAGCTTATAAAATAGATACAGTTAATAGTAATTATTCACCTCCATCAATGCTTCTGAACTCGATATACGAAGGATACTCCGGGCTATGATATACCCGGTGTACCGCCCTGGTAAAATCATTATCAGTGGCTTTGAATATATTTTCGACATACTTTTGCGGATTGCGGTCGACCAAAGGGAACCAGGTACTCTGAACCTGAATCATGATGCGATGCCCCTTTTTGAAACAATGCAGTACATCCTGCAAGGGAATGCTTACTTCGGTGATTTCATCCGGCTGAAAAGCTTCGGGCTGTTCATAGCTCTTACGGAACCGGCCACGCAGAACCTCACTGCGCACCATTTGCTGATAGCCGGCCATGTGCTGTCCCTCGCCCGTGAACTCATGGTCGGGCGCATCAGACGGATACACGTCGATGAGTTTTACAATCCAGTCGGCTGCCGACTGGCTGGTTGAAACATGGAGATGAGCAGTCAGCGGGCCGGCAAGTACGAGGTCTTCGCTCAGCACTTCGCTTTGGTAAACCAGCACATCGGGACGGCGCCCGGCAAAACGCTGATCGTCGGTCATGTATTCTTTGGTCATCCCAAAGGCGATATCTTCGGTATAAGGAACCGGCTTCATCGGATCGCTCACAAATTCATCGTAGGCAGTCGTTTCCTTTTCAAGAGAATTGAAATGAAGCTGCTGCCCAGCGCCAAGAAAGATTTGTTGTGACACAGCACCGTCAGGCGGCCAGCTGTCGAAGGTCTTCCACTCATTGCGCCCGGTCATGAACAGGGTCGCTGTTGATAATTCGGGCTTTCCTTCTTGTTTTAAATGATGAACAAAGAAGGGCAGCTCAATGCTGTCGCGATAATACAGCGAAGTCTTCTGTTCAAAAGAGACATTCCCCAGGTGATCGCCATCGGTACGGGCCCAGCCTCCATGAATCCATGGCCCCACCACCAGTTGTATCCGCTCGTTTTCGCTGGTCTGCTGCTTCATGGCCTGGTAGGTATGAAAAGTTCCGTACAGGTCTTCGGCATCGTACCAGCCACCGGTGACCAGAATGGCCGGTTGAATGTTTTTCAGATGAGGAAGAATATTGCGCTCCTGCCAGAACTGATCGTAATTGGGATGTTCAATTAAGTGATTCCAGAAAGCAATGCTGTCGCCAAAGTAGTTTTTTGAAACGTTCGACAAAGCACCCAGCTCAAGGAAAAACTGATAGCCATCGGGAGTTCCCCAGTCGTAAGGTTTCAACCAGTTTTGCCAGGGCTGTTTACGGGGTATGTCCATTACGCCCAGAAAATCGATCATCGAAGTAAAAAAGGCACCGTGGTGATGCGGATCGTCGAAGAACCAATCGGAAATAGGCGCCTGGGGCGCAACACATTTCAGAGCCGGATGGGCATCGATGGCAGCACATGAGGCATAGAACCCGGGATAGGAAATGCCCCACATTCCTACCCTGCCGTTGTTGTTCCTTACATTTTTCACCAGCCAGTCGATGGTATCCCAGGCATCGGAGCTTTCATCAACCTGCTCATTCTTCTCCTTAAGGGCAATGTGGGGCCTCATGTGTTCGAACACACCTTCCGACATGAAGCGTCCCCTTACATCCTGGTACACAAAAATAAAGCCTTCGCGAACAAAGCCGGGGTGCAGGCCCCGACGGAAAACAAGTTCTTTTTCATCGCCATAGGGTGGAATACCATAAGGCGTGCGATTCAACAATATCGGATACTTTTCCGACTGATCGACCGGAGCATAAATAATGGTAAACAGTTTCGTCCCGTCGCGCATGGGAATATACACTTCGGTTTTCGTGTAGTTTGCCTGAAAAAATTTTACATCATCCGGTTCACCGGCAAAGGCAGTACATGCCAGAAATAGTAGCAGGAATAAAATCGTCTTCATCAGTATCACTTCTTCGTTGAGTACTTCAAAATTAAAATTTTCTGACAAAGCCCAACACCATGGCAGGTAAAACTAATATCATAAAACATGATCACCAAAAAGTTCGGAGTGAAAGCAATGGATCGTAAAAACAGAGCTCCATCATTTCTTCTGGATATGAGTTAAGGAGCAAGAACTGCATCTCCTACCTTCTATTGTGTACTATTGTTTCTATTGTGGTTTAAATCCTGGATATTTCGGTGAGACAGAGTTAACTCTATCTCACTCAGCTTTTTTTCAATAACATGCACCATGCCTAACGGCATTCTTTTTCCATATCATCTGTTTTCCTGCGATTAAAATCGCAGGTTACAATATGCACCATGCCTAACGGCATTAAGCAAAAAAACCTAAAAGCGATTTATCTTCCGTAGCCGTGGAGAAGCCTAAAGTCTTAATTTTTGCGTGCTTTGTCTAATTGGATATTGCTTATTTGAGTACCTGAGTACCTGAGTCCATTTCTTATTGCTTGCCCCGTGAAATTCGACGAAGGAGAATATTTCAACGGGGTTTGTCTTGATTCTTGATACCTGATACCATTTTTCCATCTTTTGTCTTTTGTCTTCCATCTTTTATCTTTTATTTTAAAACCCTTGCTGCAGTTCACGGGGCAGATAAAAAAGGTCGGCATGGTCGGTCTGTGATTCGGGGTTGATGCGCCTGATTGTCTCCCAGGTTTGAAGGCAATTGGCATGATGGCTCACCGCACCAAAGGCACGTGCCAGGCAGCGTAGTTGTTGTTCTTCTTCAAAGTCGCTTTCGAGCACGTCATTGATCACCTGATTAAACTGTTCGTTGGCCAGCATTTCGTTGAGCTGCCACAAGTAATCATCGTCAGCATACTCCGCTTCTTCATCGTAAACCATGGCGTCCTGAACTGCCTGTCGCAGATAATGGTACTCCAACTCATCGGGGAAAAGTTCAGTAAGCAGCATAGCCTTTTCGAAGGCTTCGTTGTAGCGGCCACAAGCTTTCAGCGACAAGCTGAGCTGATGCAGGGCTTCGGCATGTGCTGCATCGGCAGCCAGGGCCTTGCGAAAACACTGTTGCGCTTTTAGCGGAGCGCCGGTAAGCCCGTACACCTGTCCCGCCAGCACCCAGCATTGTGCCAGCACCTGCCGGTCGAAACCGGGTTCTTTCCCTGCCTCAAGCAGGCGCGGAAGCAGGGCATGATGAAAAACGGCAAAACCTTCGCGACAGATTTCCTCCGCGCTTTTGGCTGCAACAGCAGTCAGGTAGGTAGTATGAAGTGATGACATGTGATGTTTTTTCAAGATAACAAAGAAAAGCCGGAAAGGATGTTTCGTTTTTGCATTCTCTGCAACTTTCTCCAAACATTTAGGGGTCGCGGGTGTTAAAGCAAAACAGATTCAGGCATAAACTGAAAAGAAATGAAGAACATCGACTTAACAATAACTCCTGCCACCTATGGTGAGCGACTCAATGTACAGAAACCCAGCCCGGGAATACTGACTGTATTAAAGGAAGAAGGCATCCGGAAACTGGTGAGCGACCATTACGACCTGTTGGTTCAGAGTAAAATCAAGCATCTTTTTCCCCACGATGAGGAACAACTGAAGATGGCCAAGCAACATGCTGCCGATTTTTTCATTCAGGTAATGGGTGGCCCGTCTTACTTTAATATGCGCCGCGGCCAACCGGCCATGACGCGCCGGCATGCCCAGTTTAAGATCGATGCCGAAGGAAGGGAAGAATGGCTGCGCTGCTACCAGCAGTTAATGCCTCAACTGCCCCTGCCCGATCATCTGATTCAGAGTTACTGGAACTACCTGAACAATTTCTCGAGCTGGATGATCAACAGCGTCGACGGGAAACAAGCCGACACCGGCTATCAGGTGGTACCCTGAAGCACCATTTAATACTGCTTAAGCTTTCTTAGCTTTCGTTAGCGCTGCTTAACCCCTGTTAACATAACTAATACCTACCTTGCAGCCATCAATCAACGAAAGCCATGATGCCGCTGCTACTATTTCCCTTACTTCTATTACCCGACACCAGTACTGTGGTAGCGGAGCAAAACGAATTGATCTGGTTCGAAGGCGTGGTGCTCACACCCGATTCCCTTCCGGCCGAAAACGCCTATCTTATCAGCTATCAAACGCTCAGAGCCTGGGCTACCAGTGCCAACGGCAGCTTTGGAATCTATCTGCATCGTGACGATTCGCTTATGGTGCATCACATGGGCTGTGAAAAGTTGATCGTGAAACCCCTGGGCCATCACCCGCAAAAAATCATATTAAAATACAGCAGCTACGAGATTGAACCTGTAAGTGTTAAGTTCCGCGATGAGGTAAAGGAACAGGAATTAAAGAACCTCAGTAAAAACTGGGAAGTAATGATGTTGCAGCTGAAAAAAGAATATCACTGTAACTATCAGTCCGGCTTTGTAAGCAACCCTTACAATCCTTCAAAACAACATACCGGAATGCTTGAGTTGAATTTCATTGAACTCATTGACCGCATTGCAAGAAAGCGAAAAGAGCGAAAATAAATAGCCATGTTTTCCCTTGATACGGCCCTTGCCCCGGGGCCCAAAAAAGCCATCCCGAATTACCGGGATGGCTTATTACTTTTAATTCAGAAGATTTATTAAAACAGTTTCATGCCATCGAGCACGTCCATCACATCTTTAACCGATTTGGCCGAACCATCGAGCAGGGCTTTCTCTTCATCGTTCAGTTTCACTTCGATGATCTCTTCGATACCGTTCTTACCTAGTTTTACAGGAACACCAATGTAGATGTTGTTCAGGCCGTATTCTCCTTCGAGGTAAGCACAGCAAGGGAAAATGCGTTTCTGATCGAGCACAATGGCTTCTACCATCTGAGCAGCAGCACTACCCGGAGCATACCAGGCTGAAGTACCCATGAGGTTCACCAGTTCGCCGCCACCTTTCTTGGTACGATCGATAATGGCGTTCAGTTGGTCTTCATCGATTAGCTCGGTGACCGGAATTCCTGCAACGGTGGTATAACGTGGCAGCGGAACCATGGTATCGCCATGACCGCCCATGAGCAGGGCCTGAATGTCTTTGGGGTTTACATCGAGTGCTTCGGCCAGGAAAGCACGGTAACGGGCCGTATCGAGGATTCCGGCCATACCAAATACTTCGTTTTTGCTTTTATTGGCTGCCAAAAAGGCGCAATACGTCATTACGTCGAGCGGATTCGAAACGATAATGATTTTTGCATCGGGCGAATATTTCACAATATTTTCAGTAACACTTTTCACAATGCCTGCGTTAATCGAAATCAAATCGTCGCGGCTCATGCCCGGCTTACGCGGTACACCCGAGGTAATTACTACAACTTCTGAACCTGCCGTTCTTTCATAGTCGTTGGTCGATCCTACAATGCGTGTATCGTAGTAATTAACAGGAGCTGTTTGCCACAGGTCGAGCGATTTTCCTTCGGCCAGACCCTCTTTGATATCGAGCAACACAACCTCTTTTACAATTCCTTTTTCGGCTACGGCCTGTGCGCATGTAGCACCCACATTACCAGCACCTACTACTGTTACTTTTGTCATCTTTAAAGATTTTATTATTCTACTTGTTTATAATTTGTGTTTAAACTTTCCTTCTTTAACTCAGTGTTAACAAAATTAAACCGATTAAGCTAACAAAAAAATGAATAAGATCGTGCCTACTACAAGTTAACAATTAGATAAAAGGAAGGACATTCGTATTAAACAATCTATATATCAATATATTGCAAAGATAAAAAAAGGCAGGAGAATATCCTGCCCTAATGCTATGGTAAATGTAATAAAGTGCTAACGTTTTCTCACATCTCCGCCGCTCGACTCGGAAATGTACTCCCGATCGGGATTTCCATAATAAGTAACATCGCCACCGCTGCTTGCATTGGCATTGATTTCATCGTGTACCCTGATGCTAATATCTCCTGCGCTTGAAGCGGAGGCCTTGCATCGGTCTACTTCGAGGTCGGAAGCCTTAATATCGGCACCACTCGATGCATTGCCGTCGAAGCGGTCGGCTTTTCCTTTCAATACGATGTCGGCTCCGCTATCGCTCGAGCATTCCACTTCATCGGCATCGATTTCGAGTTTGATGTCGGCCCCGCTCGAAGAATGCAGATTCAGAGTTTCGGCCCTGATGAGTGTTTCGCCGTACACGTCGGCTCCCGAAGAAGCGTCTACACGCTTTAGTGTTTTGAAGTTAACATACACATTCAGTTTTTTTGAATAAAGGATACTGCAGTCGATGTAGCAAGTGAGTACATCGCCCCTGGTACGGACCACAACACATTCCTGCAGGTTTTCATCGGCTTCGACCACTACCTTTTCTTCATCGCCCTGAAAGAGGAACACATTGACACCGGCGCTGGCCTTAATGGTAGTGAAACTGCCCACTTCACGGGTTTCCTTCACCACATTTCCGTTACCCTTTACTTTTTTACTCCAAGCATTTGCATTGCCCGCAAAGGCTAAAATCATCACCATTGCAAGTGACAAATAAAGTTTGAATTGCTTCATTGCTGTTTTATTTTAAGTTGGTAATTTATTCGTGTTGTTTATGAAACACCAGCACAAGACTTGCAGATAATCAATTCCTTTTGAAATCAGCTTCATGCCTGACCACTAAAAACAAGACGAAGATAATCGCTGAATGTTACATCCACGGAAGAAAATATGTGAACGAAGTAAAAACACCGGTGAAGTAAGGAATAAACACTTTAAACAAAAAACCCCGGGACGAACCGGGGCTTTTTAGGAGCTTAGCATATTTTATCACTGTTGTGCCAATGGGCTTAGCAGTTGTTCATATTGTGCTTGATCGTTCAATACCGACAGTGCCTTTGCGATGGTTTTATCGTCGTTTACGCCGGCAATGGCACTACCACGTTGGTAATAATAGCGCGACACGAGTTCATTTTTGAGAATCATGGCAATCTCTTCCCTGAATTTTTTCAAATCACGATCAAGATCGAGTTCCAGTTTGGAAGCCAGTGCACTGAACTCATCCGAAGCCATATCGAGGTATTTCTCCTCTCCTGCCATTTCTTTGAGCTGTTCAAGCATTTTTTGCGTTTCGGAGGTATAAGTGAAATCTGAACTTTCAACATAGTTAATGAAATCGTTGTAAATCTCATCGTTGATCTCAAATACAGCAGCATCGGCAATAACAGGGTTTTCGATACGGTAGCGGGTAGCATAGTCGAAGATCTTAAACTGACGAATCAATTGAATCGAAAGGTTACTGAGCATTTCATTTTCAATTTCAATATCGGGTATAATACCGCCGCCATCGTACACCTTACGACCGTTCAAGGTTTGAAACTCACTGATCAGCGAGTCGGGAACATGGCCCACGCTTCCGTCTTCATTGCGATGGGAGTAGTCGAGTGCCTGAATACAGCGTCCGCTGGGAATGTAATACTTTGCGGTGGTTACTTTCAGTTTGGCATTGTAGCTCAGGTCGCGGGTAGTTTGTACCAATCCCTTGCCAAAGGTTCTCGAACCGATTACCACACCACGGTCGAGGTCCTGAATGGTGCCCGAAACAATTTCGGAGGCTGAAGCCGAACCACTGTTAACCAGCACTGCAAGCGGAATATCCAAATCGACAGGGGTTCCTGTGGTAGCATAGCTTTTATCCCATTGCGACACTTTGCCTTTGGTACTGACCACTTCCTGATCTTTGTCGATAAACAGGTTCACCATATTCACCGATTCCATCAGCAGTCCGCCGGGGTTTCCTCTCAGGTCGAGTACCAGCTGTTGTGCTCCCTGGTCTTTTAGTTCGAGCAATGCCTTTTTTACTTTTTCGGCAGCATCTTTGGTAAAGTTGGTCAGGCGAATATACCCGGTTTGCTGGTCGAGCATGCCCGAATAACTCACGGGATCGATGGATATCTTCTCGCGTACAATGCTAAATTCCAAAGGTTTTTTCTCGCCCAAACGACTCACTTTAATCTTTACTGCCTGTCCGGCTGCCCCTTTCAACAGATTGCTCACATCTTCCGTATCCATTTTATCGACCTTTTCACCGGCCACTTCCAGAAAAACATCTCCGGCCATCAGTCCTGATTTTTGGGCAGGATAACCTTCGTAAGGTTCCGACACCACAATCTGATCGTCATGTTTGGCAATTAAGGCACCAATTCCACCATATTCACCGGTGGTCATAAAGCGGTAGTCTTCAATATCACTTTCAGGAATGAAGGTGGTGTAGGGGTCGAGTTCACTAAGCATTTCATCGATGCTTTCCTTTACCAGTTTGGAAGGATCAATTTCGTCGACATAAAAAGTATTCAATTCACGAAAAAGGGAATAATAAATATCGAGGTTTTTGGCAATTTCAAAATTTTTGTTGTCAACATTGGTCAAACTACTCAGTAAAAAACCACCAAGCAATAAGGCCGAAATACCAAATATCAGCTTTCTTCTTCTCATCTATCTATATTTTAATTACTTAATTTTTTAAAGGAAAGAACAAAAATAACAAATCCACCGAATGGGAGATTTAAAAAAGTATTAAACTTTGTGAATTGATGCTGAACGGAATGTTACAGCGGAAGAACAACGCGCTAAATCCAACAAAATACCATCGTTTTATTCTGCGGTAAAACGCCAGGGTTTCAAGGCCCAGCTGCCGGCATAAGCTACGCCAATGCGCGCCGAAGCGTTGATTTGTGGGACGTGGCCCTGGTCTTCAATCCAAATGCGTTGTGATACAGTTAGGTCTTCACCATAAAATGAAGCATCCAGTTCCAGAAGTCTGCCAACACGGCCCGGGCCGCTGGTACCCTCTACAGCTCTGATAAGCACGGCCGCCGGAAAGCCTGCTTCTGAAGTAACAAAGTTTAGCATCCAGTGCATGCCGTAAATCAGATAAACATATACCAGGGCACCCTGTTGGTACATTACTTTGGTACGCGGGGTAAGTCCCTTGCAGGCATGGCAGGCCAGGTCATCCTCCCCCCGATAAGCTTCAGTTTCGGTTATTTGCCGGCGAATGATGAGGCCGGAGTCGAAACGACGAACCAATACCTTGCCAAGCAGGGCCTTTGCCACATCGACTGCATCGGAAAGAAAAAACTGCTGATCAAGCCGTTTTGTCATGATCAATAAGTGATTTTATCTTCCAGTTGATCCCATTGCTCAAAAGGAAAAGTTTTTTTCCCGTGAGGCAACTCTACAAACAGGATCTTTCGTTCTTTGATGTCGAGCTTTATTTCGTCGTAAATAAAAGCATCGTCGAAGCCTGCCTGGCGGGCATCGAACTGGTTGGCCGCATAATATACTTTATCGAGGTGAGCCCAGTAAATCGATGAAAAACACATCGGGCAGGGCTCACAAGAGGTATAGATCTCGCAGCCTTCGAGATTAAAAGTATTCAACACCTTGCAGGCGGCCCTGATGGCCTGTACTTCGGCATGGGCTGTCGGGTCATTCAACACAGGAACCTGATTGACTCCTTCTGCAATAATTTTACCATCCTTCACAATCACCGCACCAAAAGGTCCCCCTTTTTTATCAACATTTTCGGCAGCCAGCTCCAGCGCGCGGGTCATAAATTTATTTTCAATCATAGGGCAAAAGTAATCAGTTTACCTGGATCCTTTTTTGTATAAAAGGGCTCCAAGGTTATCAAAGCGCTCACTGTAATCGTCCATCGACAATTGGATCACCTTACGGGCTTCTTCAGCGCTGTAGGTATCCGGAATTTCAGCCACCATGGCAGTACCGGGCAGATCCTTGTAAGTCAGAAAATAATGCTTTAGTCGCTTCACAACAATTTCGGGCAATTCCGACACGTCCTCATATTCACCATACACCACATCGTTGCGCAGTACGGCAATGATTTTATCATCGGCTTCCTTTCCATCAATCATGCGGAAACCGCCAATCGGTTTTGCATCGACCAGGATGTCGCCATGTGCAATTGTTTTTTCAGTCAGTACCACAATATCGATGGGATCACCGTCACCGATAATGCCCGGGCGTCCGGTTTTTTCCGAACAAAAATCACCCACACGACCACCGCAGAAAGTTTGAGGAATAAAACCATAAAGGGCAGGAAGCAGGCTTGAATACTTCTGAGGACGATCGAGCTTCAGATAACCGCAATCTTTATCAATCTCATATTTAACAGTATCTGTCGATACCATTTCTATAAAAGCAACTACTTCATCAGGTGCATTGGTGCCAATGTTAACACCGTGCCATGGGTGCGATTTGTACCTGAGCCCCATGAGTCGACCAATGGGATCGGAGAATTTATCAGCCATTTTTTTATCTTTTGTTTGTCGACAATATTAACACCTTTTGATGAAAGGAGTTTAAAAGCGGGCCTAAAAAATAGAATAAGCTGTTATACAACCGAAAAAGAAGCATTGTACAACAACTGTTAAATAGGTATCTTAGGCGGCGAAAAAAAAAATCAAATCTCAATGGAATTCGACTCAAAATTCTCTTTTCCAAAAAAGACCATTATCGGGATTCAGTTCCTTTTTGTCGCTTTTGGAGCCACTGTTCTTGTGCCCTTACTGGTAGGCATAGAACCCAGTCTGGCCTTGTTCTCGGCAGGTGTGGGCACCCTGATTTTCCACCTGATTACCAAGGGGAAAGTACCCGTATTTCTGGGCAGTAGTTTTGCATTTATTGCACCCATCATTCAGGCGACCGAAAGATACGGTTATGCCGGAATGCTTTCGGGCATCGTTGCAGTGGGCCTTGTTTACACCCTTGTTTCTGCACTTGTAAAATGGCGTGGTAAAAAACTGATTGAAAGAATTTTTCCTTCAGTAGTTGTTGGCCCTATTATTATGGTGATCGGCTTATCACTGGCTTCAGCCGGAGTCGATATGGCCAAAACAGACTGGTTACTGGCGGTTGTTTCGCTGCTCACAGCCATTGCAGTGGTAATTTACACCAAAGGGCTTATTAAACTGATTCCAATTTTTATGGGAATTATTGCCGGATATGTGCTGGCTGTAATTCTTGGCAAGGTAGATTTTACCTTAGTTCAGGAAGCCAATTGGATTGCACTTCCCGAATTCACCATGCCAAAACTCGACTGGAATGCTGTTTTGTACATGATCCCTGTTGCTGTAGCTCCCCTTATTGAGCATGTAGGCGACATGTATGCCATTGGTGCCGTGTCGGGTAAAGACTACGTAAAAGATCCCGGCCTTCACCGCACCATGCTGGGCGATGGTATTGCCACATCATTTGCCGGTTTAATCGGAAGTGTACCCAACACCACTTATTCGGAAGTTACGGGGGCAGTTTCGTTAACCAAGATGTACAATCCGATGGTTCTGAGGATTTCAGCAATTACAGCCATCCTTTTTTCTGTAATTGGCAAGGTAAGTGGTATTTTGAAATCAATACCTTCGGCCATTCTGGGTGGTATTATGCTTTTATTATTTGGAATGATCGCCAGTGTGGGTATTAAAACCCTCATCAACTCAAAAACCGACATGAACAAAACCCGAAACATGGTCATTATTTCAGTGATCCTGACTGTGGGTATTGGAGGTGCTGCAGTTGAATTTGGAAATTTTTCGATGGCCGGAATAGGACTTGCATCGCTGGTTGGAGTATTGCTGAACCTGATTCTCCCTGATAAATCGAAACCAGTTAAAATGAAAAAATAAAATGACAGATAAAAAAAGGAAGTTGATCTCAACTTCCTTTTTTTATCTGGTTAATATGCTGTATTAGTCTTCAAATGAAATAAACATATAGGAAGCCACCTTACGGTTTTCGCGCATTTGTTCTTCTGTTTCGAGCTGTTCATCAGCTTCAGACTCGCCAAACGCCTTTGTTCTGATTTGTTCGTCGGCAATTCCTCTTGCTTTGATCAATGCCACAACACGATCAACACGCTTTTTCGATAATTGCAGGTTGTAGTCTTCACTTCCCCTGCTATCGGCATGGCCATAAAGATTTACCTTGTATTCGGGATATTGCTTTAGAATTTTAACCAGCTCATCCACTTTTTGATGCTGAGCACTTGACACTTCAGACTGATCGGTATTAAAATATACAGGGGCAAGCTTAGCGTTGATCAGCTCGATATTGGCACTGTGGTTAATACAGCCCTTATCATCGACAATGGCTCCTTCGGGAGTCTCAGGACACTGATCGAGCGCATCACTTACACCATCTTTATCCCCATCGGCCGGGCATCCAAGTTCATCAACACTTACACCTTTTGGCGTATCGGGACACTGGTCAACATCATCATTAACTCCGTCGTTATCACTATCGACCGGACAACCATTTTTATCAACCTTTACTCCGGCTGGTGTGCCTTTACAACGGTCATCGTCATCGTAAACTCCGTCGTTGTCTTCATCAAACGGACAACCCCTGTCATCCACCTTCACTTTTGCCGGGGTATCAGGACAGTCGTCCATGTGATCGGCAACACCGTCGCCATCGCTGTCGAGCGGACAACCTTCAGCATCTACCTTAATTCCCGTCATGGTATTTGGACACTGATCAATGCCATCGAAAACGCCATCACCATCGCTGTCGAAGGGACAACCTTTAAGATCAACCAAAGCACCTTTGGGCGTATCGGGGCATTCATCCAACAAATCAATCACTCCATCCTTATCCCCATCTTTCTGGCGAATAAAGCTGATTTCGATACCTGCAACCAGTTTTAAAAAGTTATCACGTTCGGTTACCAGGTTATTTGCCGGAGGTATCGTACGTTCGGTTTCAATACCATGAATATAACCTGTTTCAGCAAATAGCGAAAGGGTCTTATTGAGCGGATATTTCATACCAGCGCTCAAATTAAAATTAGGTCCTGCTTCACTGTTGTCGAATAAATAGCCCACTCCCGCTGAAAGATAAGGTTGAAAACGATTTTGCACAGGCAGAATTTTTCCGTTAAAAAGCTTGTACCGCAATTTCAGTGAAGCATTTACATTATCAAGCGGTTCGTTGATATTCTGATTACCAAAATAACCAATTAACATATCACCCATCAGGTCGAACGATGGAGACAAATAACGACTCAGATAGACTTCGGGTGATAAACCGATACTTGAACTCTGAAGATTGTAATATCCTCCCGCTCCGGCACCAAAGCCCCATTTCTTTTCGATGGTTTGAGCCTGAACATTAATGATGATCATTAACAATGTCATCATTCCAATTAATGGTTTTTTCATAATTACATTTTTTGTGTTAAACAATAAATCACCCCATTAACCCATTGTATACACGTCAAAATGCATTCCTCCAAACAACTCAAAATTTAATCCGGCCGACAATATAAGAAGTTAAAAGCATTGACTTCAACATTACCGGTAATTTTAAGAAGATTATTAATTAACATAAATAATTTAAGGTTTTCATTTCCCAAGTGCAAGGAAATTGCAAAGGAATTGAAATACCGTTGCAAAATATTCTATTTCTCGCCCCAGTTTTCACGATCGAGACTACGGTACTGAATAGCTTCTGACAAATGATGTGAGAGAATGGATTCACTGGCTTCGAGGTCGGCGATGGTTCGTGCCACTTTCAGTATCCGGTCGTAAGCCCTGGCCGACAGCCCAAGGCGCTCCATGGCTGTTTTCAGTAATTCAGCCCCACCTTCATCGGGCAAGGCATAGGTCCGTAACATTTTGGAGCTCATCTGTGCATTGCAGTAAATACCTTCGTGGGGCTTAAAGCGCTGTGCCTGCAACTGACGGGCACTGATTACTCTTTGTCTGATAGGAATGCTACTCTCAGAAGGGGGGTCAGAAGACAATTTTTCAAATGGAACAGGAACGACTTCCAGATGAATATCAATGCGATCGAGCAAGGGACCCGAGATACGGTTAAGGTATTTGCTCACCATCCCCGGTGCGCAAACACATTCGCGTGTTGGATGGTTATAATACCCGCACGGACAAGGGTTCATACTTGAAACCAGCATAACACTGGCTGGATATTCAACCGAAAAGCGGGCACGCGAGATGGTGATTTTCCGATCCTCCAGGGGTTGTCGCATTACTTCAAGCACTGCCCTTTTAAACTCAGGGAGTTCATCAAGAAAGAGAACACCATTATGAGCGAGTGAAATTTCACCGGGCTGGGGATAGGTACCTCCGCCAACGAGGGCAACATCGGAAATGGTGTGGTGAGGCGAACGAAAAGGACGACAGGTCATTAGCGAGGTTTCACCATTGAGCTGCCCTGCAACAGAGTGAATTTTTGTAGTTTCGAGCGCCTCATGCAGGGTAAAAGGCGGCAATATTGAAGGAATACGTTTGGCCAGCATGGTCTTTCCCGATCCCGGCGGGCCAATCATAATGATGTTGTGACCTCCGGCAGCTGCAATTTCAAGTGCCCTTTTTACATTTTCCTGTCCTTTCACATCCGAAAAGTCGAGATCGTTGTGCATTATATTTTCAAAAAACTCTTTGCGGGTATCGACCACAGTGGGCTGAATTTCTTTTCGGCCTTCAACAAAAGCGATTACCTCTCTGATATTTTCCACACCATATATATTCAGCCGGTCGACCACCGCAGCCTCGCGTGCGTTTTGCCTGGGCAATATAAAACCTTCAAAACCTTCCTGACGGGCTTTGATAGCAATGGGTAAAACTCCTTTCACCGGCTGAAGACTGCCATCGAGTGAGAGTTCTCCCATAATAAGGAATTTTTCAAGATGGTCGACTTTGATTTGCTCTGAAGCGGCAAGAATACCAATGGCTATGGGCAGGTCGTAAGCCGATCCTTCTTTGCGGATATCGGCTGGTGCCATATTGATGATGATCTTCTTGCCGGGTAGCCTGTACCCTGTTTCAAGAAGGGCTGAATCGATTCGTTGCTGGCTTTCGCGCACTGCATTATCGGGCAAACCAACAATGTGGTACCTGATGCCTCTGCTAACTGCCACCTCAATGGTGATGGTTATCGCATCGATTCCCTGAACTGCACTTCCAAATACTTTTACCAACATGGGCTGGATGTTTTTATGTCCCAATTTACAAAAAGCTGTTGGTTAAGTGCTTATATCGACCCCATTTTAACACTTTGCTTTTACCAGCACTGCAAAATTGGCTCCGAGGGGCACAAAAGAACAGGGGAGTTCAAGGTTCCTCACCCATTCTTTTTACAGGCTGAAAAATAACTTATCTTTGTAGATTCATTCAATAAAACAGGTCACGAAAGTTAAGCATCTGCCTGTTTGTTGAAAGTTAGGCGGTGCTACGGCATAAATTTTGAACAAGAAACGGGCACGCTCTACTATCATTTACTCCGCAACAATGAAACTGCGGAGTAAGATGAAAAGAATAAAAAAGAAAACCATGGCAGGATTTTTTCATACACCCAAGCCCAAGGGATACAGGGTAGAACCAAGATACTGGGATCCGGAAAAGGAGAAAAGAGAAACCCGCGAGCGACGCATCAAAGCCGAAATGGGAATCAGGGAGGAAGGAAAAAACTACCGGCCCATCATCTCCAAAGGAGATTTTAAAAAGGGACTATCGAAAGGCAAATGGTCGTCAGGTTCGCAACGGCGTAAATCAAATACACGCCTTTTGGTGCTGGTAGTTATTCTTGGTTTATTGTTGTACCTGATGCTCAGATAAGGAGGAAAAGTGGCTGATCTTATTCATTTACTCTCCGACGCGGTTGCCAATCAGATAGCAGCCGGTGAAGTGATTCAACGTCCGGCATCGGTTGTTAAAGAGCTGGTTGAAAACTCGATAGATGCCGGTGCCGATAAAATACAGGTTCAGATAAAAGACGCCGGTCGAACCCTTATACAAATCAACGACAACGGGCAGGGCATGTCGCCCACCGATGCCCGTATGGCTTTTGAACGGCATGCAACCTCAAAAATAAGGGAAGCGACCGATTTATTTGCCATTCACACCATGGGTTTCAGAGGCGAAGCACTGGCCTCGATTGCTTCGGTCGCCGAAGTTGAATTGAGAACCTGTCGTAGCGAAGATGAAATTGGTACATTGATTCACATTTCAGGTTCGGAATTATTAAAGCAGGAAGCAGTTTCGACCAGCAAGGGAACCAATTTTATGGTTAAAAACCTGTTTTTCAATGTTCCTGCCCGGCGCAAGTTTCTTAAATCGAACACTACTGAATTCAAACACATTATTAACGAAATACAACGGGTAGCACTGGCCAACCCAGGCATTGCCTTCTCATTATATCACAATGGCACACCGGTTTACGACCTTCCTGCAGCCAACTTTCGGAAACGCATCGTAAACATCTTTGGTTCAGGCATGAATCAAAGTCTGGTTCCGATACAGAATGATACTTCAATCGTCAAAATCAGCGGCTTCATTGGACAACCCAAGTATGCACGTAAAACCTTTGGCGAACAGTTTTTCTTTGTAAACGGGCGTTTCATGAAACATCCCTACTTTCATCGCGGGGTGATGCAGGCTTACGAGAAAATCTTACCCAAAGACATGGTTCCGGCCTACTTCATCGCTTTCGATGTAGATCCTTCAACCATCGATATCAACATTCACCCTACCAAAACGGAAATAAAATTTGAAAATGAAACGGCCATGTGGCAGCTCTTGCATGCTGCAGTACGCGAGGGGCTCGGAAAATTCAATGTAACCCCCAGCATCGATTTCGATCAAAGTGGCAGCATCGACATTCCTGTACCTCCCCGCAGTGATGCCGGACTTACTCAGCCTGAGATCAGGATTAACCCTAACTTCAATCCCTTTGAGGAAAACAGTATTTCGATCCCTTCAAGAGGGTTTTCTTCTTCGGGCAGGAATGATGAAAATACAGCACATTGGGAGCAACTTTACCAAACACCCGATCAGGAAATCAAACTGGAAAACCATGAACAGCATCATCAGACCAGTTTCATCGATCAGGGCTTTCATCAGCCGGCCGAACAGGGTAAAAACTTCCTGATCATGAAAAACAGGTACATCCTCACTCCTGTTAAATCGGGACTGATGGTAATTGACCAGCGACGTGCCCATCAACGCATTTTGTACGAACAATACATGGTAATCCTCACCAATGAGGAAGGAATCAGCCAGCAACTGCTTTTTCCGCAAACACTCGAAATGAATTCTTCGGATGCCACCCTGCTTGTGAGCATGTTGCCCGACCTGAATGCCATTGGTTTCGACATCAGGGAATTTGGGCCCGAAACATTTATAATTAATGGCATACCAGGATTTTTGCACGATACCAACGCCAAAGGGATCATTGAGAAAATGCTGGAAGATTACAAAAGTACTGCCGGCAACCTGAAAGAGCAGGCGCGCGAGCATCTGGCCATGTCGCTGGCCATTGCCTCGGCAGTCGATTACGACTATCCCATGTCGAAAGAAGAAGCAGGCGCACTGATTGACAGCCTGTTTGCCTGCCAAACACCCAATTATTCCCCGGCCGGCAAACCGGTTCTTGAGATTATACCACTCGAGGAAATTGAAAAAAAGCTAAGGTAATGTGTCAACCTGGCAGTAAAAATTGATACATTGACACAGAAACCGAAATGGTTCGAAACTTGTTATATCGACGAACAAATATTTAGACATGCAATATCAAAGATCACCTTTCGCACAAATACCGCAGGTTACAAAAAATCTGATTATCATCAATGCCCTCGTTTATTTTGCCACTTACCTATTGCAGACCAGGGGCATTGATCTTACCAGGATCTTAGGGCTTTACTATCCGGCTTCGGAATATTTCAGGCCATTTCAATTTGTGACCCATATGTTCATGCATGGCGGGATAGGACACCTCTTTTTCAACATGTTTGCACTTTACATGTTTGGCCGTGTTCTTGAAAGTGTATGGGGGCCCAAACGTTTTCTCATCTTTTATTTTGTAACCGGACTTGGAGCTGCTGCACTTCACTCGTTTGTTAATTATCTCGAAATTGCACCGATGGCTAAAGCAGTTACCGCATTTAGCAATACACCCACACCCGAGTTATTTTCAACCTTCATAAACAAATACCAAAGTATTATTCAAAGCATGGGTTTCAGTAAAGCCTCAGTTATGGAGTTTGCTGCCCAATGGCATGATCAGCCTGCTTCGCTTTCGCACGAAAACGAAGCAATCAGTTTCATGAGCAAACTGGTGAATGCCCGCATGAACATTCCTACTGTAGGTGCTTCGGGGGCTGTATTTGGTGTATTGCTCGGCTTTGGTATGTTATTTCCCAATACCCAGCTGATGTTGTTATTCCCACCCATCCCCATCAAAGCCAAATATTTTGTAATTGGCTACGGTGCGCTTGAGTTGATTCTTGGCTTATCGATGCCGGGAAGCAATGTGGCCCACTTTGCCCACCTGGGAGGAATGATTTTTGGCTTTATGCTGATTAAATACTGGAACAGTAACCGTACAAACTTTTATTAACAATGGATATTTGGGGCGAAATCAAACAAACCTTTAAACACGGATCCATTATTACCAGGCTGATCTACATCAATCTCGCTGTATTTTTACTGGTACGGATGATCATGGTGGTGCTGGCACTTTTCAATGTAGAAGCACAAATCATCCAATGGCTTGCTTTGCCATCCGACCTGAGTGTTCTGCTTACACGCCCATGGACACTGATCAGCTACATGTTCCTGCATTACGATTTCATCCACATTATCTTCAACCTGCTTTGGTTATACTGGTTTGGAAAGATCTTTCTGCGCTATTTCGACGAAAAGCAACTGCTTGGAACTTACCTAGCAGGCGGTTTTGCCGGTGGCGTACTATACATTGCCGCCTACAATGTTTTCCCTGCCTTTGAGAGCATTGCCAGTTCGGGCATACTACTCGGAGCCTCTGCATCGATCATTGCCATCGTAGTTGGCAGCGCCGTGTATGCGCCCAACTTATCGCTGCACCTCTTCCCTGTCAGTTTGCTTACTGGTCCTGTTAAAATTATCTGGATTGCTGCCGCTTCAGTATTAATATATTTTCTGGGAATTACAGGCAACAATGCGGGTGGAAACATCGCCCACCTGGGAGGTGCCTTGTGGGGATATCTCTACATTATGCAACTGAAAAAAGGGAATGATTTCACTATTGGCTTCAACCGCTTCTTCTACAATATTGATCAGCTTTTTAAAAGAAAAAGCAAATTGAAGGTGAGCTATCGTCGGAATGCTACACAAAAAATGACCGACTGGGAATACAACAAAAATAAAAACAGCGAAAAAGAAAACATCAATCACATTCTCGATAAAATCGCCCGCTCAGGCTACGACAGCCTGACAAAAAGAGAAAAAGAAATTCTTTTCAGAATGGGCAACAACAAAGGCCGACCCAATTAAAGGCCACCTTTTTGTGCAGGTTTAGTCGTACAATTCGTTTATATTTGTTTCGTATTAATTTATAAACGAAACGGGTTAAATGCTTACCATTGCCCGTGAAAGCTGAACATCGATGCCGAGTACAAAGCAACTATCCCAAAAAGCCAGAACAATTAACCTGCTTGCAGGCTGGAGTGTTTTTCTGCTATCTTTTGTAGTTTACCTGTTAACCCTTGAACCAAGCGTTAGTTTCTGGGACTGTGGTGAATTTATTGCCTCTTCATACAAGTTGCAGGTAGGACATCCCCCGGGTGCTCCCTTTTTCCAACTGGTACAGCGCGTTTTCTCCCTGCTAGCCCCGTCGCCCGACAAAGTGGCTTACATGATGAATGCCTTTTCTGCCCTTGCCAGTGCTGCCACCATAATGTTTCTATACTGGACCATTGTACATCTGGCACGACGCATCCAGCTTGCTGAAAAACGTGAATGGCTGAATACTGTTGCCGGCCTCATAGGCTCGCTGGCTTTTGCCTTTACCGACAGTTTCTGGTTTTCGGCCGTCGAAGCCGAAGTTTATGCATTTTCGTCGTTGTTTACAGCCATTGTATTCTGGGCCATCCTAAAATGGGAAAATGTTGCCGATGAACCCCGTGCCAACCGCTGGATTGTTTTCATTGCCTATCTGGTAGGGCTCTCAATTGGTGTACACCTGCTTAACCTGCTGGCCATTCCGGCCATTGCACTGATCTGGTATTTCCGAAAATACAAATCAACAACCCAGGGGATTGTGCTTACCCTCGCAGTTTCTTTCTTCCTCATTCTGTTTATAATGTACGGACTCGTGCAGGGAACGCCCAATGTAGCACAACAGTTCGAACTCCTGTTTGTCAACACCTTACATTTGCCCTTTAATTCGGGACTGCTCTTCTTTGTGCTTCTGCTTACCATTTTGCTGGGAACCCTGGTCATTTATTCACACAAGAAACAAAAAGCGGTACTGAATCTGATTGCCCTTTCAATGCTGATGATTTATATCGGCTTTGGCTCGTATGCCATGATCATCATCCGTTCGAATGCCAATCCGCCCATGGACGAGAACAATCCCGAAAATGCCTACATGCTGATGAAGTACCTCAACCGGTCGCAATACGGATCAACCCCCTTATTCACCGGTTATTACTACAATGCCCCGGTTACTAAGGTGAGCGATGGAAAACCGTTGTATTATCCCGATGGAGAACGATATGTTAAAGTAGAAGGAAGCCCCGAATATCATTATGACACACGCTTTAAAACCATCTTCCCGCGCATGTACAGTACGCAGGCCAACCACCGTCAGGGATACAAAATGTGGGGAGAAATAAAAGGGAAGCCAGTACCCTTAAATGGTAAAACAGAATACATACCCACCTTTGGTGAGAACATTCGCTATTTCATTTCTTACCAGCTCAATCACATGTACATCCGGTATTTTATGTGGAATTTTTCGGGAAGGCAAAACGACAATCAGGGACATGGCGATGTGCTAAACGGAAACTGGCTCACAGGAATTGGGCCCATCGACAAAGCACGTCTCGGACACAAGGGTGACCAGCCCGCCTCGCTCAGTAATCCTGAAACCAGCAACCGTTATTACATGCTTCCATTTTTACTGGGCCTGGCCGGTTTGCTGTTTCATTACCGAAAAAGCAAAAAGGATTTTTATGTCATTCTGCTGTTGTTTATTATGACCGGTATTGCCATCGTGGGCTATCTGAACCAGCCTCCCTATCAGCCCCGCGAACGCGATTATGCCTATGTGGGGTCGTTTTATGCCTATTCAATATGGATTGGTCTCGGAGTGCTGGCACTTACTGCAGCACTCCAAAAAATACTCAGGAGCAAGGCAGCGCTGGGGGCAAGCGCTGTTAGTACACTTATTCCACTGTTATTAATTAGTCAGAACTACAATGATCACGACCGTTCGGGCCGCTACATTGTTCGCGACCTTGGGAAAAATTATCTAAACAGTTGTGCTCCCAACGCCATTCTGTTTACTTACGGCGACAACGATACCTTTCCACTGTGGTACGCACAGGATGTTGAAGGCACCCGCCCCGATGTCAGGATCTGTAATGTAACCCTGCTAAATGGCGACTGGTACATCGATCAGATGAAGTTGAAGGTTTATGAGTCGGATCCATTGCCCATCAATATTGCCCGCGAGAAATATGAACACGATCAGCGCAATACCATCTTCGTCCGTGAAGATCTTCAGCGACCGGTTGAGCTCTCAACCATTGTAAATATTGCTACAAGCGATAATCCAAGAGCCATGCTGCAAACCCAGGGAGGTAAGCGCTATAACTATGTACCAACACGCCAGCTAAAAATTACGGTCGATAAGGAGCAGGTACTAAGCAGCGGCACCATGTTGCAAGAACAGGAAGCCGAAATTGCCGATTCAATAATCATCGGGCTCAAAGGAAACTACCTGTCAAAAAGCGACCTGATCATCCTCGATATGCTGGCGAATAATGAATGGAAACGCCCAATATATTTCGATCTGAGCGTAATACAAACATCGAATTTGAAGCTGGAGCAATACCTGCGTCATGAAGGCTTTGCCTATCGTTTGCTTCCGCTTAAAAATGAAACAGAAAAAGCACTTATTGAAAGTGATTTGCTTTATGAACGACTCATGAATCAATTTTCATGGGGCAACATTGGCGACGAATCGATCTTCATTGATGAGAACCTGCGCCAAACCGTGCAGATTGTTCAGATGAAGAATAATTTCTACCAGTTGGCGCACTCACTAGCCAGCCAGGGCGACAGTGTCAAAGCGCTTCAGGTGATCGATCGGCTGTATCAGCTACTGCCCACAGGTCGTTATGCCAGCACTTACTACGATCTGGCGCTGGCAAATGTTAGTTACGGAGCAGGTGCCACTCAAAAAGCAGATCATTTGCTTGAAATAATCAGCAACGAAGCATTTGAAAAAATCACTTTTTATCTCTCACTTGGAAGTTTTTATATCGACAGCTATCAAAGAGAAATCAACAGGGAAATCAGCATCGTTCAGGAAGCCATGAAACTCGCAGAACAAATGAAGCGACCTGAACTAATTCAGAAAATGGAAGTTCAATTACGGGAAATTCAGCAGTTATTCAATAGCTGACAATGATTTGCTCAAATTAATAAGCTTGTGAGTACAGCATTTTATCAGCTCGAAGGAGTAGGAAAAATAAGCATTACCCGGCGCAAGGCATCGAAGCGCATCAGTATGCGGGTAAAGCCCGATGGAAGCGTAAGTGTAAACCATCCCTGGTACGCTTCGGCAAAGGAAGTAATTGCCTTTATTGAAGCAAATACCAGCTGGATAAAACAACAACAGAATAAAATAGCGGAAAAAAAGCCACTTTGCACCATTGGACAAGTCATTGAACTCAAACAATTCGAAATTCAAATCAAGCAGATAGAACAGGGAAGCCTGCGTGCGGTACGAAGGCAAAGTCTGCTGGTAATTACTGTTCCTCTTAACGAGCCGGTTGAATCGGAGAAAGTACAACATTTCATTTTCAGGGTGCTTACCGAAGCATGCCGCATCGAAGCAAAAATGTTTCTGCCGCAAAGAGTAAGGCAGCTGGCCGACGAGCATGGCTTCAGCTACGAAAAAGTTTTTATAAAGAACCTGAAAAGCAAATGGGGAAGCTGTTCCTCACAGGGCAACATCAACCTGAACCTTCACCTGATGCGACTGCCCGATGAGCTGATCGACTACATCATCCTTCACGAATTATGTCATACCGTTGAGATGAATCATGGTCCTCAATTCTGGCAACTGCTGAACAAGGTTTGCAAGGGAAAAGCCAAACAATTCGATCGGGCCATGAAGATGCAAAAAATCTGATTTATTCATAACTAACGCAACCTTTTCTTTGCAACCTAAGTCCTGAATGCATAAAACCAAAACATACAACCCAATGCCATTAAAAAAGCACTTCCTGAAATCAGTCAATGTCATCATTGCTGCGCTCCTGTCACTGATGGGTTTTACAACTGCCTGCGATATTGACGCTCCGGTTGAATACGGTACACCGCATGCCAAATACATTGTAAAAGGAAAAGTAACTGCCGCAAAATCGGGCGGAGCGATAGAGCACATTCAGGTTGCAAGCGAACAGGATACCACGACTACCGATGCCAACGGAAGCTACCAGCTTGTTCATGAAGATTTTCCGGGCGACCTTACTTTCGAATTGAGTTTTACCGACACCGATGGTGACGCAAATGGCAACTTTGCTCCCCTTGATACCACAGTTGCCTTCACCGATCCCGATTTTGTCAACGGAGACAAGGGCTGGTACGATGGTGAAACGGAGCAGGAATTCAACATTCAGCTGAAAGAACAAGAATGAAGGTAGAAAAGCTGCCATTGAAAAAGAAGATAGCATGGGCTTTGTACCGGAAACGACGTGACAATGAAATGCAATTGCACGAGCTTCGGCAACTTTTTTGGGAATGCACGCTCCGTTGTAACCTGAATTGCCGCCATTGCGGAAGCGATTGCACAAAAGACAGCCGGATAAACGACATGCCTGCTTCCGATTTTTATCGTGTGCTCGACGAAGTAAAAGCAATTTCGCCCAATAAGCTGCCCATGGTGATTCTTACCGGCGGTGAAGCTTTATTGCGGCGCGATCTGACTGAAATAGGCACTACCTGTAATGCAAAGGGCTATGCATGGGGACTGGTAAGCAATGGCATGCTGCTCAACAAAGCCCGGCTCGAACAATTACTCGGTGCCGGCCTGGGAGCAATTACCATCAGCCTCGACGGACTTGAAGCTGCCCACACCTGGTTAAGACAACATCCTCAAAGCTATGCAAAGGCCCTCGAAGCCATTTCATTGCTAAGCCAATATACTCAGCTTGCATTCGATGTGGTTACCTGTGCCAATGGCCACAACATCGATGAACTGCTTACGATGAAGGAGATGCTGATTTCGCTGGGTGTAAAGCGCTGGCGTCTTTTCACCATTTTCCCGGTAGGACGCGCAGCCAACGATCCGCTACTACAACTCGAAGCTAAAAAATTCAAACAGCTTTTCGACTTCATCAGGGAAGAAAGAAAGGATGAGCGCATTCACATCAGTTACGGCTGTGAAGGCTATCTGGGAAACTACGAATACGAAGTACGCGACCATTTCTTTTTCTGTCGGGCCGGAATCAACGTCGCCTCGGTTTTGGCCGATGGATCCATATCGGCCTGCCCCAATCTGAGAGAAAATTTCATTCAGGGAAATATTTATAAGGACAATTTTGCCGATGTTTGGCGCAATCGCTATCAAAAATACCGCGATCGCAGCTGGACAAAAACCGGTGAATGTGCCCAATGCGCCGACTACGACAAATGCCTCGGCAACGGTTTGCACCTAAGAAATGAAAAAACGGGTGAACTGTTGTTTTGCCATCTTAAGCGACTGAAAGAGGCTGAATAAAACAACTTGCGGCAAAATAATTTTTAGCGATCCAATTTAAACGGAGCTCCAACTTAAATTTTTAAGAACCGAAAAGCCCGATGACTTGTTACCTTTACAGGGCACAAGCCTTATTTATTTTAAAATGAAGATGTTATGGCACAGATCACTTTTTTTGAAGAGACAGGCTGCATCGACAACATCAAGCAAAAACAACAACTCATTGAAGCGGGACACACTGTTAGTGCAATCAAAATTACCCGTTATCCCTGGAACAGGGAGGAGCTTTACAGTTTTTTAAAGGATTTGCCGTTAAACGCGTGGTTTCATAATTTTAACAAACTATGTGCAACAGGCAAAGTCGATTTTGAAACATTAAATGAAGCAAAAGCACTGGATATTTTACTCAGAAAACCCCGATGGATCCGGCGTCCGCTGCTGATTATTGATCAGCGGAAGTTGGCGGGCTTCAATGAAAAAGAACTCCACCAGCTGATTGGCTTAAAGACGCAGGAAAGTCAAAAACTCTCTTTTGCCATCAGCAGCATACCGATCGCCAAAGCAAATGAGAAACAAAAGAAAGTGCAGCCTGCATAAACCTTAACCACCAAACCAAACCTTAACAACTATTACGATTCATACCCCTTTGCTCGACATCAAGCCCTTTGCCCGCCAGTTTGATGTTCCCGAACATTCGACAAGCGGATGGCTGGAAAACAAAACCCCTGAACAGGTTCGGGCAGCCCGTTCTGATCAGCGTTTCAAATAAGGGAGCAAAGCGTGGTATCAACAGGATTTTATCTTTTCTTTGTATTCTTTATAATTATCGAATACAAATGACAAACAACATACAGGGCCTGGCACCGAAGGCCGACACCATCATCGTAAATGCAGCGATCTATACAGGCAATCCGCTTCAGCCACATGCCGAAGCCATGGCCATTGCCGGTGAAAGCATACTCCTGCTGGGAACACGAAGTTCTGTTGAAAAGCTGGCAAACAGACAAACCCAAATTATCGATGCAGGAAAGCAATTCATTTGCCCTGGGTTCATCGATGCCCACCTGCACTTTTTTATGGGAGGTTTCAATCTAACTTCGGTTCAGTTGCGCTCTGCTCAAACTCCTGATGAATTCATCCATCGAATAGCAGCCTTTGCCAAGCAAACACCCAAAGGCACCTGGATTACCGGTGGCGAATGGGACCATCACAACTGGGGGGGTACCCTGCCCGACAAATCGTGGATCGACAAGGTAACACCCGACCACCCTGTTTTTATCAGTCGGCTCGACGGGCACATGGCCTTGGCCAACACACTGGCCATGCAAAAGGCAGGAATAGCTGCCCCGGTCACTTTACCTGCCGGAGGTGCCATCGTAAAAAACGAACAAGGTGAACTTAGCGGCATCTTTAAAGACAATGCCATGGCACTGATCAGCCGGCATATTCCACCTTATTCGAAAGAACAAATCGACCAGGCCATCAATGCAGCCATGAATTACCTGGCGGCACAGGGAGTCACTTCGGTTCATCACATGTGGGAATCGTCGGACAGGCCGGAATACTTCGATGCACTGTTACGTGCCCGCGACGAAAAAAAATTGCTTACCCGCATCAGTCACAGCAGCTCTCTCAAAGACCTGCCAAATGAAGCTGCGCATTTTTCTGATTTCAAAGAAGATCACTGGCTGAAAACCGGAGCACTGAAATGGTTTGCCGACGGGTCGCTGGGCTCGCACACAGCTGCCTTCAAACAGCCTTATGCCGATCAGCCCGATGACCGGGGAATACTGGTTTCGACAGAAGAAGAACTATACAACATGGTAAAGCAGGCCGACCTTGCGGGCCGTCAGGTACAGATTCATGCCATTGGAGACGAAGCCGTGGCTCAGGTGCTCGATGCTTATCAGGCAATCGAAGAACAGCATCCTAAGCGCGACCGTCGTTTTCGGATCGAACATGCACAGCACGTGGCTCCTGAAGACCTTGACCGATTTGCCCACTACCAGGTCATTGCCAGTGTACAGCCTTACCAGCTCATTGACGACGGGCGCTGGGCAGAGCAACTCATTGGCAACGAGCGGCTTTCGGGCACCCATGCCTACCGTTCGCTCACCAATGCCGGTGCCCTGCTTGCAGCAGGCAGCGACTGGCCCGTAGCTCCGCCATCGCCACTCAAGGGCATCGATGCAGCGGTGACACGCCGCACCCTCGATGGACTGCATCCCGGGGGTTGGATTCCACAACAGAAAATCACAGTGAAAGAGGCACTGGATGCCTACACCTGCAATGCGGCTTATGCTGCTTTTGAAGAAAAAAATAAAGGATCTTTAGCGCCGGGCAAACTGGCCGATTTTGTAATTCTGAATGAAAATTTGCTGACAAGCAACCCGCTTGACATTAAGGATATAGTGGTAAAGGAAACCTGGCTTGGAGGCCGGAAAATTTATGAAAATAAGTAGTTTCGGAAAGTACAATTTTTGATTTCGTTGCTTAAGGATGTATATTAAAAGGAATTTAAGAATTCACTAAACAATGCGCTTGTGGACCAGGGATTCTATTTTATTGCCATCATGCCCGACGAGGCCTTAAAAGTAAAAGTTAACGAACTGAAGGAAGCATTTAAAACCTCCTATGGGGCTCAGCATGCCCTGAAAACTCCTGCGCACATCACCCTTCAAAAGCCCTTTAGACAAGTGGTGAAACTGGAGCAGAAAATGACAGAGCAACTTGCTGCTTTTGCCTCGCAGCAAAAACCATTTAGAGTTGAACTAAAAGGCTATGGCAGTTTTTCACCAAGAGTTATTTACATTGCAGTGAATAATCCCGATCCGGTTTTGAACCTGCACGCCGGCTTAAAAGACCTACTGATAAAACAACTAAATTTTGAAGTAAATGAAGTGAGTCAGCAACTCAATCCGCACATGACCCTGGCACACCGCGATTTGAGTGCAAGCATGTTTCACAAGGCCTGGAATGAATTCAAAGATCATACTTTCGATGCAACATTTGAGGTCCAAAGTCTTTACCTCCTGAAACACAACGGGAAAAACTGGGATGTTTTTAAGGAATTCCCTTTCTGCCAATAGTGAAAACCAATTTTTCCTTTGTCTTCCCAATAAAACTCCAAAACCAGATAGTGGTAAAGACATCCCGGGCTGTCTTAACAATATCGGCCTAAAATTTGTAATTTGCAGCAAAACATTGTCCGTCGCAATGCAAACGAACGCAAAGGAGCACCGCGGAATGAACAACGAAAATCAATTGTTTCATGACATAAAAAAAGGAAAGCGAAAAAGCTTTGAATTGCTTTTTAAAAGCTACTATGCTCCTTTGTGTGTTTTTGCCCGGCGTTACATCGACGATCCCGACGAGTGCGAAGAACTTGTTCAGTCCTTCTTTTTAAAATTGTGGGAAAACCGAAAAACCATCAACATTACCGGTTCTTTGCCTTCCTACCTGTTTAGCTCGGTACGCAATCGCTGCCTGAACTTCCTGCAGCACCAAAAGGTGAAACGCAATTACCGGGACGAATTGCTGCATGTTCAAAACGAGGATGAATTCAATGATTTTCCGGAGATTGATCTCATGCAGAAAATTGAGAAAGCCATTGAATCATTGCCTCCCAAACGACGAGAAATATTCATTCTGAGCCGCCAGCACGGACTAAAATACCGCGAAATTGCGAACCAACTGAACCTTTCTGTAAAAACAGTGGAGGTACAAATGGGCCATGCGCTCAAACACCTGCGCAGCGAACTGAAAGACTATCACACCCTGTTAATCAGTTTTTCAATTTTCTTATCGAAAAATAACTTCTGAATTCTGCTTGAAAATACAATTTTCTCAAAACCCAATAAGGGTATTTTGCCTTCAGGCTGTCTTAAATACAGAAACAAACAATTAGTATCAGGAAAATGAAGCGGAAACAATGGAAGCTATTGGCAAGTATCCTTAGCGGAGAACCTGTCGGTAAAGAGGAAGAAAAATTCCTGAAAGAAAAACAGGAAGATTCGGAACTGAACCGGATCTATTCAGAAACGGAGCGGGCGCTAAGAAAAGCCGACCGATATTTTGAATACCAAAAATACGATGCAGATAAAGCATGGAGGAAGGTCAACAGTCAGCTTAAAACCAACACCAGAAATCTTTACCACAAATATTTTAAAGTTGCAGCCATTGCAGTGGTGTTGCTGGCAGCTGCCTTTTTTATCAACTATATGACGGGCAAGTCTGAAATGATGAGCATTCAGACTGCTACCAACGATTTCAGCAGGCCACTGATTGAACTCAACGACGGTAGCAGCATCCGGCTTAACCAGGGTTCCTCAATCAGCTATCCCAAAAAATTTGGTAAAAAAGAACGTAAAATACAGCTGCGTGGCGAAGCATTTTTCGAAGTTACTCCCGATAAAGACAAACCCTTTGTAATTGAAACTGTCAATGCGCAAATCAGGGTACTTGGAACTTCGTTTAACGTGAATGCCTATGATGAACAGCAACTAACGGCGGTAACGGTTAAAACCGGTAAGGTTGAACTAAAAAGCAGAAAAAACAATACTGTACCCCCACTGCTGCTCGCTGCCGGGGAGCAGGGTCTTCTTCGTGTTGCTGATGGTCAGCTGAGCAAGCATCACACCAGCGACTATGACAACAGCCTTGCCTGGACCAATCACCAGCTTCGGTTTAACTATACCCCGCTCAACGAAGCCATTCGAACCATCGAAAAAGTTTATGGAGTAAATATACGGCTCGAAGATGGAGTGAATCAGAACCAGCCCATCACCGCCAGTTTTAATCAGCAGAATGTCGAATACATTCTCGATGTGCTGGCGCTCACCCTGCAGCTCGAAGTAAGTACCGAAAATAACGACTACCAGCTAAGTAATAAATAAAAAGTACGGCCATGAAAACACTAACTCAACTCGTATTGATTGCGTTCATCGTATTGATGAATATAAGCAGGGCAAATGCCCAGCAGCCTCAGAACATTCTCGATCAAAACATTTCAATTTTTGCCGAAAATGAACCCCTTGAGGATGTAATCAGAAAAATATGCGATCAGTTCAATCTCGATTTCGATTACAACTCAAAACTCATTAAGGGGAAAAGAATTAACCTCAGCATCTCAAACAAATCGGTACAGGAAGTGCTCAACATGCTCATGAAAGACTACTTTCTGATTTTTGAAATTGAAGATAATCTGCTGGTTGTACGCGACTATGTCCCCATGTCGGAACACATCAATTTTGACAAGTTATACAA
Organism: Roseimarinus sediminis; assembly: GCF_050433125.1. Taxonomy (NCBI): domain Bacteria; kingdom Pseudomonadati; phylum Bacteroidota; class Bacteroidia; order Marinilabiliales; family Prolixibacteraceae; genus Roseimarinus; species Roseimarinus sediminis. The sequence goes on along the minus strand of NZ_JBNPXV010000002.1, from coordinate 44,682 downwards.
TCAGCCTTCAACAGGTTTTCTTTTCGAAAACACCAACAAAAAATCGCTCACAATCGATTTCAAACAAATCAGCAACCTGATCATTATTCCCGTGAGCATTAACGGTTCCGACACCATGAATTTCATTCTCGACACGGGTGTAAGAGAACCAATTATTACAGAACTCACACTGGTTGAAGAACTGAATCTGAACTATTTGAAATCGATTGAACTGCGTGGTTTGGGCGGCGAAATGACCACCCAGGCCTACCAGTCGGGCGACAACACGATTACCCTTCCCGGCTTATCTGCCAGTCATCAAAAAATCAACGTAATTCTGGATGAGAACTTTCAGATTTCGCAAATACTGGGCATGCCGGTTCATGGTTTGATTGGTTTCAATTTATTCAAACACTACATTATTAAAGTTGATTACAAAGCGGAAAAAATCCGCTTGTACAAACCACAGTTTTTTAAATACCGGCCCCGAAAAAACGATCTTGTTTTACCCATCACGTTTGTACGCAACAAGCCAATCGTTCATTCCGAAGTAATTCAGGACAACGGCGATGTGGTCCCGGTACAATTGCTGATCGACACAGGAGCCAGTGATGCGCTATGGCTTTCATCGGCCAGCGACAGTGCCCTGCAGGTACCCGAGAACAACATCTACGCATTTCTGGGAGCTGGTTTGGGAGGCGATCTTTTTGGCTATAAAGCCCGCTTAAGTGCCTTGTGGCTTGGCGGACAAGCATTGAGTAATCCCATTGTTTCCTATCCCCAGTCCGATCTCATTAATCAAATTATTACCGGTGAGCACCGGAACGGTTCTATTGGAGGCGAAGTTTTGCGCCGCTTTGAAACCACTTTCGACTACTACAACAAACGACTCATTTTGCGGCCCAACTCCGATGTGAGAGAAAAGTTTTATTACAATATGAGTGGTCTCGAAGTAATCAATCCGGTACCGGGAGTCCCTGTGTACACCATCGACAATGTGATAGAAGGCTCGCCTGCATGGGAAGCCGGCTTCAGGGTCAACGACCAGATTCTCAGTGTCAACTATCAAAATCACAAAGAAATGACCCTGAATGACCTGAACCTCATGCTCCGCCAAAAAGAAGATAAAAAAATAAAAATGACTGTTTTGCGTAACGGAGAAAAGATTACTTCTACCTTTCATTTGAGTGAAGTATTTTAAGATAAAAGGAAAAAACTTGCTTAATTCAGCATAGTGAGAAAAAAAGCGACATATCTGCTGGTTCTGTTTTGCCTTTCTACTGTTTTATTAAAGGCACAATCCGGAAATCCGGGACTCAAGGTTGAAATCACTTTTCAAAGCGATTCCATTACGAAATCTGAGTTACTCGATTCGCTGGCCCGGCGATATGCGCTCCATTTTTCTTACAATCCTGAACTGCTTGAAGCAACAGAAAAAGTGAAGGCTTCGTTTATACAACAACCACTATACAGGATCCTTGACCAGCTCATCGACAGAGAAAAAGTCACCTATAAAGCTTTCGACAATCAAATTGTTCTGTTTCCGCTAAGGCATGAAAACACATTACCTCCCGACCGGAAAACAATCAGGGGAACAATTATCAGTTCCCCCGATCAACAGCCCATACCCTACTGTAATATCACTATCAAAGGGAAAGCCCTGGGTACCATGTCGAATCAAAACGGCAAATTTTCAATCAAACTACCCGAACACCTGTGGACCGACACCCTGGCCTTTTCGGCGCTGGGTTACGAAACCGCTTACCTTGCACCCGACACAACCAGGCAACAGGAATTAACCGTTGTTCTGAATGAAAAAACCTATGCGCTGAAAACAGTCGATGTAGTTAATTACAAAGCTGATTTCCTGCTTGGAAAATTTGACGACAATTATGTTAAAAACTACGAAACCGACTACACCCTTTTCACCACTTTCTATCGCGAACTGACCATCGAGAACGATGCCTACACCGACATCTCCGAAGCCGTATTGCAGGTGATGAAAGCTCCCTACCACAATGAACTACGAAACGATCATGTAAAATTCATTAAGGGCCGCAAAGGTGCCGAAGTGCGCCCTTACAGTGATATTCGCTTTAAACTGCTGGGTGGCCCGTATTACATAACACAGCTGGATGTGGTTAAAAACAACGAAAGTTTTTTAAATGCCGAACTCCGGCACCTTTATGATTTCCATTTCGAGCGCATGACCTTCATTGGCGACCGACAAACTGCAGTTGTGAGCTTTAAACCGGTTTTCAATCTGAGAGACATACTTTTTGAAGGTGAACTTTACATCGACATGGACACCTGGGCCGTTGCCATGATTGAATTTGGCTACACCCGGCAGGGACTCAAAGATGCCCGAAATACGCTTATTCATAAGGAACCCAAAAACACACGAGCCATTCCCACCGAGCTCACCTATACCATTCAGTATAAATTAATCGACGAAAAATGGTACCTGTTATCCGCCCGAAGTTCATTCAAGATAAAAATTAACGACCGGGGAAAAAGAGAAAAAACCAGATTTCACAGTATTTCCGAAATGCTTACCACCAACATCGAAAAAGGTGATTTACAGAAATTCAGCAACAGGGAGATATTTAAGTCGAACGAAGTTTTTACCGATAAGATTGTAAGTTATGATCCTTCATTCTGGGAAGATTACAACATCATAGAACCGGAAGAAGAACTGGTGAAAGCCCTTCGGCTTTTCGATGACAACAATCTCATTATTACCTACAAAAAATAAAGTGCGATATGAATACCAGGAAAACACCCCTACTCCTTCTTTTTACCATACTACTGACTAGCCTAACAGCTCAGGATCAGATGGTAAAAGCGGTCGGTGAAAAACTCGAACACTACCAAAGCGCTTTTCCGCTCAGTAAAACGGTGATCAAAACCGATAAGGACATCTATGCTCCGGGAGAAAAAATCTGGTTCGATATCACCGCATTTAACAGTTTATTAGAGCAGCCGACCGGTAATGAAAGCATTGTGCTTATGTTGAAACAGGAAAGTGGCGAAGTAATTGTAGATGCTAAATACCTTTTACAGGAAGGCAAAGCAGGAGCTTTTCTCACCATTCCCGGTTGGGCCCCCGAGGGCAATGCTTATTTGATAGCCTATCCTCCCCGCACTCTAGTAATCAACGAAGCATCGCTGGCAGCCATTCAACCTGTATTAATCAATGCTCTAAAAAAGAATGATTACCTGCTGAGTGCCCAACTTGATAAAAAGCATTACAAAACAGGAGATGAGGTAAAAATGCAGGTAAAACTGAGCCCCATTTCCCAGCATGCGAAAAAAGAAAAAATCAGCTTTACCCTGTTCGACTACCAGCATGAATTATACAGTATAAAAGAAAACATCGTAGTTGGTCAAACTACTGAATTCAGGTTCAAACTGCCTTCGAACATAGAAAATGGTTTGTTTTTTCAAATTGCAACAACAGGTAAAAACAGTACTGCAAGTAAAAAAGTACCTGTTCGGACCAGTAAAGATCGGCTTAGCATCGAGTTCTTCCCCGAAGGAGAAACCCTGCTGTCGAACACCATTCAGCGCATTACCTACAGAGCCACCGACCCCTTTGGTAAAACGATCGATGTGCATGGTAAAATTGTCGATGCCATGCACAACGAAGTGGGGCTTGGAAAGATGCTGAGCAACGGAGTTGGCATGATTAACCTGATGCCCATGCCCGATCAAAAATATCAGTTTATCGTTCAATCGGACTATGGGAAAGGACAGTCGTTTGACTTGCCCGGAGCGGTAATCGACGGGAGTGCATTCAGCCTTGTAAAAACCGAAGACGCTACCCTGCGTGTCGCCATTAGTAACGGCGGGAAAATGCTTGGTGAGCACCTGACTGTGCTGGCAATTTCAAAGGGAACAATTGTTAATCATTTCAGTTTTGATGCAAAAAACCGCAACTTGTTTTCCATTGCTACAAAAGATCTTCCAACAGGCATCATACAATTTGTGGTGCTCAACAAGCAACTTAAGGTGTTATCGCAACGGCTCATTTACAATATTCCCTACCGTGACATTGATATCTCGATCGCCACGCAGCTTCACCTTAGTCAAAACAATGGTGAAGCCAACATCCAGCTTGATCTGAGCAACTTCATGCAACATTTTGGTCCGGGTACCGTCGATTTGAAAGTAGTTGACCAACAAAACCTTTGCAACAATGAGGTTCAGCCACAGGCTCATTTTCTTGCCTATCCACTGCAAAACACTCCGCCCAAAACAGTACTCGATATTTTTCTTACCAACATCGAACTGATTGCCAACCGCTACAAATACCATAATTTTCAGGATCTGCTCAATGGCGTCGATTACGGGAAAAGCAAAGAAGGCGGACAGCTCAGCGGAACGGTAATCGACAAAAACGGATGCCGGATTCCCAACGCAACCATCATGGTCGATCATCCCAACCATCCTTCACTTGCTTCGGCCAGGAGCGATGAAAACGGGCGCTTCTCCTTCTCAAACATAGGAAAAGCCAAAGAAATGAATATCAAAGCCGTGAGTGAAAATGGGAAGAAAAACTACCTGGTTCAACTTGACCGAAGTTTTGATGAAACCCTCGATGAAATCATGCTCATCCAATCATTCGGTCATAGCAACTGCTATCACAACACCACCAGTCCTGCATATTTCGAACAGAATCAGGAACTGCTGAAAAAAGTTGGCAGCGAAAACAGGGACAAACGACCTGCATCTCCCTCGAATGCACAAAAAATGCTGAGTTCGGGCGCCAGCCTGCTCGATGTAATCAAAATGCTGAAACCCTTCTCCATCGTCAGTAATCAGATTGTTTTTTACGGAAGCACCAATTCGATCAATAATCAGCAGGGAGCACTCATTGTAATCGACGGGCAAAAAATGGGGACCAGTATTTCGGCCCTCGAACAAGTCAATCCTTTCGATGTCGTTTCGGTTAACATCAGCACCAACCCTAGCGACATTCAACGCTACACCGGACTTAATTCCATCGGAATCATCGAGATCAAAACCGGTGGAAGTATGAATTCTGAAAAACAGCGACAAGCAGAAGAAACAGAACACCTTAATTTGAGCTTTCAACAGTCGGACATTGCACCCGACATTTTCCGTTACCACACCACCCTTCATTGGGAAACAGGAATCCCCACTCCACCCGATGGTATCATTTCACGAAATATTCGGATCAGCGAGTTAAAAACAGAATTTGTAATTCAGGTTGAAATCACCTCGGCCGATGGGATCGTTCACCGTCAGCTCAGCACTTTCTCAACCATCGACAACTAGAAAAATACTTCCATCAATTGTTCCACCATTGGGGTGTTGGGCAAAAGCGCTGTAAGCCGTTCGCTGATTGCCTGGTATTCATGCGGGCAGGCAAGCAGGCTTTGAACAAGTTCATTTTGCTTTTTGGTACTTAATCCATCGTTGCTCAACTCCAAATCAACAATATGACCTTTTTCCACCTGAACTTTTACCTTGCTGTTTCCTGCTTCTTTTTCAAAAACATATTTGGGTGAATAGCCAAAATTCCATTCCCACTGGCTGTATTTTTCTGAAACCAGCGCTGCTATCGCTGCTATATCCTTCTTTGAAAGTTGATATACTGCATTATCAGCATGGGCCGACAACATGAAATTCAACAAATGCTGAATAAAATCATTCAGGCTTAAGCGATGTTCCATAAAATCGACAATGTTGGCCACTTTGCTGCGAACCGACTGGATGGCTTTTCCATGAAATGTTCCCGAGTTGTTTTTAAGTGCCTTCGACAGGTGCTCCCGGTTGGCATCGTACAACAAAGTACCGTGGCTTAAAATCCTTTTACGGAATACATGTTCGGCATGACCTGAAACCTTAAATCCATTTACAAAAATATCGTTTCGGGGACTGATTTCAGCCGGAACACCCAACAGCTTCAACACTTCAACAATGGGCTCATTGAACGATTTAAACGAGACCCTGGCAGGATCATCGACCGTTTGATGAAAAGAAAAATTCAGGTTTCCGGGATCATGATACACAGCACCGCCTCCGCTTAAACGCCTGATCACCTTAATGTTGTTTTCAGCAATAAATTTTGGATTGACTTCGGCCATTGCATTCTGATGCTTCCCCACCACAACCGATGGCAGATTTACATACAGCAACAACAAATCGTCGGTGAAATTCCTGAAAAGGTATTCCTCGGCAGCAAGATTAAATTCAGGTTCCTGACCTGGTAATACAATACAGCGCATCTTAATTACTTTTCAATACTTCGGGATTAACAATGTGCGGCATGCTGCCATTCTCGAAAAAGGAGATGATGTTTTGCGCGGCCAAACGAGCCATTTCATTGCGGGTTTCGACTGTTCCCGAACCAATATGCGGCAGTACACATACATTTTCCATGTGCAACAGTTCATTGTCGGGGCTCATGGGTTCGGGGTTGGTAACATCGAGACCCGCTCCCCAAATCGTGCCGCTTTTGAGTGCCGCGATCAAATCTCCCTCATTATGAACCAATCCGCGTGCCGTATTGATGAAAATGGCATTGGGCTTCATTTTCTCAAATGTTTCCTTGTTGAAAATACCTTTCGTGGCCTCCGAGAGGGAGCAATGGACCGAAAGTACGTCGCTTTGCTCCAGCAGGTCATTAAAAGAAACATAAGTTGCATCGAGTTCTTCTTCCGCCTTCCTGTTGGGCTTTCGGTTGTGATAAACCACCTTCATGTTATAGGCGCCTCGACAACGTTTGGCCATCTCAAAACCTATACGTCCCAGGCCAAAAATGCCCAGTGTTTTGTTCTTCAATTCGATACCCAGATTGGCATTGGGTTTGAAATGGGTCCACTTACCATTGATAATTCCTTTATGTAAAAAGAACATTTTTCGTGAGGTGGCGAGCATCAAAGCAAAAGCAACATCAGCCGTTGCATCGGTCAGCACATCGGGAGTAAAGCCAACCGGGATGCCCAGTTCGCTGGCCACATCGAGTGCAATGTTGTCGTAACCAACTGCAAACTGCGAAATCACCTTTAGCTGTGAATTGGCACGAATAAAACCAGCATCGATTTTATCAGACAAGGTGCATAACAATGCATCGTGCGTTTTGGCCTGGCTGTACAATTCTTCCTGTGTTAAAGGCCGATCGCTGCTTTGTGTACTCACTTCAAAACCCGCATCACGCAACATTTCGGCCGCCAGTGGAGGAAAATTGCGGGTAAGCAGAATTCTTTTGCTCATGTTTTCGCTTTAGAAAAATTTAATTTCCTTGTTGTAAATGTCGGACAACAGGTTATTGGCGAGGCGACTGGCTCCAAGGCGGAAAAGTTGTGGGTTCAGCCATTCATCACCCAACACTTCTTTTACAATTGAAAGATAGATCAGTGCATCGTCTGAAGTGACAATTCCACCAGCAGGTTTGAAGCCGATTCTTTCACCCGTTTCCTCAAAATGAAAAGCAATGGCCAAACACATTACATAGGCTGCCATTGGCGTTGCTGCGGGTTCCATTTTCCCGGTGGAGGTTTTAATAAAATCGGCTCCGGCATTGATCGCTAACAGTGAAGCTTTCCAAATGTTCTCGGGTGTTTTCAGCGCTCCGGTTTCGAGGATCACTTTCAGGTGTACGTCGCCCATGGCTGCTTTGATGGCTGCAATGTCGGCATGGGCTTCATTGAACTCGCCGGCTAAAAAATGGCTCAATGCTAAAACAATGTCAATTTCGTCGGCTCCGGCTTTAATGGCCAATTTGGTTTCTTCTACTTTTACTTTCGTGAAGGTCATCGACGAAGGAAAACCTCCCGATACAGCGGCAATATTCACCTCGGGCAGTTGCAGGGTTTCTTCCACTGCTTTTACCATGTTGGGATATACACAAATGGCCGCCACGTTCTCAAGTTCAGGAAATTCGGAAGGAAACTGATTTACTTTTTCGGTAAATGCCCTTACCCGCTCTTCGGTGTCGGTTGAATTCAACGTGGTTAAATCGATCAGAGACAAGGCCAGCTGCTTGTTTTCAAGGGTATTGTGAATTGTACGTGCATTGGTGAGAATGCTGTTCAGGTCGCTTTCTAGCTGACCATGGTCGATATTAAATTTTTCTGTTGTCATAACTATTCATTGTTTTCTTCTTCACTCATAAAACCTATTCTTTTTCGTGCTTTTTAGGAGGCTCAATAAGGTAACGCAAGGCCTGAAAGACTTCTGTAAACTGATGATCAAATTTGGCCTCCAAAATGTCGATGCGCGAAACCAGTTCAGAATAATTTAAAGCCAGTTTTCGCAATGAAACAAAAGCACGCATGATCTCAATATTTACATTGATGGCGGTATCGCTTTTTAAAACACTCGAAAGTATCGCAACACCCTGTTCAGTGAAAACAAAAGGCCCGTACTTTATTGATTTCCAGTCTAAGGTCACAAATTGTGACCTTAATTTACGATATTCCTGCAATGAAATTTCAAACATAAAGTCGGAGGGAAATCGTCCAATATTTCTCCTAACAGCTTGTTTAAGAACCTTGGTTTCTACCCCATAAAGTTCAGCCAAATGAAAATCAAGCATTACCCGTTGGCCCCTCATCTCAAAAATCTTGTTAAAAATTACATCTGGTTCCATGATACAGGGGATTTGGCGATTTATAATTCAGTAAAAGTACAAAATATCAAAAAGCAATTATTTCAGCTTCGGATTATTTTGATGACGGTTTTGATCGCGCCGGGTTTTCTTTTCAACATTTTTCCTTAACGCATCTTCAAGGTCTACTCCCGTTTGGTTGGCCAGACAAATTAAAACCCACAGCACATCGGCCATCTCATCAGCCAGATTTTCGGGATTTTCGCCCTGTTTGAACGACTGGTCACCGAATTTGCGGGCCATGATGCGTGCCAGTTCCCCCACCTCTTCGGTGAGGATGGCCATGTTGGTGAGTTCACTAAAATAGCGAACTCCGATGCTGGTGATCCATTCATCGACCTGTTGCTGGGCTTGTTTAATGGTTAATTCGGACATAGAATCAAAATTAACATTTTATTCTTTGTTTTTTGTGTCAATCCAAATGCTTACCGGACCATCGTTTACCAATTCCACATCCATGTGAGCACCAAACACCCCGGTTTGCACCTTTCGACCTAAAGCCATGGATAGTTGCCCGCAAAATTTCTCATACATGGGAACTGCATAATCAGGTTTGGCAGCATGAATGTACGAAGGCCGGTTGCCCTTTTTTGTTTTAGCATGCAGGGTAAACTGACTCACTACGATAATTTCGCCATTAGTGTCGAGTACTGACCGGTTCATCACGCCATTTTCATCGTCGAAAATGCGCAGTTGCACAATTTTGTTGCAAAGCCATTCGATGTCCTCGCTGGTATCGGCATTTTCAATGCCCAGTAAAACCAATAGTCCATGTCCGATGCTGGCAGTGGTTTTATGTTCGACTGTTACGCTGGCACGGCTTACTTTCTGGATCAATGTACGCATTTCAAGGAATTTGAATTGTTGCCGTCAAAGATAATTGAATAGCCTAAAAAACAAGAAATGATGGCAGGAAGGATGAACTATGCTTTTTCTTATCTCAATGTTCCTTTCTTTCACTCAGACATTTGATGGTGTCAGATCTGTATTTTCGACCAACAGGAATTTTTGTGCCTTCAAGCTCAAGCTCGTAATGTGTAAAAACGGAAACATGTTTCAAATTCACTATATACGACCGATGCACCCTGATCAACGCAGGGTCATTAATTTGTTCTCCCAAGGCTGCAAGGCGCAAATAGCAAACCAGTGACTTATGCCGTAAATGGATTTTCACATAATCGTCGAGGCTTTCAACATAGCGGATATCTTCAATCATGACCTTATGATTTTTCTTGTTCGATTTTACAACAATGAAATCCTGGTTTTCTTCGCGATACCCATTTAAAGACTGAACAGGCTGTTGTTCGAGGAACTTGTTGACAGCTTTAAGAAAGCGGTCGAAGGGAATTGGTTTTAAAAGATAATCCAGTGCATCGAGGTCGAAAGCATCGGCAGCGTAATTACGGAAGGCAGTGGTAAAGATTACCTTTGGCCGATGTTGCATTGAACGGAAAAACTCCATGCCGTTAATACCGGGCATTTGTATATCGAGGAAGAGCAAATCGACGGCTTGGGCATGAAGGACTTTCAAGGCATCGAGGGCGTTGGTGAAAGCCCCAAGCACTTTAAAATCATCGAGCTTCTCAAGGTACGACTGTATCACCCTGATGGCAATCGGTTCATCGTCGATGATGATGCAGTTGTAAGTTGTTTTCGCTTCCATACTTTATTGAATTTCGATGCTTAGCTTAACACTAAAAATACCCTTCGCTTTGTCGAAGGTCAAACTGTGCTTATCGGGATAAAGTAAAACCAGCCGTTCCTTCACATTTTTCAAGCCAATGCCTTTGTTTTCAGAGGAATCGACCGGAACATCAAAACTGTTTTTTACTTCGAAGTGAAGCTCTCTGTCAATGTAAGCTAAGTGTATTCTTATCCAGCTTTTGCCCGATGTTTTGTTGGCACCATGCTTAAAGGCATTCTCAACGAACGAAAACAGCAGTAATGGACTAATTAGCAAGTCTTCGGCCTGATCGGGCAGATCAACTTCCAGCTTCAGCCGCTTGTCGTGCCTGATGGTCTCCAATTCGATATAATTCCTTATAAACTGTATTTCCTCATTCAGCGCTACTTTGTCTTTGTTGCACTTGTAAAGCATATAGTCGAGCAGCGCCGAAAGTTTCAGAATCACTTCAGGTGTGGTATCCGATTTTTCGATCCATAAACCATACAAGTTATTCAGCATGTTGAACAGGAAATGCGGATGGAGCTGCCCTTGCAACAGTTGCAACCTGGCTTCGTTTAACCTGAGCTCTGTTTCGGTTTTGATGCTGTTGATACGATCGCGCTCCATGGTACGGCGGTACGATTCCTGAACAAAATGCACAATGGTGGCAAAAAGAATGATAATGTAGCTGCCCGACAGCAACAAGATAAGATCGGTTTTACCGGGAAAACTGCCACCGACGGCATTAACGGCCACATGCCACAATATCACCACAATACACATCGAGTTGATCCAAACAGAAACAATAAAAGCAAAGAGTAAAAAGTAAAAGAACAAAAACAAACGCCCCTCAAAAAAGTATTTTGGTACAAGGTAACGATTGACAAGTTGGGTCAGCAGAAAGCTCATGGTGCTTAAAACGGCAACAACCATTAGGCGAATGCTCAAATCGTTTTGTTTGTTGCTAAATACCCCAAAAAGCACCAAGGCGGCAAGCAACCAGTAAAAAAGCTGCATTACCCATCTGAACTTTGCAGGCAAATGATTATGTATTTTGTTGAACTCCATTTATACACCAAAGATATTGGCATTTGAGTAAAAAGGAAGCCCTTAAAAGTTTTTTTCGGTCAATGCATCATCTGCCCCCCTTAACAACAAATTGTTGTTTCAAATTCGACCTTGTGTTGCTAAGGGTTGAAACCCGGTTGTTGGCCGAAAAAGTTTTTTGCTTACCTTCCATCGTTTCATTTTTGGTTAATATTAACTAAAAATTTACCGTTATGTTAAGACACTTGTATGAAGGAGGAATTTGGTTCATGCTTCCAATTTATTTAATGTACGCAGTGAACCTGGTGCTGCTGGCCATTTTATTAGCTGGCTATATTCGTAAGCAACAAAGAAAAAATGCAAAAAGAATGTCGGAGGCCATTCTCTTTTTTGGAAGCTTTGCGTTCTTGCTGGGGATTTTAGGACAGGCAATAGGCATTATGCAGGCTTTAGATGCCATTCAGGCAGCCGGCGATGTGTCGTTGGGCTTAATGGCAGGCGGTTTTAAAGTTTCAATGATTGCCCCGATGTATGGCTTTATGCTGTTTATTGTATCGTTTTTAGTTTGGTTTGTTTACCGGTCAATCGGCAGAAAGGCCTAAATTTCAAGACATAGGACAAATTACTGTTTTAGTCCTTATCTTTGCATCGGTCTGTTCATTTAAATGATGAAATATGAATGCATCCGATTCTCGAATGATTACTATTGCTATACTAATTGTAATCACATTTTTCTCCGGATTCAGGCTGGCTAAAACCGGAAAACCTTTTAACAATTTACTGTTAACCAGCCACAAACTAATTAGTCTGGCCTTACTGGTCCTGGCAGTTATCCAGTTTAATTATCTGCAAAAGTTGAATGAAATCAACCTATACCTTTGGATACTGTTTACTGCTGCAGCTGCATTGTTTGTATTGGAAATAATCAGCGGTGCCTTGTTAAGTGCCTACAAAACAGAAAGGCTTGCAGGTCTTGTCCATAAAGTGGTTCCATTTGTTTTGCTTTTGGCCTTTGGACTGCTCTTTTACCTGTCGTACCTGCCAAAGCATGCCTGAGCAAATTGTAAAATCATTGTGATAACCGTAATGATGCAGTCAGCGCGATTGAAATATGAAAAAACTTTTCGGGCAATAAAAAATTGTTTTATATTTGCACACCAATTCAACAAAACGCCCGGATGGCGGAATTGGTAGACGCGCTGGATTCAAAATCCAGTTCCAGCAATGGAGTGTGGGTTCGATTCCCACTCCGGGTACTAAAAAAGGAGATTTCGTTTGAAATCTCCTTTTTTATGCTACAAATTTTATTGCGCATCCACCACGGCAATGGCCGCCATATCAACAATCTCACGCTCTGAGCTCTCCATGTGCAATACATGAATCGAACGAGGAAGCCCCATCAGAACAGGACCAATAATTTCAGCATTTCCAATTTCACGCATCATTTTATAGGCAATATTGCCCGAATTTAGATCGGGGAAAATGAGTGTATTTACTTCGCGCCCGGACAGGCGGGAAAATGGAAACGTTTTGTCCCTGAGTTTGCTGTTCAATGCGAAATTGGCCTGAATCTCCCCATCGACAATAAGGTCGGGATGATCGCGATGCAGACGATCCACTGCAGCTCTTACTTCGGACGGATCGCCATTTCGGACGGAACCGAAATTGGAATAACTAAGCATGGCTATGCGTGGTTCAATGTTGAATTTTTTGAGTTCACGGGCCACCAACAGGGTGGTGTCGACCAGCTGATCGCTTTTACAGTGTTCATTCACGGTAGCATCGGCAAAAAAGAAGGGGCCCTTGCGGGTAAGTACCACATACATCCCGGCAATGTGATGGTATCCGGATTCAACACCAAACAGCTGCAAGGCCGGACGAATGGTTTCGCTGTATTTGTTTCCAAAGCCGGAAAGAAAGGCATCGGCTTCGCCCGCCTCCACCATCATCATTCCAAAATAGTTTTGGTTAAACATCAGCTCACGTGCTTCGTTCAGTGTAAGTCCCTTGCGTTGTCGTTTTTCAAACAGCAGCATGGCAAAGCGCTCTCTCCGCTCTTCCTGCTCATCGGAACGGTAATCAACAATGGGCGCATCGCCCAGATCGATGTTGTAGCGTGCACTTACTTCTTTTATTTTTCTGTCATCACCCAATAAAACCGGGAAGGCAAAACCTTCGTTCATAACGGTACGCACTGCCCTGAGCACTCTTGGATGCGTAGCATCGGCAAAAATGAGGCGGCGGGGATTTTTACGGGCTTTGTCCCTGATGTTCCATAAAAGCTGGTTATCGTAGCCCAGCCGCCTGTCCAGCTCATGCTGGTATTCATCCCAATCGGTGATGATGTGCCTTGCCACACCGCTTTCGATGGCCGCCCTGGCCACGGCCGGAGCCACGCGGGTGATCAGGCGCCGGTCGACCGGCTTGGGAATCAGGTATTCTCTTCCAAAAGTAAGGCTTTTGATATTGTAAGCATCTACAACATACTGCGGAACGGGCTCGCGTGCCAGTTCGGCCAGGGCCTTTACCGCAGCCGTCTTCATGGCTTCGTTAATGGTAGTCGCCTTCACATCGAGTGCCCCTCTGAAAATAAACGGAAAGCCCAGTACATTATTGATCTGATTGGGATAGTCGCTGCGACCTGTGGCCATGATCACATCGCTGCGGGCATCAACGGCGGCTTCATAACTGATTTCGGGTGTCGGGTTGGCCATGGCAAAAACAATGGGATTGGGAGCCATGCTTTTTACCATTTCGGGTGTAACAACATTCCCGACTGAAAGCCCCAGAAACAAATCAGCACCCTTCATGGCATCTTCAAGCGTTTCACAATTTGTGTCTGCAACGAATTGTTGCTTTATTGAATTTAATCCGGTACGCCGTTTATTTAAAACGCCCTTGCTGTCGAGCATGATGACGTTTTCGGCTTTCACCCCCAGGGAGAAGTAGAGCCGGATGCAAGAGACAGCGGCAGCCCCCGCTCCGTTTACTACCACTTTAAGCGTTTCGATGGCCTTGCCGGTAACCTTTAATGCATTCAGTAAAGCTGCACCCGAGATGATGGCTGTTCCGTGCTGATCGTCGTGAAAAACCGGAATATTGAGTGCTTTTTTTAATTCCTCTTCAATTTCGAAACACTCGGGTGCTTTGATATCCTCGAGGTTGATGCCTCCAAATGTAGGAGCTATGGCCTTTACCACCTCTATCAGTTTTTTAGGATCTTTCTCATCTACTTCAATGTCGAACACATCGACATCGGCAAAAACCTTGAATAGCAACCCCTTCCCTTCCATGACCGGTTTTCCTGCCAATGGACCAATATCACCAAGGCCCAGAACAGCTGTTCCATTTGAAACCACTGCTACCAGGTTTCCTTTGGCGGTATAATGGTATACATCGTCAGGATTTTCACTGATTTTAAGACAGGGCTCAGCCACTCCCGGCGTATAGGCAAGCGACAAATCGGTTTGTGTACGGTAGGGTTTGGTAGGAATTACTTCAATCTTACCCGGGCGTCCCTTTGAATGATAATTTAGCGCATCTTCAATCGTAATTTTTTTCATGGTAAAAGGTTTTGATTTCAGCGTGCATACAAATTACAAAAGCAAACGCAGAAAAAACATGCTTTATGCCCATGTTATTGATGATCTATCACTTATCATTAATGCCATGATGATTTTACGAAATGAAAAAGGCCGTTTCAATAGTTTGAAACGGCCTTTCATCATTCTGCGAGGTAGATACTTTATCCGCATTTTGATTGTCCGCAATCCTGGCAGGTTAAACAACCTTCCTGATAGATTACGTTATGAGAGCTGCAGTGGGTACATTGTGCTCCCTCGGCATAAGTACCGTCGGGAATGTATTTTTTCAATGCACGAGCCACTCCGGCTTTCCAGGTATTGATTGATTCGTCGCTGAGCTGCAAACTTGAAACAAGCTCCACTACCTTGTGAATGGGCATGCCATGACGCAGGGTGCCTGAAATCAGTTTTGCATAGTTCCACATTTCGGGGTCGAACTTATGTGAGAGCCCTTCCATGGTAGTTTTGTATCCACGCTTGTTGGTATATTGAAAATCGTAACGGGTTTCTTCTCCTACTTTACGTTTAATAATATTGCCACGCGATACCGAACGGGGAATTAACAGGCCCTCTTCATCGTCGGCCAGACCGGTAAAAATTTCGTAGGGACGTCCGTCGATCAAGCCAACAAAAGCCACCCATTTTTCACGGTTGTTCTGGAAGCGCACTACATCGGCTTCGAGGCTTTCGGGGCGTTTGGTCGGAAAATTGGCAATGTTGGTTTCCTGCTTGCCCTTCTTTTTATCCGAGATCAAAACACCCGAGCGCGATCCTTCGCGGTAAACGGTTACTCCTTTACATCCCGATTTCCAGGCTTCGAGGTACAGTTTGCCCACCAATTCTTCGTTCACATCTTCGGGCAGGTTGATGGTCACACTAATGGAGTGATCGACCCATTTTTGAATGCGCCCCTGCATGCGTACCTTACTGAGCCAGTCAACATCGGCCGAACTGGCACCATGGTATGGTGATTGCTTAATAAGATTGTCAAGTTCTTCCTGCTGGTAACGTTTGTTGAGGGAATGTCCGTTCACTTCCATCCAGGTTTTGAATTTGTGATGAAAAACGGTGTACTCCTCCCAGCTGTCGCCTACTTCATCAACAAAATCGACATGCGTATCCTTGTCGTTGGGGTTCACCTTACGACGGCGTTTGTACACCGGCATAAATACCGGTTCAAGACCCGATGTAGTTTGCGTCATCAAACTGGTGGTACCTGTAGGAGCGATGGTTAGCAAGGCAATATTCCGGCGTCCGTGTTTAACCATTTCGTCGTAAAGCCCTTTGTCTGCTTCCTTGATCCGATTGATGAAAGGATTATTTTTTTCTCTTTCGGCATCATAAATTTTGAAGGCTCCGCGCTCTTTCGCCATCTGCACCGACGAACGATAGGCTTCGAGTGTAATATTTTTATGGATTTCCTCTGAAAAATCGGTTGCAATTTCGCTTCCATACTGCAGTCCCAGTGCGGCTAGCATATCCCCCTCGGCAGTGATGCCAACACCGGTACGACGTCCCTCTTCGGCCTTTTGACGTATATTGTACCAAAGATTCAATTCGGTACGTTTAATTTCTTCACTTTCGGGATCTTTCTTGATTTTCTCAAGAATGCCGTCAATTTTTTCAAGCTCAAGGTCGATGATGTCGTCCATGATGCGCTGAGCCAGACCAACGTGTTTTTTAAACAGATTGAAATCGAAGCGTGCTTCGCTGGTGAATGGCTGCTCAACATAGGAATAGAGATTAACCGCCAACAGACGGCAGCTGTCGTAAGGGCAAAGTGGAATTTCACCGCAAGGATTGGTCGATACGGTACGATATCCCAAATCGGCATAACAATCGGGTACCGACTCACGAATGATGGTATCCCAGAACAGAATGCCCGGTTCGGCCGATTTCCATGCGTTGTGAACTATTTTGTTCCAGATTCTTGAGGCATCGGTCATGCGCTCGAACATGGGTTTTTTACTGTTGGTAGGATAAGCCTGATGGTATTCACTGCCACTTTCGACGGCCTGCATGAATTCATCGTCGATTTTCACCGACACATTGGCTCCGGTGACCTTCCCTTGTTCCATCTTGGCATCGATAAACTGCTCTGAGTCGGGGTGTTTGATCAATACCGAAAGCATAAGGGCTCCTCGTCGTCCATCCTGAGCAACTTCACGTGTTGAGTTCGAGAAACGCTCCATGAAAGGCACCAGTCCGGTTGAAGTAAGGGCTGAGTTCTTCACCGGTGAACCTTTGGGACGGATACTTGATAAATCGTGACCTACTCCGCCACGACGCTTCATCAGCTGAACCTGTTCCTGATCGATTTTCATGATGCCACCGTAAGAATCGGAGTTACCATCGTTTCCAATAACAAAACAGTTGGAGAGCGAGGCCACCTGAAATTCATTTCCGATACCGGTCATGGGACCACCCTGAGGAACGATGTAACGAAAACCTTTCAGCACTTTGTAAAGTTCATCTTCACTCAGTGGATTGGCATACTTGCTTTCGATGCGGGCAATTTCCCGCGCCAAACGACGGTGCATGTCGTCGGGCGTTTTTTCATAGATGTTGCCGTGCGAATCCTTAAGGGCATATTTATTCACCCAGACGCGGGCAGCAAGATCATCACCATTGAAATACTTCAACGATGCCTGAAATGCTTCATCCGATGAATAAATTCGTTTCGTGGCGGCTACAACTTCAAGATTTTTCAGCTCCATAAATACTCTTTCAAAGGGGTTTATCGATTAAATTTTAACTAAGCGAAACACCAGGGATTTTAGTGATATTTCAGTTATCGAAAGTAACACCGGGATGACAAAAAATGTCAACTTGTTTTGTTGAAGTTATTAAAAAGTTATCAACTTTCAGTCGCTTTCAAGCTGATAATGTGATACTTACAAACATAAAATCCGAGGAAAGTTTACCAAAATAGAAAACACTTTAATCAAAACGCTCTATTTTTATACGGCTTTTTTATGAGAATAGCAATAGCTAAAAAACATATTTTGGAAAGAATAACTAACAGAAAGCTGTTCAAAAAACAGTCTTTAGAATTTTGTCGCTTGCCCCAATATTTGCTTTTACATAAGCCGCTGCATTTTCAGAAATCTTACGGGTAGTATCTTCCGATTTTAAAAGATGATTTAACACGGTATTAAAATCTTCGATATTACTAACGGGGAAGGCACAATTTTTTTCTACCAGCGCGACTGCTTCTCGAAAGCGTTCGTAGTTGGGACCAAAAATTACAGGCATGCCATAACAAGCGGCTTCAAGGGTATTGTGAATTCCCACACCAAAACCACCACCAATAATGGCAAGGTAGGCATATTGATACAGCGAGTTGAGCATGCCATAACAATCGATGACCAACACCTGCTTGTCAGACACATTATTTGATGTTGCCTGACTGTAGCGTACAGCAATTCCTTCGAACAGCTTCATAATGCGCTCGATATTGCTATCGTTTACCTCATGAGGGGCAAGCACAACTTTCACACTGGTGTTTTTACGA
The DNA here is from genome assembly GCF_050433125.1 of Roseimarinus sediminis. Taxonomy (NCBI): domain Bacteria; kingdom Pseudomonadati; phylum Bacteroidota; class Bacteroidia; order Marinilabiliales; family Prolixibacteraceae; genus Roseimarinus; species Roseimarinus sediminis. The sequence goes on along the minus strand of NZ_JBNPXV010000002.1, from coordinate 26,254 downwards.
ACAAACTGTCTGATCATTGCTTCTTCGGCTTTCCAGCTACTTCCGACAACAATTAGTTTTTCTCCATTGATGAATTCCTCAAGCAGTTCAATCGGACTGGCACTTTCAACAAGTCGGGCCACCCGATCGAAGCGGGTATCGCCAGCGATGGTATAGTTTTGAACTCCAATTTGCTCAAGCAGCTGAGCGGATGCTTCATTTTGAACAAAGAAATGAGTGGCCAGTTTCAGCAACTTACGATACCACTTTCCATGTGGTTTAAAAAAGAGCTGTTCTTTACGAAAAATAGCCGAAACAAAATAAACAGGTATTTCGTGTTTCTTTAAAACCGATAAATAATTGTACCAATACTCATATTTTACAAAGAAGACTTTGCCCGGATTCACCAGCTTCACAAAACGACGCGCATTCCTGCGGGTGTCGAGCGGAAGATAGGCTACATAATCAACGCCTGAATAGTTTTTGCGTACTTCGTAACCCGAGGGGGAATAAAAGGTCAGCAGAATTTTCAACGTGCTGTCATGTCTTCGAATCTCTTCGATGAGCGGACGCCCCTGTTCAAATTCGCCAAGGGAAGCACAATGCACCCACACAACGTTATCTTTTCCTGCAAACTCGTTTTTAATTTTTTTCAGCTGCCCCTTTCGGCCCTGAACCAGTCGGGCTGCGCGTGGGTTGAACAAAGCTGCCAGTTGTAACATCCAACCAAATAAGTAGATTCCGAGTTGATAGATTAAATGCATTTTCAGAGTTTAGTTTTCGGGCTGATAGCCTTCATCGATTAAGAGATCCGGGGCCATGGAGGCTTGCACTGCGAGGTAGTCGCAGCGCTCGTTCCCGGGAATGTTGGCATGCCCCTTTATCCATACAAATTTCACCTGATGCCTGGGATAAACCTTCAGGAAACGCTTCCACAAATCGGCATTCTTCTTTCCCTTAAAGTCTTTCTTCACCCAGGAGAAAAGCCATCCTTTGGTCACTGCATCGGCTACATATTTTGAGTCGGTATAAACAGTCACCTCACATTTTTCAGCTTTCAGTGCTTCGAGTGCAACAATCACAGCCAGTAATTCCATCCGGTTATTGGTAGTACATGCAAATCCCTGCGAAAGTTCCTTGCGATGTCCTCCCGACATTAGCACCACGCCGTAACCTCCCGGTCCGGGATTTCCGCTTGATGCCCCATCGGTATATATAATGACTTTGTGCGACATGCTGTTACCTGATGAAAAAAAAAATTTGCCCGCCATTTGGGGCAGGCAAATTTATTAAAAAAGAGTTGTTATTTCATACCATCAACCCGTGAATCATTTTATAACGAATGATTCCAAATATAAAATACAGCTAAAGTTTACTTAACCAGCGTCATTTCATCGACCAGATGGCCTGCTTCGGCAAATACATCAATTACCCAAAGCACATAACGAATATCTACGTTGATGCATTTTTGCAATTCGGGTTCAAAGGCAATGTCGCCACTCATGGCTTCCCAGTTACCATCGAAGGCAATGCCGATCAGTTCCCCGTTTTTGTTCAGCACAGGACTCCCCGAGTTTCCTCCGGTAATGTCGTTATTCGAAATAAAACAGGTATGCAATTCACCTGCCGGACTTGCATATTGTCCGTATTCACCGGCATGGTAAAGCTCCTTTAAACGGGGCCACACATCGAATTCACGATCGCCGGGTATTTCTTTTTCGATATAACCACTAAGGGTTGTATAGTAATTGTACTCCACGCCGTCGCGTGGTTCGTAACCATAAATTGAACCATAGGTTAAACGCATGGTCGAATTGGCATTGGGGTAGTACTGCTGATCATTGTTCATTTCGAGCAAGCCCCCCAGGAACAGACGGTAGCCTTTTGTCAGGGCAGTCTGCTCCTCTTTATTGTCTTCGAGGGCCAGCGAGCGGGCATCAAAAATTGCAATTGCAGCCTGGTAGGCAGGATCTTTTGCAATGCTTTTGTGTTTTGGATTATCGAGGAAGCTCATCATTGCTGCCTGATCATTCATCATGCTTTTAGCAAAAAGCTTTTCACTCCACTTGCTGTAGTCGCCTTTGTATTTCGAACGTATATCGGAAATAAATTCCGGATGATAACGCGTCTCAATGTCGTTAACAAAAATTTCTGTCAGTGCGGCCACAATTCGCCGGTCGGTTTCGGCATCATAATCCTTGAAATATTCAATCGCCAGTTCTCGCAGCTTCTCTGTTTCTTCTTTTATTTTTTCCTCATTGCTGTCTTTTTTCAACAAACCCTCGAGGGTTTGAAAACGACGGGCCATCATAAAAATCTCAGGACCACGCAGAAAAGCTTCGGCAAGATAGTTCAGGGCTTTATCATCGTTTTGGTCGGCATAGGCATTTTCGATCATAGCGAGCGCTTCGCCATACCTGGCCTTTCGTTCATCGTCTTGCTTCACCCAGGCATCGAATGCTTTTTCTACTGCTTCTTTTTTAGCCACAACACCCAGGCGTTCGAGCCCTCTGTTTTGGCCAATACTGTATTTGTAGTAGTTTGAACTACGGGCATGCTTACTGGCATACTGAATGGTTGCCTTGTCGCTTCCGGCCATGTATTCGCGTATAATATCGAGTTTGGCTTTGCGCAGGTTGATACGGGTTGAGTTAATCACATTCATGGTAAATTCAACCCCATCGGAAGTCAGATAGCGGTCGGTCGAACCGGGATATCCCATCACCATGGCAAAATCGTTCTCCTGATAGCCTTTAAGTGAAACCGGGAAGAAATGACGCGGCTTCATGGGAACATTTTCCTCAGAATATTCGGCAGGCGTTCCATCGGGTGCTGCATAAATGCGAAACATCGAAAAGTCGCCGGTATGACGGGGCCACATCCAGTTATCGGTATCACCGCCAAATTTCCCGATAAAGTGAGGTGGTGCACCTACCAAACGCACATCTCTAAAGGTCTCATAAACAAAAAGCAGGTATTGGTTATCGCTGAAAAAGCTTTTTACTCTGGCTTCATAATGCGTATCTTTCACTGCTTCGCTTTCCAGATCTGCACTCACCGAACGAATGCTGTCGGCGCGTTCTGCTTCTGTCATCTCATCGTTAAGGCCGGCCAGCACCTGCGCTGTCACATCCTCAACCCTTACCAGAAAGGAAACAAACATCCCTTTATTGGGCAGCTCTTCGGCATGATTTTTAGCCCAGAAACCATCGCGTAAAATATTCTGTTCCTCACTCGAATGTTTCTGAATTTGCCCGTAACCACAATGATGGTTGGTAAGAAATAAACCTTCGGCTGAAACCAGTTCACCGGTACACGATCCGCCGTTGAGCGAGATCACCGCATCCTTCAGACTGGCGCTGTTGATATTGTAAATATCATCGGCTGAAAGTTCTGCCCCCAGCTCACTCATTGTATTAACGTTTACCTTGTTCAACAAGGAAGGCAGCCACATGCCCTCGTCGGCCTGCAATGCTGTTATGCTCAACATCGCCGTAAGCAGCATTATCACTTTGTAAATCTTCATAAATAATAATTTGTCGTGTAATATTGATTTTTAATTTTTTCAAAATAAGCACCCATCCGGTAGCTACAGTCAACACCGGTTTCACCAACTTCCTATTGATAATGGCAAAAACAAAGGAATTAAAATACCACGCTTCCCTGTTCGTGATAAGTCGATAAAAATTAAGTCCCCTGTTCAACTAAAAAACGGCCACTAATATAACAGTAATTCGTAACATTTGAACAATTTAGCTAATTCCTGACTTATGCCCCGGCCATCGTATCGCAATAAAAAAACACCCAATTCTGCCTGTTTGGCAAAGGCTTGAAACAACTGTTGAAAATGTTACACTTTAAAAGATTACAAATAGGTACACAGGTTTAATGCTACATTACAAAAGTTTTGGCCGAAATGTTGAAGAACTTCTAAACCATTAAAAATCAAGTTCCAGTTGTTGGGAAAAGAGACGGAACGTGCGACGGTGTAAGCGACAGGGGCCCAGCCTAATCAGTGCATCGCGGTGATCTTTGGTTGGATAGCCTTTGTTTCGCTCCCATCCGTAGCCGCCAAATTCCTTTGCCTGCTCAAGCATGTAGTCGTCGCGAAAAGTTTTGGCCAGTACCGAGGCCGCAGCAATGGAGTGGTACTTTCCATCGCCCTTCACAATGCACGCATGCGGAATGGTACCATAAGGCTGAAACCGGCTTCCATCGATAATGAGGTGCTCGGGCTGAATGCTCAACTGATCGATGGCACGATGCATGGCCAGCCACGATGCTTTCAATATGTTAATCTGGTCAATTTCGTTGTTGTCGACCACACCAACAGCCCAGGCCAGTGCTGCTTCGATGATGAGTGGCCGAAGCTGGTAACGCTGCTTTTCGCTGAGTTGTTTTGAATCGTTTAACAAGGGAAGTTCAAAACCGGGAGGAAGAATTACCGCAGCGGCATAAACAGGTCCGGCCAGGCAACCCCGCCCGGCTTCGTCGCATCCGGCTTCCACAGCGTTCTTTTTATAGAAAGGAAGTAGTTTTGCTTTCCTGTTCATTCCAGTGTCTTTTCAATCGAGTTCCAAACTGTTCGGGCCGTTTGATCCCAGGTGAATTGCACACATTGCTTCTGTCCTTTAATGATCAGGCTCTTGCGCAAATCGGGATGTTGAGCCAGCTGGGAAAAAGCACGCGCAATTTCATCGCTTGAAAAAGGATCGACCAGCAGTGCAGCATCGCCGGCCACCTCGGGCAGCGATGTGGCATTGGCACAAATTACCGGCACATCACAACTCATGGCTTCAACAACGGGAATACCAAAACCTTCGGCGAAGGAAACCAGGGCAAGCGCATCGGCACTGGCCAGTACCAGGTGCAAAACCTCGCTTGACAAACGGCCGGTAAACACCAGATCGTCTTTAAATTTCATGTTGCTGATCATGCTGTTGAGATAGCTTTTCTTCCACATGGGTTCACCTACAAACAAAAGTTGATATCCCAGTTCATCGTTCTCTTTGAATTTATCAAAGGCTTCGAGCAGGCCGGCAATGTTCTTGCGCGGGTTGCGCGATCCGATGTAAATGAAATAGGGCGCTCCCGCTGTAAACTGCTTTCTGATTTCGTGTTTAACTTCATCGCCTACTGCGGTATAAGAAGGATTTACCCCGTTGTATGCCACATCGATTTTTTCGGGATCCACCTTCATGTTCAATGCAATGTCGTTCTTACTGTATTCCGATACGGTTACAATGCGTTTGGCTTTTTTCGCAAAACGCGGAAAGAAATAGTTATAGTACGAGCGGACCAGCCAGGGAAAATCCTCGGGTCGGTGTACAAAGTTGATATCGTGAATCACATCAAGAACAGGAATACCGGTATTCAGAGGCATCCATCCATCGGGTGAGAAAAACAAAGCAGGCCGGTGCTGCCTGAGTTGCGCCGCAATTTCCATTTCATAATGCCACATCCACAAAAACGGGTGTCGCGAAGGAAGGACCGTTTTGATCGGTGTTACATTCGATGCATATATAAAGGACTCATCCCAGGGGCGGTCGAACATAAACAGAAACTGATGTTCGGGATGATTCAACACCATGCGTTTCAATGTTTCGTGAGCAAACCAGCCGATTCCCTCAAGCCTGTTTTTCAATAAGTGTTGCGTATTGACTGCTATCTTCATTTGTGTTTTTTACGGGTAAAGCAAAATACGGAAATTTACTTGTTTTTATCAGCATCCGGGATCCATTAATTTTGGTATACTTCCAAAATTCAGTGCGGCTGATAAAATTAAACCGCTTTCATTGGATATAAGCTACAAAGGTTGTTACTTTACCACCTTGAAAATCTAAGAACAGGACTTTGAAGCGGAAGTTTTTTACAAACCTGATTTTATTACTGGCAGTTAATATTCTGGTTAAGCCCTTCTGGTTATTTGGTATCGACCGTAAAGTTCAGATAGTTACCGGTGACGACTATGGCCTGTATTATTCATTGTATGCCTTATCGCTCACCCTCAACATTCTGCTTGATCTGGGCATCACCAATTACAATAACCGGAACATTGCACGTTACCAGCACCTGTTACCCAAGCACATGGGTAACATACTGGGAATTAAGCTGGCACTCGCCATTGGCTACAGCATCATTGCACTCAGTATGGGGCTTATACTTGACTACAACGGTACCCAGTTCCATCTCTTGTTCTTTCTCATTTTCAACCAGTTTCTGTTGCAAATGATTCTGTACCTGCGGTCGAATCTGAGTGCACTTCATCTCTTTACAACCGACAGCCTGGTTTCGGTGCTCGACCGAATTTTCATGATTGCCTTTTGTGGCATTTTGCTCTATACCAATATTGCAGGAGGGCAATTCCGCATACAATGGTTTGTATATATTCAGTCTATTTCCTACTTGCTTGCTGCGCTTATCATCTTCATGATTGTACTCCAAAAAGCAGGCAGGGTGAAGGTGGCATTTCATCTCAATTTCAGCCTTGTATTTTTAAAGAAAACCTACCCTTATGCCATTCTTATTTTGTTGATGGCTTTTTACAACCGCTTCGACACTGTACTGATCGAAAGTCTGCTTCCACAGGCTGAAGCCTTTCGACAGGTAAGCATTTACACTCACGGATTCCGGTTTTTAGACGCTGCATCGATGTTTGGGGTGCTGTTTGCCGGCATGCTGCTTCCCATTTTTTCGAGAATGATTAAGATGAAACAAAGCATCGAAGAAATGACCAACTTTGCCTTTTCACTCATCATTTTTATTTCGCTGACCATCGCTACCAGCTCCTTCTTCTATCAATATGAGATCATGGAATGGATGCAATACGATCATGTAGCCGAGTCGGCTCCGATTTTTGCCATCCTGATGTTCGGTTTTATCCCCATCACCACTACCTACATTTTTGGCACCCTGCTGACTGCCAACGGAAGCATCAGGCAGCTTAACATTATGGCGGCATTCGGGATGGTGATCAACATCACGCTCAACCTGATCATGATCCCTAAAATGCAGGCTCTGGGTGCAGCTTATGTGAGCCTGTTTACACAAAGCATCACGGCCATTGCACAGGTAGCCATTGCCGTGCGCATTTTCAAATTTAAGCTGAATGTGAAACTTATTACCAGGATACTGGCCTTTGTACTTTTGCTGGTGGGTGCCGGTCTGCTAAGCCGCCTGTTCAGCAACGCACTGCTGGGCTTCTTTGCCATGCTTGTAATGGCCACCCTGTTTGCCCTTGCTGTACGCCTGATCAGCCTCAGGGGCATGATTAATCTGGTACGTAACCCTGAAGCATAGTATGATCAGCAAGAACATAACTCCTTCAGAATTATTCAACAACAGTCGCTATGAACTGATCGAAACTGTTTCGTACGACGAATTAAAACCCTTTATCCTTCGGACCATTCAAAAGAAATCACGCCTTATCACCTTCTACAGTGTGCTTCAAATTATTGCATTAACAGCACTGGCTGCGCTTGTCGTCTTCTTCATCTTTCGTTCTGTCAGCGCGCGAAGCATCGATGAAGCCCTCTTAGGACTGGGTGCATCGCTGATCTTTTCGTTTACGCTGCTGATTCCGCTGCACGAAGCCATTCATGCCCTGGCCTTTTTGTTAGCTGGAAAACGTTCGATTGGCTTTGGTGCCGACCTGAAGAAATTTATTTTTTATGCCGAAGCGCACCGACAGGTGGTAAATCAAGGTGAAATGACTTTTGTTGCACTTGCTCCCCTGTTTACCATTGCACTCGTTAGTATATTGCCCGGTATTTATTTTTGGAATACGCCTGCGGTGTGGTTCTTTGCCGGGATCTTTCTGCTTCATTTTTTGTTTTGTGCAGGCGACATGGCCATGATTGCCTATTTCAGGCAGGAAGATGAAATTCTGAGCTTCGATGACCGGAACGAAAGACGAAGCTATTTCTTTCGGGTTAAAAACGAAAGCAACTAAAAACGGGCTAAAAACTCGTGAAGCTTTACTTCATGCTCAATTTTCAGCTTCTTTCTTAAACGGTAACGGGCAATATCGACACTGCTCATGGCCTTGTTGGTAAGCGAGGCAATTTCCTTGCTGCTCATGTTTAGCCTTAGAAAATGACACAACTTTATTTCTTCACTGCTCAGTTTGGGATAGCTGCGTAAAAGTGCTTCGGAAAAACCCGGATGTACGTTCTGGAAATAATCCTGGAACAACTCCCACGAATTGTTTCGCATGTTGGCTTTCAGGCGGTTAACACGCTCCTTAATGTCCTTTTGCCTGAAATGATCGATGTTGTTGCACGAGCCCATCACTTCATCGCAAAGCTTCATTAATTCGCCCATCAACTGGTCGTTTTGATGATTGATGCCCGACAAGGTGGTGAGTTCCCAGTTTTTCATGCGCAGTGTTTCTTTGTAATAGCTATCGAGCAATAGCACTGAACGTATGCGCGCCTGTAATTCAACCGGCTCAACCGGTTTGCGGATAAAGTCGATAACACCTGCATCGAAAGCCGTTTTGAGATCATCGACCGAAGTCATCCGGCCGGTGATCATGATGACGGGAATTTCCCTTAATTTGGGCAGCTGTTTCAACTCCTTCACGGTATCGATGCCATTTTTTACCGGCATGTCCCAATCGATTATCATCAGGTTGGGTTCCGTTTTCTGAATGACTGAAAGTGCCATTTCACCATTAAAGGCTGCCAGCACTTCGTAGGCATTGCGGCTTAAAATATCACTCATCCAGTCGACAATGGAAGCTTCATCGTCGACTATCAAAATCTTTTGCGTCTGCATGTTGCTATTATTTCAACTTAAATAAGGGGCATGATCTCCTGTACAAAGCTTGTCACGGTCATTTCAAGCTCTTTTGCCGCCCCCGAAACGGCCTCACTGCCTATCACATGTCCGCCGGCATCGGGAAAGGCCACTTTTCGTTTAAAACTTTCTGGAGTTCCCAGTTGGTCGAACATCTTCAGCATGGCATCCACCCGAACCACCTGATCCTGTTCTTCTTCATTTTTATAATAATAGCCCAGGAAAAGGGGCTGCTTCACGCGTTCAAACAAATCGGCATTCATGGTTTCCTTCAGCAGGAGGCTGAGATAGATGGTACTTTCCCAACGGTAGGTACTGTACCAGTACTTTTGTTCTGCCTCGCTTTCCTGTTCTACCTGCCGCATTTTGCCGCCACCTGCCGAAACGCGCGCTATCTGCAGGCCCCAGGGCATGGGCAACAAAAAGGCTGCGGGGTTGTTGATGGCAATATTGGGTGAAAGCAAGACCAAAACATGGACCAGCTCAGGAAAGTCGGCGGCCAGTTTCAAAGCCAGCGTGCCTCCGGTTGAGGTGCCCATCACAATCACCGTATCACCAAGAGTTGCCGCAATGAGCAGTGCCTCTTTGGCTGTTTCGTACAAAAGGGATGGTTCCATGTCGATGAGCGGGTCGCTCACATCGAGCCCATGGCCCTGCAAACGGCTAAGATAGCAATTGGCCTGCAATGAACGGGCCAGGCTCACATTCACCGGATAGCCTTCGTACCAGCTGGCACTGTAACCATGCAGGTAAAGTACCGCATGATCCGTTCGGTTTTTCAACGAATCGTTGTTCCAGATAATCCGGGCTTCGTTATCGGGCCTTGTCGGAAAAGCTGCTTCCCGGGCCTGCACATAACTTTCTACATTCGAAATATCATAGCTGGCCTGAGGCAGTTCACCGCTTAAAGGGTGGTGTTTTAGACGGGGGCCCGCAAGGTAGAGCACCAACAGTGCTCCACCGATGATGGCAATCCGGTTTCTGGCTTTCATTTGCTTTTATTTACATTCAATTAACTGTTCCATTTCGACATGGCATCGATGTTTTGCTGGTTAAAAATATTTTTACCTTCGGCCGAATAGAGCAGCTTAAGCTGACTGTCGAAATAATCTACAATTTTTCCCCTTACTATTTTAAGGGTTGAATTCAGTAACTTGTTTTGTTCGTTGAACGACTCAGGCAGAATTACAAAAGCAGCAGGCAACCAGCGATCGGGGAACATACCTTCGTACCTTCCACCGGTGCGGTAGGCCGCTATTTCCTGTTGAATCAGTTCGATCGAAGCACGATTTCCTTCCCCGCTTCCTGTTTTTATACCTTTTGCATTCAGGTGGCGGTTGATGGCCTGAATATTGGGGACAATCATGGCCGTGGTATATGGGCTCTGGTTGTTGTACAACATGCACTGATCGATGTAGGGCGACTGATCGACAAGCGCCTCCTCGATGCCTTCGGGGCTGTATTTTTCGCCGTCGCCCGAAATGAGCAGGCTTTTAAAGCGGCCCAGTACAATCAGAAAGCCGTCGGCATCCATGTAGCCCATGTCGCCGGTATAGAGCCAGCCGTCCTTTACGGTTTCGGCTGTGGCTTTTTCGTTCTTCCAGTAGCCCTTCATTACGTTTCCGCCACGAATTACAATTTCACCCTTTTGCCCCTGCGGCAGTTCCCTGCCCTCGTCATCACAGATTTTCAGGTCGAGGTACTTCACCAAACGTCCCGACGAACCGAACTTGTATGCATGAAGGGCGTTTGACGAAATCACAGGAGAGGCTTCACTCAGACCATAGCCCTGCATGACCGGTATTCCGATGGCCGCAAAAAAACGTTGCAACTCAATGTCGAGCAGGGCGCCACCCCCAATGAAGAATTTCAATTGTCCGCCAAAATTTTGTCTTATTTTACTGAATAAAATCTTATCGTACAGCAGGTATAAGGGCTTAAGCAGCATGCGCCATCCTTTGCCTCTGTTAAACCCAATTCCGTTGTAACTGTAGGCTGTTTTCAGAGCCTGATTAAAAAGCTTTTCGGTGGTTTTGCCTTTGGCCCTGATTCCTCCTTCGATGTTTTTCCTGAAAGCTTTCGACAATGCAGGAACACTCATCATAATGTCGGGTTGAATTTCGTTGATATTCTTTGGAATGTTTTTCAGGGTTTCAAGGGCTGTATTGCCAATTTCCTGGCAGGCAATGCTGGCCCCGTTGTACATGAAGCAATACAAACAGGCCGTGTGGGCAAAGGAATGATCCCAGGGCAGTATGGTGAGTGTTTTGAAATCGGGACCAATTTTCATCAGGGTGTTGGCCTGCCTCACATTCTCGGCAAAATTTTGCTGGCTGAGCATGATTCCCTTTGGATCGGCCGTAGTTCCCGAAGTGTAGGAAATATTGGCCAGATCGTCGGGGCCAATACTTTGCCAGCGCTCATCAAAGGCCTTCCGACTGGCTTCATCTTTCAGCAACTCCTTCCCTTTTTCCGAAATGCTGCTGAATGAAATTTTGTACGCCGCCGGCTGATCGATCTGATCCATGTAAACAATAGTTTCCAAATCGGAGCATTCGTTGTAAATGCTTTCCACCTTATTAACCTGGGTAAAAGAAATGATGACCATGCGGGCACCTGAGTGCTTCAGACGAAAAGCCACATCGATACCGGCTTCGAGTTTCACCGACAGCGGTACATTCACTGCTCCGGCATAAAACATGCCCAGCTCGGCAACAATCCAGTCGAGACGGCCCTCAGCCAGCAGACCGATGCGATCGCCTTTTTGAATGCCTATGGCCATTAAGCCGGCTGCAAAAGTGATGACCCGTTGGTGCACCTCCTTATAGGAAAAACTTTGGTAACGACCGTCGATTTTCTCCCACATGTAAGGTCGGTCGGGAAAATCGCGTACACTGGTTTCAAACAATTCAATTAAGGTCTTCATTGGTTTATCTTGAGTTAGTATTTAGTACAAAGATAGCAGATGTTAGATATTAGACTTTAGATATTAGATTATAGACAAAAGACATTAGATAACTGACTTTGGACTTTAAAGAACGTGTTACGGATGGTTTCAGTTGCTTTGCTTCCCTTGTTCAGCTGCTTTTTCGGGCCTTCCCGGGTACCTGCCAGGCTCCATTTACGTTTTTCCAACGCACCGGTGCTATTTTCCTGCCGGTTTCCGCATTTTTCCGTGCCGCCCGTGCATTTTCCAATGCTGCTTTTCTGTTTTACCAGGCTGACGGTGCATTTTTCCGGCCAGCAAAGGGTATTTTCCATCCCGATCCTGCATTTTTCAGGCTAAATCATGCCTTTTCCAGGCTAAAACTTGCTTTTTCCCTACATGCAGGTGTTTATTTCCAATTATTCTTTCGAGTTTAAAAGTAAGCGTAAAATCAAAAAACGCAAAATATGGTTCAAAAAATGATTCGCTCCCCTATTTGCCTGTAGGCTAAAAGGCCTAGAAAACGACAATGCCCCACCAGTACCTACCAGTAGAATATTTTTCTATCTTTGAGGTCAAAATCAACCATATGTTACTTCATTCTGCTTTTCGTATCGACGAGCGTTCCTCACTGCCCAAGTACAGGCAAATCATCGATCAGGTGATAACAGCCATTGAAAACGGCACCCTGAAAAGAGGTGATAAAATTCCTTCGCTTACACAAATTTGCCGTTTGAATCATCTTTCACGCGATACGGTCATGATGGCCTTTAATGAACTGAAGAGCCGTGGTGTCATCTTTTCGCGCCCCGGGAAGGGCTATTTCGTTCAAAATACGCAAATCGATATCGTGCAGCGGATTTTTGTGCTTTTCGATGAATTGAATGCCTTTAAGGAAGACATGTACAATTCCTTTCTCGGGCATCTGAGTCCCAACACCGATGTCGATATTTATTTTCATCATTTCAATTTTCAGCTATTTAATGAGCTGATAGAAAATGCGGCCGGCAACTATACCGCCTACGTGATTATGCCGGCCACTTTTGATCAGTGCAAAACAGTAATCAGTCAGCTACCCAAAGATAAGGTGTATCTGCTCGACCGTTTAAAACCCGGGCTCACAGACTATCCTGCCATCTATCAGGATTTTGAGAAAGACATTTATGAAGCATTGCTGAGCAGGCAGGACCTGATTAAGAAATACCACGAACTGATCATGGTGCATCCGGGAGGCAAGGAACCCGAAGAAAGGATCAAAGGACTTGAATTGTATGCCCGACAAACTCAAAGCTCTTTTACGCTTGTAAAAAAGAGCGATCAACTTCCGTTAAAAAAGAACAGCTGCTACCTCGTAACATCCGACCGCGAACTGGTTCAACTCATTAAGATGGCTGAAAAGAATCACTTTCAACTGGGTACCGATGTGGGAATTATTTCGTTCAACGACACCATGCTAAAAGAAGTGGTTGCCGGAGGAATTTCCACCATCAGTACCGATTTTATCAAAATGGGGGAAAGCCTGGCACAAATGATCGGCCAACGACAAAAAGAAATCATCAGAAATCCCTGGATGTTTGTTGTCAGAGCATCGGTGTGAGCGGGAGAAATAGATTTTAGACATTAGACAAGAGATATTAGACAAGAGACATTAGACAAGAGATATTAGATAAGAGATATAGACATTAGATTTTAGACAGATGATCGTTTGCGGGAAGGGGTGAACAGTGAATTTCGGCTAAGATTTTTTGAAATGAAAATATCAACTATCTTTACAGCCTACCAGTACCTACCAGTTGGCATAAATTTAAGATCATGAACATAGAAACACTGAAAGAAAAATTCATTGAAAAATATGGTGAAGGAGAAGTAGCCGCTTATTTTTCGCCCGGAAGGGTTAATCTGATTGGAGAACACACCGACTACAATGGCGGATTTGTATTTCCCTGTGCACTGAGTTTTGGCACCTATTGCCTGATCAGAAAAACCGAGCAGAAGCGTTTTCGTTTTGCCTCGCTGAATCTCGATCACAGCGAAGAAATTGCCTTCGACGGGCTGACTACGCCGCTGCCTAAAGGTACCTGGGTGAATTACCCGCTGGGCACCCTTGCACAGTTTGTAAAGCGCGGACTTTTACCCGGGCAGGGTGCCGATTTGCTCTATTACGGCAATGTACCCGGAGGAGCAGGCCTTTCGTCGTCGGCAGCACTCGAAGTAGTGACCGCCGTTGCCATTAACGACCAGTATGCCTACGGACTCGACAAGGTAGAACTGGTTAAAATGGGACAAAAAGCTGAACATGAGTTTGCCGGTGTCAACTGTGGCATTATGGATCAGTTTGCATCGGGCATGGGAGAAAAAGACCGTGCCATCTTTCTGAACTGCGACACCCTCGATTATGAGCTGGTACCTGTTCAACTCGACGGAGTAAAAATTGTGATTGGCAACACCAACAGTCCGCACTCGCTCGATGCCGGACAATACAACGAAAGGGTGGCTCAATGCCAGGCTGCCGTAAAGGCCATTCAGCCCTACCACCCCATTAACAATCTGGGTGAGATCGGCTGGGACGATTTTCTGAAAGTTGAAGACAAGATTGCTGACGAAACGGTTAAGAAACGTGCGCGCCATGTGGTTTCTGAAATCAAGCGTACTGTTGATGCCGTGGGTGCACTGAAGGCCGGAAAACTGGAAGAATTCGGAGCACTGATGAACGGTTCACACGACTCGCTGCGCGACGATTACGAGGTAACCGGCCACGAACTCGACACCATGGTGGAGGAAGCCCGTAAAATTGACGGAGTCATTGGTTCGCGCATGACCGGGGGTGGTTTTGGAGGTTCCACCGTATCGCTGGTGAAAGACGAAGCCGTGGATACCTTCATCGAACAGGTTGGTAAGAATTATGAAGCCCGCACCGGACTGAAACCAGAATTCTATGTCGCCGAAATTGGCCAGGGTGGCCATCGTGTATTATAAAAGGGAGAAGAAAAGCAATGGAAAAATTTAATCTCGAAGATCATCCACATCAGCGTTTCAATCCGCTCAGCGGCGAATGGGTACTGGTATCGCCGCACAGGGCCAAGCGTCCCTGGCAGGGGCAGGTTGAGAAAACACCGGCCGACGATCGGCCTTCGTACGATCCAGGCTGTTACCTATGTCCCGGCAATGAACGGGCAGGCGGAATTAACAATCCGGCTTACAAAGGGCCCTATGCCTTTGTTAACGACTTTAGTGCCTTGTTGGCAGACACGCCGGAGGGTGGTTTTTCCGACGGTGCACTTTTTAGTGCCAAAAGTGTAAGCGGAATTTGCAAGGTAATATGCTTTTCGCCCCAACACAATGTAACCATTCCGGAGATGGAAGTGGATGAGATCAAAGCTGTTGTTGATCTGTGGCAGCATGAATACAGGGAACTGGGTGCCAATCCATCGATCAATTACATTCAGATTTTTGAGAACAAGGGATCGGTAATGGGCTGCAGTAACCCCCATCCGCACGGTCAGATATGGTCGACCAGTGTGATTCCTGTTGAACAGCAAAAAGAAGCTGAACGGCAACTGAATTACTTTCAGTTAAACGGCCGGACTTTGCTGGGTGATTATCTGGACAAGGAACTCGAAAAAGAAGAACGGTTGTTGTGTTCGAACAGCCATTTTGTTGCCCTGGTGCCTTTTTGGGCTGTTTGGCCCTTCGAAGCCATGATTATCAGCCGGGAGCCGCTGGCATCGATCGATCAGTTTGGCGAGGAGGAGAAAAATGCCCTGGCTGATATTTACAAAAAACTAACCATCATGTACGATAATCTGTTTGAGATTTCGTTTCCCTACAGTGCCGGTATACACCAGGCCCCCTGCGACGGAAAGGAACATCCCGAATGGCATTTTCACATGCACTTTTACCCGCCGCTGCTGCGCTCGGCAACGGTGAAGAAGTTCATGGTAGGTTACGAAATGTTGTCGAATCCGCAGCGTGACATTACTCCCGAGACCAGTGCCCGGCGTTTGAGATCGCTTCCACTGGTTCATTACAAGGCGCGCTAAGCAAAACATAATTTGAAATTTTTACCAAAAGGGCTGTTCATTTGCAGCCCTTTTCTTATTTTACCCACTGTAAAATACAACAAAAAGCATCCGAACATGTATGATATTATTGGCGACATCCACGGACACTATGAACAACTGGTAACGCTTCTGAAGACCCTGGGTTATACAAAACACGAAGGGGTATATGCCCATCCCGAACGAAAAGTCATTTTCACTGGCGATATTATTAACCGGGGTCCCAAAATCAGGGCGGCCGTCAATCTGGTACGCAGCATGGTCGATGCCGGAAATGCCATGATGGTACTGGGGAATCACGAACTGAATGCCATCTTGTATGCCACTTTTGATAAGACCACCGGAAAATCGATCCGCAAGCGGCTGGCACGCTACAAGCTTCCCCTGATGAAAACCCTCGAAGCCTATGAAGCTTATCCCGATGAATTTGACTCCCTGATCAAATGGTTCCGGCATCAGCCCTTGTACATCGATCTGGGCGGTATCAGGGTGGTACATGGAGCCTGGAACGATCACTACATTGCCGTGTTTGAAAAACACAGAAACGGAGAAGCCAAGCTGAAAAAAAGCCTCTTGAAAAGCTACCTGAGCGATAAGGAGCTGAATACCGCCATGAACGGATTAATCAAAGGGGAAGAATTTCAACTCCCCAAGGACCTTTTGCTGAAAGACAGCACGGGCATGGTGCGTCGTTCGTTCAGAATAAAATGGTGGGAAGCAGCCCACGAAAAAACATTTAAGGAAATTGCTTTTGGAAATCGTTTTGAACTTCCGGCTTATACCATCCCCAGGGAACTCTTACCCGAGATAAAGCCTTACCCTGAAACGGCACCACCGGTCTTTCTGGGGCATTACTGTCTGAACAAAAAGGCCAAACTTTTCAGGGGCAACATTTGTTGCATCGATACCTGTGTGGTACGGAGTCAGAAACTGACCTGCTACCGCTGGCAGGGCGAACAGGTGCTGACAGATGCGCATTTTGTGCAGGTGTAGCGCCCCGGTGTTTGCAGCGGCCCGTGGCAGGGATTGGAGCGGCATCCTTTGCGGAGTGCAACGGAGCAAAGATACAGCGGAAAGCCCGGTTCCCGGAGTGCAACGGAGGGAAGCCACCCCGGAAATAAAAGAACAAAAAAAACCCCGCTGAGGAGGCGGGGTAAAAAAACTGATTTTATTTATTATTGAGGAAAAAAATAAGGGTTCTTCTTTTTGTGCCGGATCTTCAGGCTGTACCGCCGGCGGGTACTTTATACATCACGCTGCTAAAAGTAACGTGGTGAAAGAATACGCTGTCCACCCTGCCCAAAGGTGTAGCTGAAAAATATCTCGTGGGTGCCGGCATTATAGCCCCTCAAACGCGAATTGGTCAAATCGAAAGCATAGCCCAGCTGCAATCCGTCGCGAATCTCGAAACGGGCATGCGCCCCCATGGCATCACCAAAACGGTACATCAAACCGGCCCACAGCCGCTCGTAAAAAATAAGCGTTGCCGAAACATCGATCGAGAAAGGCGATCCGTTCACCACCCGCATCATGGCCGTAGGCTTGAATTTCATAATGGTATTCACATCGAACAGGGCTCCACCGGTAAGGAAATAGTGGCGCTCTTCGCGTCCCACAATCTCGTAGGTATTTTCGACATCGCTCAGGCTGTTTCGGATCAGCTTGGGGATGGAAAAACCGGCGAAATATTTTGGGGCCCGGTAGTATACCCCTATTCCTGCGTTGAACAGGAACTTAGAGCTGACGGGAGCCAGGGCAATCCAGGTATCGTATTCGTCGGTGGTCAGTTCGCGCAGGTCTTTCTGGAAATAATTGAAGCCTCCTTTAAGTCCCATCGAAAGCCGTGCACCATTGTCGTAATCGATGTGGTAGGCGTAATCCATGTACACCCCGGTTTGGGTAAGCGGGCCAATCTGGTCGTGCAAAAAGGTAAAGCCGACTCCCACATTGTAATTAAAGAATGGTGAGTTCACCGAAAGCGAGGTAGTGGTTGGCTGCCAGTCGAAGCCCACCCACTGCTTACGGAAAATCCCGTTGAAGTTCATGTCTCCGTAGCTGCCTGCATAGGCCGGATTGATCAATACCGGGTTGTTCATGTACTGGGTAAACATGGGATCCTGCTGCGCCAGGCCGCGCAAGGCAGCCAGCATCAGGAACAAAAGGACCATATATTTTAACCAGTGTTTCATTTTCTCTATCGTTCGAGGAACAAAGCCCCTCCTTTTTCTCTTCCGTCGCCGAAAGTAATGATGTAATAATAAACGCCTACCGGAAGTTTACGACTTCCGATGGAAAGCCTTACGTTGGAAGTACCATCCCACTGGTTGTAGTAGCCATCGTAGCTGTACACCTTGTTACCCCAGCGGTTGTATACTTCGAAACGGTTGTTCGGATAATATTGCAAGCCTGAAATTACATAATTGTCGTTTTCTCCATCGTTGTTGGGAGTAAACAACTGCGGTGCAATCACAATGTCTTCGATGGTAATGAAAACAGTGGCCCTGGTACACGACATTCCGTAGAGATCGCATACTTCGTAAACAAAGGAATCGACACCCAGGAAATTGAAATCGGGGGTATAATTGATTACCCAGGTATCACGATCCACTTCAATCTGTCCGTTGGACGGATACTGTATAATGGTGAGCGTCGTTTCGTCGAGCTGGCTCGAGTCGTTCTCGAAGATCGGGATCCAGGCTTCCTGGTCAATACCAATGGTCAGCACATCGTTAACAGCCTGTACATTCCAGGCCTCGTTCACATCGATGATGCCGTTGCCATCGCGGTCTTCCAGTTCTTCACAGCCCAGCAGTCCGTCGCCATCGTGGTCATTGTCGAGGAAATCGGGGATGCCGTCGTTGTCCATGTGATCGTCGAACCAGTCGCCGTTTCCGTTGTAATCTTCGTTGATGGTGAGCACACAGTCGTCATCATCGTCCACGTCGAGGTAGTTGGGAATTCCATCTCCATCGGTGTCGTCGTTCATCGGGTTGCCATCGCCATCAATGTCTTCGAGTGCAGTGGGTACCCCATCGTCGTCGTCGTCGGCATCGAGGTAGTCGGCAATTCCGTCACCATCGCTGTCGTCGTCGCAGGGTGTTCCGTTTTTGTTAATGTCTTCTGCCATATCGGGCACCCCGTCGAAATCGGTATCCAGCATGGGATGATACGTCACGTTGAAGATGACCCATGCCTTTTGTGAAACATTGCCGGCTGCATCGTAAATAACATAGCTCACGCTGTCGGTACCGGTAAAGCAATAGTTGGCTGCATAAACCAGTTCACCTGTTTCGGGGTTCACCCGTATGCTTCCGTTTTGGCTTGAATCGACAAGGCTCACCGAAAGGGAGTCGAGTGCTCCTTCGGGATCGAAGTCATTCAACGAAACCGTCAACACCGCATCGATGGCAGTATAAACATCGAAGGTATCGTTAAGAGCCACCGGAGGCAGATTTTCTGTTACGTTGATGTAAATCACGGCCGTGTCGCATGCAACAATCGGACCATCGTCACAAAGCTGGTAAATAATCGAATCGCGTCCGATGAAGCCTTCTTCCGGGGTGTAAAGCAGGCTTCCATCGCTGTTCACGACAGTGCTTCCTGCGGCAGGGGCACTGATGATCTGCAGCGATGTTGGATCGATGTTGCCATCGGGATCGTAGTCGTTGGCCAGTACATCGATTAAAATTTCATTGTTCTCGAGGGTACTCACCCTGTCGGCATTGGCCATCAATACCTGGTTGGTGTTGATCACCCGTACATACACCATGGCCGTATCACAGCATACAGGGATTCCCCCATCACAAAGGGTGTAAACAAAGGAATCGATGCCGGCAAAAAGCGGTGCCGGAGTATAGGTGATGGTGAAGTCGTCGTTAATCACGGTGCTTCCGTTTGCAGGAGCTGTACTCACAGTAAGCGAAGTGGTATCGATCGATTCTTCGGCATCAAAATCGTTTTTCAGCACATCGATCACAACAGGTGTATGATCGGTGGTTTCGGCCCTGTCGTAAACAGCCACAATGCATTCATTTTCGTGTACCCTTACGAAAACACTGGCAGTGTCGCATTCCTGCGGAACTCCGTTGTCGCATATCCTGTAGGTAAACACGTCGGTACCTTCAAAATCGGGCAGAGGCTGATAGGTGACGGTTCCGTCGCCATTGGAAATGACATTTCCATTTTCCGGATCGCTGATGATGACCAGCGAAGCCGGATCGAGTGCTCCGTCGGGATCAAAGTCGTTGGCCAGCAGGTCGAAGATGCCGCCCTGCCCTATGTAGCGCGAAAAGCGGTCGTTGTTGGCCACCAGCTTGTCGTTAAAATAAAGCTGAAGGCGAACGATGGCCGTATCGCAGGCTCGCAGTTCGTTCAGGTCGCATACAACATACACAAAGGAATCGGGGCCCATGTAGCCCGGATCGGGCGTGTAGCTGATGCTTCCATTTTCATTAATCAGCACTTCGCCATGATAAGGCCCCTGCGAGAGCGAGTCGCGGTAAATGCGCACCGAGGCAGAATCAATTTCATCACCATCGGGATCATAGTCATTGGCCAACACATCGAGATCGATGGTTTCGCTGTACACCGAGGCAGAGTCCCAAACAGCCACCACGGAATTGCTGATACAATTGGGCAGATTTAGCCGTGCACTCAGTTGCTCCAGTTCACCTCCGCGAAGCACATCGACATTCAGTTCGATTACCTCCAGCATTTGCGGGGTGCCGTATACCTTATTCTGTCCGGCACTGGCCTGAGCTTCGGGCCAGATACCCGAACCCGTGAGCGAAGTATCTTCGAGGCTTACCACCACATTGCCTACCGAGTCGTAAATGGTGATGTCGACCGACGAAGGCTGCTGGCCTTCATAGTCGACCTGCCAGGAGTAATGCGGGATATCGCCCACACAGAAAGCATTGGCGATAAGTACCAACGATGGTTCTACCGTAATAATCACACGGGCCGTCCCGGAGCCACCGGGACCTTCAACCTGGTAAACAATGGTGTCGTTTCCTGTAAAACCTTCATCGGGAATGTAAGTCCAAACGCCGCGCCCCGAAGGTACAAGGCTGCCTGAAACAGGCTGATCAATAATAGTCACCGGATAAAGACTGCCCACACCACTGTCGTTGTTCAGCACGTCGAAGACCAGATTACGGCCCGACAAGGTCGTACGCACGTCGTCGGCCAGCACCAGATCAGGCGCTAAACTACAATCGGGGGTGGCCGGAGGATAAAGTACATTGATGGTGGTATCGCGGTTAATGCTGAAACGAATGGTGGATCCATCGCGGCTGTATTCAAAGCCATCGGCTCCTTCGACCCAGCGACCGTTCTGAACGATCCAGCCCGGCCAGTCGGTGGCTTGTCCGCTTTCGTCGGTTTCGGCTCCGGGCCAGAGCAAGGTGCCATTTAAGGGCTGATCGGCCAGCGTGAGTACTTCAACGCCACGACTATCGAACCAGCTGATATCAACAGTAAGTCCTTCGGTACTTTCAAAATTTACGGGAGTCACCAGGTAGTCAACAAAGGGAGCATCCTTTAAACAGTAGCTGTTGGCATCGACTGCCAGGTAGCGGTCCGATTCCACTTCAAACTGAAAAGCCATTTTATTGGAACAGCTTTCATTGTCGAGAACCGATACGCTAAGGAAGTAAGTTCCTTCTTCTTTCCAAAGAATTTCAATCTCATTTTCGCGGCCGGCACCGGGGCTCCTGAGTTCGACCTGCGAAATGCCGGCCTGCGAAGTGAGTTCACGGTCGGTAAATACCTCCCATGTGTATTCTATGATGTTTGATTTACGATCGATCTGGTAGTTTGAGCTTGTACCCAAAGTAACGGTAAAAGAAGTCTGGGCTGCCAAATTAAAGGCAACAAAAAACAATAATAGCAATGTAAGCAACAAGCTATTAACCCTTTTTCTTATCCAAACGTACCGCAAACTGTCCCCGTATATTTTACAAATTAACTACCACTAAATCCTGTAATGGCCGGCATCGGCAGTATGCGGTGGTCGGCATTGTTGTCGGCCGCACTGCTGTCGAGGTTGTCGTCGGCATCCTTGGTCAGGTTGTTGGCTGTAAGCAAGTCCATGTCGAGTTCAAGGCTTACATCCTGCTGGTTAGTTATTTGTACATATACCAATACATAGTCTTCACTGCTGTTAACAGAAACAGTTCCTGTGGCATTGGTTCCGCTGTACAATTCGGTTCCTCCTTCATCGACAAAACGGATGTTTTCGATGCTGAAGGTCTTGCTGCCTGCTTCACTCAATGCATATTCAAACTGCCATGCCAGCACGCTGAACTGACGTTCCACCCTGAACACCAGCTCACTGTAGCCAATGTCGCTGTGGCCTGTTCCGTTCCAGACTGCGTCGACCACGTCGTCGGGACAGCTTTCATCTTCAACATCCGAAGCTGCTGCATTGGGATCGACAGTTCCCGGCGAGGCCGAGCCTGTTACGTCATATACCAGGGCATTGAAATCGGCCGAAATCTGAATATGAAGGGCCATTCGGTTGGTACAGCCCGAAGTTTCGTCGTCCACCTCGAGGTAGACGTAATAATTGGCTGCCTCGGCAATGGTGGTTCCCCACTGAATTTGTACCGAATACACCGCTGTTCCCTCCAGCTGATCGGTTCCGGCATTGTAGCCGCTTGTGATAAAATCGAAATCGCTACCATGTACTGCCCTGGTTGTTCCCGCTGCATTAGTGGTCACGTACCACCTTACGGCGTTATCGTTCCCGGCATCGGTCACGGCAGCAGTGTAGGTATGTGTGGCTCCGCGCCACGGGTTTAAGTAGGTCGACTGGGCACTGGCCCAGAAAGAAATAAATAAGAGCAATATCGTACCCGATATTATTTTTTTCCTCATTGTTCTTTTTTTTCAATCAGGTATTTCTTTAGTCCCCGGTTCCGCTATGGAACCGGGGCACCAAAGAAACTCCTAAATTTCAATGTATGCATTCCTCCGGTTTTTCCTCAAGGGAAAAATAACTCCCAAACCCGGAGGGATATGATCCACTTCGCCCCCTTAAAGCAAAGTGTAGGTCATTAAATGCCACCCATGCCATCGATCAGCGGCATCACCTGGATGGTGTGCTTGGCTGTGTTGTTGGCCGGGTTGCTGTCTGACAGTTGGGTCCGATCTTCCTTCACATCGGATACCCCCAGTGTAACATCGAGGTCGTAGCCCGGGGCGTTTTCGATCGATACGTATACGAGCACCTCATCATCCAAACCGTTGATGGTGTAGCGCTTGTTGGCATCGGGTGTAATCACGCCCGAGTTCACTCCTTCGATGGTAATGATCACATTGTCGAGGCCCAGGTCGGGATCGACCGCGAGCACCGGAACAAAGGACCAGTTGTGGGTATCGCCGGCATCGGCGGTAAGTGTGTTGTCGGTACCGTTCTCCCTGCTCACCCTGAACTGCAGGGTGGTGTATCCGGCGGCATAAGTACCGGCTTCGGGGTTAAACCCGTCGCCTGTACCGGTTGCCGGACAGCTAATGGTATTGTCGACCGGCACGTTTTCACTCAGCAGGTCGAACTGGTTGGGCTGCGGGGTCACTTCGACGTAACGGTAGTTCGAACAGCCGCTGCTGCCACCTGTTACCTCTATCCAGAAGTAATAGGTGTGCAGGGCAGCGCCATTGTTCCACTGTACGTTTACCGAAGCTTTGCCGTCGGCACCCACCATACCAAAGGTATTATCCAAAAAATCGAACTCAGCGGTCATATCATCGTCGTACACGCCACTACCATCGGCACTGGCCGTAAGGTAGAAGTTGTAGCTGTCACCCTGGGTCAATCCGTTCCAGCCATAGCTGTGGATGGCTCCCTCGTAGGGATCGAGCGCTGTACTTTGTGCCTGTGCTGCCAGTGTTAGAAGTGAGAGCAGCAGGAGTGGGATGATATGCTTGAATTGGTTCATATTGTTAATTATTCACCTACAAATCCACCAGAAATACCAGGAATTTCCTTAATAGTTATTGTGGCAGTATTATCAGTTAAATCATAATCTTCTTGAACAACAGCAAGGGTACCATCAACGTCGGAGGGATTAGTTGGTGTTGTACCTCCACTGATATCAAAAGCAATAGCTGCATCACTTCCTTCTGGCATCTGTGCAATACCCCTTATATATATAAACTCAGTACCACTATCTACATTAATCCTATTAATAGTACCTGCTACAGCTGTCCAGGTATCAACTCCATCGAAATATTCCCAATTAGTGGCGTGATTTACACTAGTATGAAAACTCCAATCTGACTGCATTGTTGCAATTGCAGCAGTACGTGTAACTTTATAGTATACATAAACGCTTCCATTTTCTTCAGTACCCTCACTTGATTCAAGTACACTCGCATCTAAATAATTTGCTGGCACAAAACAACTAGCATCTATTGTTTCTTCTTCATTTAGAGCATTAAGTTCTCCTAGAGTTGAATAATCACTATTTGAAGCATCTAATGCATAAATATTAAAGTTAACAATATAGGTTGCTTGAGGTGTTACAGTAACATATCGGTAGTTAGAACAATCACCAAGACCAGGCCCTGTAACTTTAAACCATACATTGTAAGTTTGCACTCCATCACCATCGTTCCAAGTAATTAAAACAGATGCTTCATTACTAGCAACGACTCCTTCACGAGCACCAGTGATAGTATAATCAGAATTAGAAACAACATGTGCTGTATCAGTTCCTGAAGTATTAATACTAAAAGCATATAAATCATTATCTGTTAAACCTGTGAATTTATAGGAGTGCTGTCCACCAATCCATGGCTCCAAAGCAGTACTAGTCTGTGCATTAGCAGCATTACCTGCAATTACCAATGCGATGACCACCATTAAAGTAAAAATTCTTTGTTTCATAACATTTAAAATTTAGGATTTGTAATAAAATTATTTGTTTTCATTTTCATTTTAAATTGCCTTTAAAAAGCTTTTTCTCCTCTCGCATACGGCCATCCGGCCGTTGTGCCGCAGCCTGCGGCGCCAAACTTCCACCATGGGAACGGGTCATAAAACATCCGGGCAGGTATGAATTTGAGGAAGTGCCCGGCAGCATTGCATGCAATGCAGAACGATGGCCTTTGCTGCTGTAGAACAGCAACAGGGCCATGGGAAGCAAAAGACTGAATATGGGGTAAAAAAGGTTGAATTCAAAGGAAAGGATCAGGGTGCTGTATACAAACAACAAAAATACGGTTATGTCAAAATAACCCTGCGTAAGGCTCATGGCTGGCACAAGCGCTAAGATTTGCTTAATCGTAAGTACGTAATTTTCCCTCATCCTGTTAAACACCATTGTATGGATCTTGTGTTGTTCATCCTCACGGAAAAACCACGGATAGTTCGTATTTAAACGAGCGGGAAGCTTAAAAAAAACAGCTCAATTTACCCTTACAGGTGTTCACGTAGCACCTGTTGCTGTTGTTTTTAAATGGCAGGGAAGCATGTAAATAAACAATACCCCGTTTCTTTCCTCATATCTCTTGGTTTTCCTCTTTGCCTTTGGTTTAGTTCCTCATACATGTACCAAAATGCACGGTAAAAAAACAACAATTATTTCAAAATATTACAAGCTGAATGTTAAATCTCCTACTGCTTTTGACGAAGCAGCAAATATTAGTGACTAACAGCAGCTTTCGTACGACCAAGTCTAAAATAATAATGATTGGCACTTGTATATAAAACACAAGTAAACAACATCGCTAGGGTCTGAAATGTTCGTTGCAAACAAAACTAGTAAAAAAATCGGATAATTGGAACGCTTGTGCTGTATATCAGTAAGAAAGCACGCAAAGGCGGATAAGAAAGCACGCAAAGGCGCTGAGACGCAAAGGAATGTGGGAAGCAATGGAAAGCGATGGAAAGCGATGGAATGCAATAGGAAACAGTTGAAGGCAATTGAAAATTGAAAGCGATTGAAGACAGTTGTCCTAATGAGCGCGATGGCAACAGGCTAAAAAAAGCACGCAAAGGCGCGGAGGCGCAAAGGTGTGGAAAGCGATGGAAAGTGATGGAAAGCGATGGAAAGCGATGGAAAGCAATAGGAAGCAATTGAAAGCAATTGTACAAATGAGCGCGATGGCAACAGGCTAAAAAAAGCACGCAAAGGCGCGGAGGCGCAAAGGTGTGGAAAGCGATAGAATGCAATTGAAAGCAATAGGAAACGCTTGCTGGTTGCTGCGGTGACCTTTCGACGTTAGGAGAATATTTCAAGGGGGCTGGATGCTCGTTACTGAGGATAGTGGAGTGCTAACTTGTTTCTCCACGGCTTACTCAGGTACTCAGGAACTCAGGAACTCAGGAACTCAGGCACTTAAACACCACAAATAAATAAGCCCGACTCTCTTGCGAGAACCGGGCTTTACTTTAAGTTGGCGGCGACCTACTCTCCCACATTGCTGCAGTACCATCGGCGCTGTCGGGCTTAACTTCTCTGTTCGGTATGGGAAGAGGTGGGACCCC
>NZ_JBNPXV010000001.1:610838-760349 GCF_050433125.1 Roseimarinus sediminis | reverse complement strand
CCCGTTACTGGTTGCGGATAGTGGACTGCTAACTTGCTTCGCCACGGCTTACTCAGGCACTCAGGTACTCAGGAACTCAGGCACTCAAAAAAAAAGCCACAATAGAAACAATAGTACACATTAGAGGAAATGGATGCTGGTTGCTCGTTGCTCGTTGCTCGTTACTCGTTACTTGTTGCGGATAGTGGACTGCTAACTTGCTTCGCCACGGCTTACTCAGGCACTCAGGTACTCAGGCACTCAGGCACTCAAAAAAAAAACCACAATAGAACACATTAGAGGAAAGCTTGATGGAGAATTTCCTTCAGCCGTATTGACATTCACGGCGTCGCTCAAAGCGACACCGTGAGTGTGAGCACTTACGTTTTCGCGATGGTTTTCTTATTTACTCAGCCTCTCACTGTAGCAAGGCCATTATCCTAATTGCAGTCTGCCTTACAAAACATCGTTCAACGGAATTAATTGCCGTCTGCTTTAGCTGACGGACAAGGATGGCACAAAGCCACTCCGGGCTTTAGCCCGAACCCGACTGAATGAGCATCTTATCATTTCATGACATGGATTCTTCATCGGAGATTGCTAGTCAGCATACAATACTAAATTGGGCTAAAGCCCTGATTTTGTTTGCTGCTTCAGGTCCGTCGGTTAAAACCGACGGCAATTCATATCGAAGAATTTAATGTCAGCGTTTTCCTCAAGCATCCTCTTTATGAATTCTGCTTAGTAAAAAAACAATCCCTTTCAATGCTCACTACCCCTGTTAAATAAATCGAAGATCTAACAGGTTAAACCTTTTCCTCAATGCCGGGAGCGATAGCGACCAGTCCCTGCCTGTCCCGATTTTCGGGAATGAGCGCAGCGATATCGGGAACTAATGACTTCTTCCTTAATGACTTTTTATCAATGACTTAAAAAATTATTATCCTGGTTTTGCCTGCAATCCCAAATGCTTGATATTTCAATTACTTCAGTCTTTATTTCATAAAAGATAGCATAGTTGCCTTCGATCAAAACTCGTGTATTGGGTATATCGCTTTGGAATCCAAGACGTGGGTATTTAGCAATTAAGCGAACCGCATTTCTAAAGTTAGCATTCAACTTAATGCTATAGGTTTTGGTGCCATTTCGTTTAAAGTAAAAATCGAGAATTTCAAGCAGTTCAAGTTTTGCACGCGCTGACCAGATTATTTTTTGTTTAGCCATTCATCGATTTCTTTTTCAACTTGTTCATTGGTAAAATACTGGCCATTTGCAATCTGCTCCTGTCCTTCCTTTATGGCTTCCTTCTGTTCCGGCGTTGTGTAGTAAATCGTTTTATCTCTCTCATCGATCATAGCTATCATTTCAGACAAGGATTCCTCATCGGAAATGGCAAGAACCCGCGACAATAAAATTGCCTGAACATCATCAGCCATGTTTGTATCGCCTGCACTGAACTCAGACTTGCTTTCCTCAAGCATCCTCTTTTTGGATTCTGGCAACTTATATGGCTTTTGGTCCAGTTTGTCACTCAGAAGCTGATCGAGATCATTGAGCAGCTCTTTATCATTAGCAAGTCTGATTTTCTGAATGATGCTATCTTGAAGCTCCTTAATTTTCATTTTTTTCTTTCAAATTTATGAAATCTGCTTAGTAAAAAAAACAATCCCTTTCAATGCTCACTACCCCAGTTAAATAAATCGAAGATCTAACAGGTTAAACCTTTTCCTCAATGACTTTTTGACTTTTTCCTTAATGATTTAATGACTTTTTCCATTTACATTCGTTTTTTGTCCATTCACTCAATTTTTCCGGCCATTCACTCAATTTATTTTACCAATTCATTTTTCATTTGTAACATTGTGAGGAAAATAACAGCAACAGCTGTTTTGATGAATACACTCGTAGCAGTCGCATCAAAGTGGTTTAACAAATAATTCGACAACTTACTTCAAACCACTTTTACTGCAACTGTGGTTGTCTCTCTGAGGATAGAACAAGGAAGACGCATCTTTTTTGTTCTATCCTTATGTATCATCACCGGCTCTGTAGCCGGCACTTTAAACCAATATTCATTAACAAAATGGCTCAGCTACTTTATGAACGGCACTCGTCGAACTTAGTGCTGAAGACGGTAAAGCGCCACCTGCGTTTGTGCCGTCAGAACAAGGGCACCGAAGCCCACGCAACGGCCATTGAACCCGCTTACAATGCCTTGCTCGAAAAAAGAGAAGCAGTCAAAACAGCCGAAGAGGATTACGAAAGCAATTACGACCTGCTGGTGATCATGGATGCCGAACTCGACGACAAAGTAAGAGATGCGAAAGAAGCCGCCCTGAAGTTCGACCGCGATCATCCCGGAGAAATGACCACAAGGCGGCTTTTCCCAAACGGTCTTACGCCCATTGTATTCGTATCGTCCAAAAAGGAATCGTCGGAAGTAGACCAGCTTATTTTGCGGATCAACGATTTGGGTGCTACGCACGAGCTGCATGCTTTGATCGAACCCCTCCAAAGCGCTTTGAACAGCTGTAAGGAGGCATTGGATGCCCTGGCTCTTTCAAGCGAGAAGGTAACGACTGCTGAAACACTCGAAAAGATTGCAAAGATCAATCTGGTCAGGCAATACGAGAAAAATTATTATACCGTCGTATCACGCTTTGGAAAACAGTTCTCAAGGCGTTTATTTCCCCGGCTTGTTGTACCCAAAAAGAACGATGCAGAAAATGACGGTGAATAGCCATGTTGGGATGACTTTAAACGTAGAAAGCGGAACAAGTTGCTTGTTCCCGGCTTCCAATTCCTTATTTTTCGCTTACAAGGCTTGTTGTCCGCTGTAAAAAGCTTTTTTTCACGACAACAAACGTTGTTGAAGATGAAAAAACGTTTTTACAGCCATTACAAGACTTGTTAAAAGCGAAAAATCGTTTTGACAGCCATTACAAAACTTGTTGAAAGCGAAAAAAACGTTTTGACAGTCATTACAAGACTTGTTGAAGCCGAAAAAACGTTTTGACAGCCATTACAAGACTTGTTGAAAGCAAAAAAACGTTTTTACAGGTCCGAAGAAAAAAAAATTGGTCAAAAAAACCTTTCGACAGCCATTACAAAACTTATTGACAGCAAAAAAACATGCTGACAGCGCGCTCGCGGTCGCGTCGACGCAAAAAGACGCATTTCTCGGCAACTTTTTTTCTGTTGGCCCCGATGAACCGTCGAAAACACAACGCGAAGTGTGTTGATGGGCTTTTAAAGCGATGGATGGAAGATGGATGGAAAGAGATGAATGATTATCGATTGAAGATGATCGATCAACGATTGAAGATTAAAAGAGTCAACGATTAAGTCATTGAGGAAAAGGAAAATGGAAGATGGAAAATTAAAAAAGAGTCATTGAGTCATTGGTCAATGAGTCATTTCTGCTGATTCGTGTTGTGTTGGGAGATGCGAGCTCCGACTCGCGCATTCTAATGTATACAGGCACTCCAGCAAGCATGACAGCTTTCTTTTTTCCAAATAGTCACTGGCAATATTCGGATTGTCTTCGGCGAGTAAGAACCAGAATAAAACGAGTTTCACGATGAGAGCCTGAGCGCAGCGAAGTCACGGTGCACCCGGGATCGCCGCTCCCGATGGTACATTATACAATATCGATGTTTCGTGTTGTGTTGGGAGGCGCGAGCTCCGACTCGCGCATTTTTAATGTACGCCGGCAGGACAGATTCCAATAATGATTAATTGAAAACCCGTTCGAACACCTTTGCTCCATGCTCCTTTCTCCATGCTCCATACTCCATGCTCTCTGCCCTCCACCCTCCGCAAATATCCAAAGCGGCAGCGCCGCGATAATGTTTATAGCATAGAAAAGCACGACACAGGGAGAGAGGTGCAGCGCACCGTGAATAAAAAACACAAAAAAGTAATTGAGTGTATTTCCAGTTTTCCATTAATGATAAATTGAAAACCCATTCGAACACCTTTGCCCTTTGCTCCCTGCTCCTTTCTCTCTGCTCTCTGCCCTCTGCCCTCCACCCTCCGCAAATATCCAAAGCGGCAGCGCCGCGATAATGTTTATAGCAGAAAATGACGACACAGGAAGAGAGGTGCAGCGCACCGGGAATTAAAAACACAATAAAGTAACTGAGTGTATTTCCAGTTTTCCATTAATGATAAATTGAAAACCCGTTCGAACTACCTGGCCCTTTGCTCTTTGTGTTACGCTCTCCACCCTCCACAATCTTCCAAAGCGGCAGAGCCGCGATCATGTTTATAGCAGAAAAGTACGACACAGGGAGAGAGGTGCAGCGCACCGGGAATTAAAAACACAAAAAAGTAATTGAGTGTATTTCCAGTTTTCCAATAATGATGAATTGTAAACCCGTTCGAACACCTTTGCTCCTTTCTCCATGCTCCATTCTCCCTGCACCTTTCTCCTTCCTCCCTGCCCTGCCATTCACACATCAAAAAGCACCATTCACTCAATAAAACAGCCCATTCACTCAATTTATTTTTATCTATGTTAAATGTTTGCTTACTTAGTAAGGGCGAAGAACATTTTGTGCGATGGGGAAATCTATTAAGTCGAAGCCTTTAAATGCAGTAGAAATTTTCACCGACACAAATGATCCAGCCTCATGACGATGAAAGAAGACCAGTACAACAAGCAATAACAACGCCACAGCAGGTAAGCTCCCAACCTTGCTATACTGAACATCAACAATACAAAAAAGACGACAAAGTGAGGAATATAGACGTGTTACCAATAATTTAAAAAAATGCAACACCGTAGGATAATAGAGGAGCTAAAAAATATAGATTTAAATGAAGTTCCAATAGAATACATTAAAGAAAAATTAATTGAATTTGGAAAATTTGGTGTAATGACAACAACTCTTCATGCAGGAAAGAGAATAATACGAGTTAGACCATCAGAAAATACATCATTTAAGACTATATCTGAATTATCGTATAAACCTCAAATACTTAATACAACATATCAAAGAGCAAGCACTCCAAATATGACAATGTTTTACGGTGCAATTGTTCCAGAGATTTTAGGCAAAAGTGAGCCGACAACAGCTAGAATTACTACGTTATATGAGGTTAGTAATTTCGTAAGAGACTCTGAAACTATGGGAGAAAAAAAATTTACATTTAGTGCTTGGGATGTGATTGAAGATGTTACACTTATTTCTTTAATACATCATAAAAATTTTGAAAGACCAACAAAGCTTTCGATTGAACTTCAGCAAAAATATAAAGAGCTTACAGTCATGAATCCTGACTTTAAGATTCCTTCAATCGAAATAAGTAGTTTTTTGGCAAATGAATTTGCAAAGGATGTTAAAACAGATTCAGATTATAAAATTTCAGCGGCGTACGCAGAAATATCTTCCGAGAAATATGATGGTGTTTTATATCCTAGCATGCGACTTGCAGGAGAAGGAATAAATATTGCAATAAAACCAGAATCCGTTGATAATAAACTAACATTTGTTGGTGCTGTTGAATGCACAGTATACAAGAATAAGAAAAACGTTTATTTAGGTAACAACTCTAAAGCAAGACTTTTAGAAAATGGTAAACTGGAGTTTTATTCAATTGATGGCACTGATGCAGTGCGCAATGAATTTGGTCGAAAACTAGTTGGATTAAAATAAATAGAAATGACTCCAATAACCCAATTGAAAAAAAATGAGTATCGACAAGGTGCATTATTAGCTCTTGAGAATTTTGAAAGCTTACTTAAAATATCAGAGAAAGCAGCTGAAATTAACAACTTTGGAGCAGCTTCATCATTGAGTGTTCTTGCAATGGAGGAATTATCAAAATCCGTTGTATTACAATTAAAATCAATTAATAATTTAATACCAATCAAAGATTTGGATAAATATTTTTGGAATCATGAAATAAAACATAACGCAGGACTTGATTTGTATTTTAAACTGGAATCTTTAGAGAAAAAAGACGAAGATGCTCCCAAGTCACTGATTGTAATGGCTATTGCTGCAATTGCATTGATAATAATATTATATAACAAAAGAAAAAATGGAGAAGAAAATAAGAAAAAAGAAAAGTCTTATTTTAACACAATAAAAGAGTCAGGATTTTATGTCGGCTATGACGAATTAGGACGAAAATGGGTAAGCCCCCAAGATGTACATAACCAAGAGAGCTATAATGACTTTTTTGAGCTGATAAATAATTTTGCTGAAAAAGTTAAAAACTGGATTTTTAATGGTAAAATAAACAGTGATAACATAATCGGTTTTATTCAAAAGCTTGATGATAATATTATTAACAAAGATATTTTAGACAAAATGAAATAAAAACTATTGGTAATACGCCGCTATATTTCATTGCCGTTTTCGTTCTGACAACAAAGCACTTAGCCAGCAACAACGGCGGTGCGGTTCGACAGGAAAGCAACCCGCAATCGGCACCGAAAACATAGCGCAACCGTTATGGTTTATTAAAAAACCAGTATCAGCAATATATAGATTACAATAAAATACTAACCTAAAAACAAATATTATGACTTTTTTAGCAATTCTATTTTTTATAATATTAATTATTCTTTTAGTCAACAATTCCAAACTAAAAGGACAGAATAAGATATTAAAACAAAACCTTTCAAAACTGGCTGCCGAGTTTGAGAAATATAAAGATTCTACAGAATATCTTAGAAAGTATGAGCCAATCAAAAATGTAGAGGAAGAACTTCAAAGAATAATAAAAGAGTCTGAGGAAATTATTGCGAATGCGAATATTGAGGCTAATTCAATAAAAAAAGATGCTAGAGAATCTGCAAAAGAGATCAAAGAAAAAGCAGAGAAAATCCTAACAGAAGCACATGAGTTAGCCAACAAAATAGAAAATGATGCTAACATAAAGGCAGAAGGAATTGCAGGAGAAGCATGGGAAGCGAAACAAAATGCCGATCAATACCAATCAACAGTAAAAGCAATGAAAAATATTATAGAAGGATATGGCGATGAATATTTAATTCCGAACCATAGTCTGCTTGATGATTTAGCTGAAGAATATAGTCATAAAGAAGCAGGAGAAGAACTTGCGAAAATTAGGACTTTAATAAAATCAATGATAAAAAATGGAGAATGCGCAGATTGTGATTATGTAGAGGAACATAGAAAAACTACTGCTATTGATTTTGTTTTAGATGCTTTTAATGGAAAAGTTGACACAATAATGTCAAAGGTTAAACACGACAATTATGGAATATTATTACAATCATTAAATGACGCATTTACACTTGTAAATCATAATGGAAAACCTTTTAAAAATGCGAGGATAAATCAAAGATACTTTGATGTAGTTGTTGAACAACTCAAACTAGCCGTAACCGTTCAAGAAATTAAAAAACGCGACCTTGAAGAACAGCGTCAAATTCGTGAAGAAATGAGAGAGGAAGAAAAAGCAAGACGTGAATTTGAGAGAGCATTAAAACAAGCAGAGAAGGAGGAAAAAATGCTTGCAGCAGCAATGAAAGAAGCAGAGGCAAAACTAGCTAATGCAGCAGCGGAAGAACGAGCAAAATTTGAGGCTGAATTAGAAACTATTAAACAAAAATTAGCCGAAGCAGAAGAAAAAGGACAAAGAGCATTATCTATGGCTCAACAGACTAAACAAGGACATGTTTATATAATCTCAAATGTTGGTTCATTTGGAGAAAATGTACTAAAAATTGGATTAACTCGTCGTTTAGAACCACTTGACAGAGTAAAAGAATTAGGAGATGCTTCTGTCCCATTTTCGTTTGACGTACATGCTATGATTCATTCAGATGATGCTCCTAAACTTGAAAAGGACTTACACGACATATTTAATTCAGAGAGAGTAAACAAAATTAACTATCGAAAAGAATTCTTTAACACATCCATTTCCGAAGTAAAATCTAAAGTAGAAGAACTTGGATTAAATGCTCATTGGACAATGAAAGCTGAGGCATTGGAATACAGAGAAAGTATTCAATTAAAGAATAAAGAAAAAAAATTAGCAACG
This sequence comes from Roseimarinus sediminis, assembly GCF_050433125.1. Taxonomy (NCBI): domain Bacteria; kingdom Pseudomonadati; phylum Bacteroidota; class Bacteroidia; order Marinilabiliales; family Prolixibacteraceae; genus Roseimarinus; species Roseimarinus sediminis. The sequence continues at coordinate 752,348 of NZ_JBNPXV010000001.1, read as the reverse complement.
ATTGAATAAATTTAATAACAAATCCAGCTCTTTGGAATATGCTGAATGATGGCAAGTGGCTGGTGGCGATTTACCCCGCTAGTCGGGATATGTCGTAAGTTTTTACAACTACTCCTCGTTTGCAACGAGGGGTAAACCGCAACTCGTTTTTAACAAGAAGTAAGCAAGAAGCCCGCACTGCATTTGGCAAAAGTTCCTATCTTTAAAACAAAAAATGCCATCCGAAAACTACATTACAACAATGAGATGATAGACCAACGGATAAACTATGTACATGAATACCCGGTTAGAGCGATGATAGTCGAAAAAGCCGAAGATTACCTTTTTAGTTCAGCGCGCAATCGAAGATTGACGAAGTCAATTATGCATCTTTGGGTGGTATGATCGAGGTGGAAGTAATACGTTAGTTATTGAATGATTGCATCATTCAATAACTATGTGTCGTTACAAACGACAGGCGTAAAACCCCTCGTTGCAAACGAGGGGTAGGCCGGAGATGATTGATTTTTAGACAGACTGCCATTGTTCGGCATACAAAAAAAAGGTAACACTACAAATACTATGACAAAAATTAAGTTCACTCAAAATGATTTTAATGAGACAGCATTAATCGCACAATTAATTAAGAAAACAGAGCAGATTGATTCGGATTATGTCAATTCTACTTCGGATGAGATATTTAAATATCAACCTTTCTTTCTGTCTGTTTTATTGGGATATCACCATGATGTTTCCATGGGAGAATTAGAAGAAATAATGAAGCTTTATTTTCTTGTATGGGAATATTTTAAATGGAATCCCAACCTTCAAAAAAAGCAAGTGACTGAATCCAATTTTAATCAAATTCAAAAAAGGAATATTGAGATGTTGAGGTATACTCAGGATGAGCAAAATGAAAATGACAAATTGAAAATATATTCTTCTGACATACAGAACTTAAAATCAAAATCATTATTAACAGCCATCATTTTTAGATTTAATGAAAGGCCGATACTCTTAAGCATGGATGTTGAGAAAAAAGGGGCTATAATTATTGGAATAAAAAGTTTTATTGAATGTTTTGAGACGATTTGACACTATCTACCTCTCGTTTTTAACTGCCATTCCCGGGTATCGGGAAGATGAATACAACAAGCTCGCACTGCATTTGGCAAAAGTTCCTATCTTTAAAACAAAAAATGCCATCCGAAAACTACATTACAACAATGAGATGATAGACCAACGGATAAACTATGTACATGAATACCCGGTTAGAGCGATGATAGTCGAAAAAGCCGAAGATTACCTTTTTAGTTCAGTGCAATCGAAGATTGACGAAGTCAATTATGCATCTTTGGGTGGTATGATCGAGGTGGAAGTAATACCTTAGTTATTGAATGATTGCATCATTCAATAACTATGTGTCGTTACAAACGACAGGCGTAAAACCCCTCGTTGCAAACGAGGGGTAGGCCGGATTTGTAAACCTAAAATTTGACAATTTATGAAAACTGTGAGTATAAAGTATTTCAATTCTCGTCAACAAAATAGAATAACTTTAGTCCGATTATTGACTGAATACACAAATTGGGGTTTAAAAAAATCAAAGGATAATATGGATTCGATGCTTCTTGACAATATGCCGATAATCTGTGAGATTGAAGATTTGAAAGTTGATAGTTTTACAAACGAATTGATAAATTTGAAATTGGAATTTGAAATAAAATAACCCGCTGTTCGTGATGTTCACAGCGGCTGGTGGCGATTTAGCTCCGCTGATTTTCAATTACCTAAGGGTGATCTTCGATTGCAATCGCCGCCTAACAAACTCGCCCGCGATATATATCGGGGTGTGATCCCGCAAATAAATACTTTGCCTGAAAGCGCGGATTACAACCACAGACCAACGGAGCGAAATACGCACAGAGGCTTTGAACTTACATGGGCAAACCCGGAAGAGCAGGCCAAAGTAGCTAGACACAAAACAAGGGTTATCGCAATGGTTTTCATATTCACTTTTGCTTGAGCCATAAAAACCTTATTCCTGTATTTTAAACCTTAGTAGCCAGTTCAATAAACGTTTTACCAAACCTTATTATGCTTGTAAGTGGGAACGGCTGCCAATTATTAAACTGTAAATCCTATGTATGAGTATATTAAAATCCCAACAAGGTAAATAAGGTTGAATCATACAGTGATGTTATCGGCTACTAAGGTTGGCCCGGAAAATAAGGTTTAATTATTCGTCTAAAGCAAGGTCTCTGATGCATAAGATTTTTGCAAGTATTGGTGGCCGTTTAACTATAAATATGACTTCCAACTACTCCTCGTTTGCAACGAGGGGTAAACCGCAACTCGTTTTTAACAAGAAGCAAGCAAGAAGCCCGCACTGCATTTGGCAAAAGTTCCTATCTTTAAAACAAAAAATGCCATCCGAAAACTACATTACAACTATGAGATGATAGACCAACGGATAAACGATGAACAAGAATTCCCGGTTAGAGCGATGATAGTCGAAAAAGCCGAAGATTACCTTTTTAGTTCAGCGCGCCATCGAAGATTGACGAAGTCAATTATACATCTTTGGGTGGTATGATCGAGGTGGAAGTAATACGTTAGTTATTATAACGATGTGTCGTTACAAACGACAGGAGTAAAACCCCTCGTTGCAAACGAGGGGTAGGCCGGATTTGTAAACCTAAAATTTGACAATTTATGAAAACTGTGAGTATAAAGTATTTCAATTCTCGTCAACAAAATAGAATAACTTTAGTCCGATTATTGACTGAATACACAAATTGGGGTTTAAAAAAATCAAAGGATAATATGGATTCGATGCTTCTTGACAATAAGCCGATAATCTGTGAGATTGAAGATTTGAAAGTTGATAGTTTTACGAACGAATTGATAAATTTGAAATTGGAATTTGAAATAAAATAACCCGCTGTTCGTGATGTTCACAGCGGCTGGTGGCGATTTACCCAAGGGTGATCTCCGATTACAATCGCCGCCTAACAAACTCGCCCGCGATATATATCGGGGTATGAACCCGCAAATAAATACTTTGACTGAAAGCGCGGATTACAACCACAGACCAACGGAGCGAAATACGCACAGAGGCTTTGAGCTAACATGGTGCAAACCCGGAAGAGCAGGCCAAAGTAGCTAGACACAAAACAAGGGTTATCGCAATGGTTTTCATATTCACTTTTGCATGAGCCATAAAAAACATTATTCCTGTATTTTAAACCTTAGTAGCCAATTCAATAAACGTTTTACCAAACCTTATTAAGCTTGTAAGTGGGAACGGCTGCAAATTATTAAACTGTAAATCCTATGTATGAGTATATTAAAATCCCAACAAGGTAAATAAGGTTGAATCATACAGGGATGTTATCGGCTACTAAGGTTGGCCCGGAAAATAAGGTTTAATAATTCGTCTAAAGCAAGGTCTCTGATGCATAAGATTTTTGCAAGTATTGGTGGCCGTTTAACTATAAATGTGATCACCCACCTCCCCCTTCTATGCAACGAAGGGGAAACCACAACTCATTTTTAACTGCCCGTCCCGGGTATCGGGAAGAGGAGTACAACAAGCAAGTACGCCGAACACAAAAGTTTCTGCTGTTCGGAATGTCCACAATTATAAACGCTGAACAGTATGTAGAGGCAATAACAGTATAGATTCACGGCGTCGCTAAGAGCGACACCGTGAGTACAAGTGCTTAAGTTTTCGCAATGGTTTTCACCTGCTGGTCGGAATACCAACAGCTGCTGATGGCAATTTGATTTGAGCTGGTGCAAATCTTAAAGATCAGGAAGACAAATTTGAATGATATTCGTTATACTTGTTGACAAAAAAAAATCAGCTGTTTTTTGTAAATAGTATGTTGTTCAAAAAAGCATCCGCTTACAAAACAAAATGAACCTTTGATGGAAGCAGTAAAAAAACCAATTAAACATTTATTATTAAAACCTTTTCCTCAAACCTTTTTGATAAACAAACCCTTTGGGGGAGCATTTACCTTCTTTTTCATTCTTTCTGCATTTACTATTATTTACCGTCCACTGGAGGTACACCAGGCTGCTTCTCTGAATTTTTACTTCACAGTATTGGTTTATTGCGCCCTAATCACGCTCTCTGAATTTGCTGCAGCATTCATCATCTCGCGAACAAACTGCTTCTCAAAGAAAGGTAACTGGACTATTCTCAACGAATTGCTTTCACTTGTAATGATACTGTTCACCATTGGAATTTCAGTTTACTTTGCAGGTTTTATGCTGGAAGCACACAGTAATCGATGGAACTTTTCCACATTTTTCGATTCATTCTCCCGTTCCGTTTTAATCGGTATAATTCCGATTATATTTCCGTCATTATTGAACATTCGCTATGCATTTGCTCCTCAAAACTTTCAGCGCTATGAGAACAAATGGCAAGACCAATCAAAAGAAGTCCCGGAGACATTAATAGCTATCAGCTCCAAGGCCAAAAAAGAGCATTTAAGCTTTTATCCCAGCGAATTTATTTATGCTGAATCGAGAGGAAATTATGTGCTATTTCACTTAATTAAACAAGATCATGCTGTTGATGTGAGTATTAGAAATTCAATGACTGAAATTGAAAATCAACTTGTTTCAAATACCGATTTCATGCGCATACACCGTGCCTTTATTGTCAACCTGAAAAAAATCACATCAAGAGATGGCAATGCACTAGGTTATCGATTAACCCTAAAAGACTGTGACGATCAAATTTCGGTTTCGCGGCAAAAGGCACGTGAATTTGAACAGGTGATGAGCCGAAAATGACCTTTCCATTGATCACAAAAGATTGCTTCTCATCCCACTTTTTTATTGCATCTTGCCTTCTGCAATAAAAAAGTGTTGTATGTCCCTGTAATTTTCAACTCCCTGAATTCCACGTTTTATTTGCATCAGAAATATTTAAATCTGCTGCAATGAAAAATTTCAAAATCTATTTTAATCGCTGTTCTTTAGGCCTGTTAATTGTATTACAATTATTCTCAATCAACCTGCCTGCTCAAGGTACATCAACAATTTCCGGAAAAATATATGGAGCCAAAAACAATGAGCCTGTACCATTTGCAACAATTCGTTTAATCGACCTATCCGATACGGCATCGCATCAATTAAGAGGAATCATTAGCGATGAGAATGGAAGTTTTACCATTGACCAAATTCAAAATGGAAAATACAAGCTTCAGATTTCATCCGTTGGTTTTAAAAAAGCTATTAAAACATTTGAAATAGTTAGTTCAAGAATAATCAATGCCGGAACTTTTATTCTTAAGGATTCGTCACTACTAATTACTGAAGCAGTAATTACCGCCGACCGGATAAAAGGTAAATCAGAAAACGGTAAAACCATTTACTATGTAAATAGCAAACTACTTTCAGCAAGCGGTAGTTCCCCTGATCTGTTGAGACATATTCCAGGGGTGCAGGTTGACCTGAAGCACAATATTTCAATGGATGGAAGCCCCAACATTCTGCTTTTTGTCGATGGGAAAGAACGTGACAGAACTTATGTCAGTCAACTTAATCCGTCTCAAATCGACCGAATTGAAGTAGTAAATACACCTCCCTCAAATTACGATGGGGATGCATCGGGTGTTATAAACATCGTCCTAAAAAAAGAAAAAGAAGTTGGTATAAACGGGCATCTCTTTTCTGAGCTGCCAAGCTCTAATTCTGTTGTTTATATATTCCCAACTTACAGCTTAAATTACAGCTACAACAAAATCAACCTCTATACTTCATACAACGGGGAGGTGAACTACGAGGACATTGACGAAATCACCCATCTTCAGATTCTTGAAAATTCATCTTTTACTGATCTTTCTTCCATTCAGCAGGTGAGGCAGAAAAACCTATCCCACAAATTCCATTATGGTATCGACTATCATCTTAGCAAGAGAGATATTTTAAATTTCTACGGTTTTTACAGGAACTATTCTTACGAGCAAGATGGAAATGTAGTTGTTAAGTCTTCAGAAAATACCGCGAACAACTGGGAAGCTCAAAAAGAAGAAACTGATTTAAATCGCAACAACTTTAACTCGCTTTATTACAAACACCTGTTTGATGATAAAGGCTGCGAAATAGCGATTGACATCAGCTATGCATCTAATCGCTCTGAAAACGAAGTTACTTACAACAATAATTTAGGGGACGGGGCGCTTACGCACACCAATACTAAGAATCCCCAACAGACAGCAAGCAGTGTGAAAATTGATTTTTCTACACTTTCTGCTAAGAAAATTAAATGGAGTACAGGGGCAAAGATGAAAATTAATGAGATGAAGGATAACACGACAGACGCATTTTCATTCACTGAACAGACGAATGCCTTGTATGGGGCTTTAAATTACAAAAGGACAAAATTTGATTTGAATATTGGTGTTAGAGTTGAAAACGCAAAAACCGAGATAAACAACAGCCAAAATAATTCATCAAATATACTACTACCTTATGCTGCATTTCATTACAAAGTGAATGAGTATAACGACTTATATTTGTCTTTTCGCAGTTCAGTCAGACGCCCTTCGGTTTATTTACTAAATCAATTCACCTATACCAATAACCCCTACACAATACGCAAAGGAAATCCACTATTAAAACCCGAAAGGAAAAATCGCTTGCAGTGCGAACACAGCATCCGCTTTAAGAGCAACTATATTTCTTCACGACTATTTTACGAAACAGTAAGCGATGCCATCAATAAGCTGAGCTATATAAACGACAGCAATTTGTTTGTAACACAGATTCAAAATCTCGGGTCGATACACCAATACGGTTTGCAATTAAGCGGAGCACTGAAAATGGGAATGCTAACAATTAATTCTTCATTCCGATTGTATAATCAATCGACCCTGGGAAACAGTCTGGCAAAACAATATGAAATAGAAAATAAAAACAATCGGGTTATGGAGTCCGGTATTTCCACTATTCTATCCTTTAATAACGATTTTGCATTATCTGTCATTTTTCAGTACGCAACAGCAAAGGAAAACATTCAGGACAATACCTATTCTGAAGCATTATACTTTATTTCACTCGACAAAACATTTCAGAAAAAACTTAAAGCAGGTATAGTAAGTGCGCTACCCTTTGCAAAAAACTTCATTTATCAAGGATCAGCGATTCATTCCCCGAATTTTTCAAGCACTTATACCGGAAATTTGAAGTTGCCCACAATTCCTTTGATGTTTCGTTTGAGCTATCAGTTTGGTACAGGGCTGAACAGAGCAAATATTAAAAGAGAGAAGGAGAACGTTGACACACGCCCGAAACAAGGATTTTAATTGAAGTATTCCCAACTGTCACTAACAAACATAACAATTGCAGTGAATCTGCTGAATAAGAAAAAACATATTTTTGAGTATGGATTAATCTGCTGTTTGGGATGTTCATAATTGCTGGTGGCGTATCACCAAGCAAGTTTTGATGTATTGTAGGTTTGTAGCCGCTGGTGACGATTTAGCTCTGCTGATTCTCCATTACAACCGCGCCTGACAGGCTCGCCCGCGATATATATCGGCGTACTTTCCCCTTATTAAATATTTTGCTTATTTTCAGGCTGTTTTAAGAACAGGATGATCAACACCTGGCCGGAAAGTACGGATGGTAAGCCGCTCTGCAGAAAATGCCGATACTGGCTTGCAATATACAGGCAGTCGCACACGACTTTCGCAATTCCCTGGTTACGCTAAAGCGAAACGGGAAGGAAGGCCATTTAATACCGGGAAATGGATGCTGTTCAACTCATCAATAAAAAATAACTGATCATATGGAATACAAAGGTTCTTGTTTGTGCAAGGGAATCAAATTTAAGGTGACAGGTGATTTTGAGAGTTTTTATTTATGTCATTGCAGGTATTGCAGGAAAGATACAGGCTCTGCTCATGCTGCAAATTTGTTTTCAACAACAGCTAAACTGGAATGGATAAAAACGGAAACTGAAATTAAAACATTTCAACCACCTAAAAGCAAGCATGTGAAAGCCTTTTGTTCCCACTGTGGTTCGGCTTTGCCCAATTTACAAATGGAAGGTAAACTATTAGTAGTTCCGGCAGGATGTTTAGATACTACTTTGGAAAAACGACCTGATGCCCATATTTTTATTTCAAATAAAGCCAGTTGGGATGAGTCGTTGGAAGCAATCAATAAATTTGAGCGTTTTCCTGAATAGCAAATAAATAAAGAACATCTTTCTGTTACCTTTGGGCAGAGCAATAATTTGCATCATGGAATTTCAAATTCCAGATTTTTGACACAACTGAGATTTAGCTTAAAACAAAAAACCAATGGCATACATTCCATTATTTAAGATCTGTCCATCGATCGCAGAAAAAGAAACAAGGGTTATTACCTTACCAGGAAAAAATAATGAATTCAATTTACCCATAGGCAATTACGCTTTCATTGAACTTTTTTGTGATGAATGCGATTGCCGAAGAGTCTTTTTGCATGTTCTTCTGAACCATAAGTCAGTTGCAACCATCGCATATGGATGGGAAAAACTCTCTTTCTATAAAAATGAATTTAAAGGTTTTAGCGAAAAAGAAATCAAAGAGATTAAAGGGCCTGCTTTAGAATTGTTTCAGTATCAATCAGAAATTGCTGACGGAGTTCTTGAAATGTTTAATAAAATTTTGCTCCCCGATACTGAATACATAGCCAGGATAAAAAGACATTACAACCAGTTTAAGCTGACATTAAGGGCAATAAACAATAAATAACTTCCTAACTGTCCAGCAAGCAATTTACCCTTTGTTGATGCACCTGCTTTCTCATGCACTCACAACTTCTTGTGCTTTAGTACAATCATCACAGGCTGTTTAAGCCCTTTATCGAAATTCCCTTGAATTCTTATACCCTGTCTCAGCTTAATTTCTTATATTTCTGCTAATCATCGGTATTTGTTATTGAAATAAAACCTGATTACAATGAGCAGATCAAAACTCATCGGCGGATTAGCGCTTTTTTTCTTCATCATCTAGGGCTTAACATTATTGGCCGGGAATCGTGCCGGCGAGATGAACAGAGATACCACCTGGGCCAAGATCAACGGGGCCTTCCGGCTGAATATGCTATACACCTATTACGAAGGGAGTACTTCGCCCCTGGGTACTGCAAGCCGTAACGAATTTACCTGGGACACCTGGCGCATTGGAGTTCACGCTTATTCCAAAGGAATTGAGTTGTCGTTCCAATACCGTTTTTATCCAACCTTCAACACGCATTTCATTCATCACGGATGGCTGGGCTATCAATTTAGCCCCGAAACCAATATGAAAATTGGAATATCGCAGGTACCCTTTGGCGACTTGCCCTTTGCCTCGCACTCGTGGTGGTTTCAGGCACCCTATTATGTTGGGCTCGAAGACGATTACCAAACCGGCATCTGCTTTGAACACAACGTTCAAAAATGGCTTTTCCACTTTGCCTATTATTTGATGTCGGAGCCCCGAGGCACCAGCGAAGCATCGTACGGGCCATTCAGTGCTGCACGTTATTCGTACGATGTGGTGCCCATTCCCGGTAACTCGAACATTGAACGCAATCAGTTCAATTTGCGTGGCGAATACTATTTTGATAATGCCCGTGCCGGCCTTTCGTTGCAAAGCCTGCAAATTTACAACCAGGCGCTTGACCATAATGGAACCCGGCAGGCTGCGGCACTGCATTTGAATGCCGACCACGATCGCTGGAACCTGAAACTGCAGGCCATCTACTACCAATACAACAATGTGAAAAACGATGCAGCGCAGTTATTAAATACTGTACAGATGGGGGCCTATGGTTTTGGCACTTACGATGTGGCATCCTCAGCTGCAATTTTGACTGCCGGACTGGCCTATACCCTTCCGCTTGAATGGGGACCGGTAAGTTCGCTTCAGTTCTACAACGATTTTAGCTACCTGCACAAATTCGACAGTAAAATCATAGGCGGACAGGAACAGCCTTTTGAAAAAACCATACAAAACGTGCTGGGAGCGCTTGTTACAGCCGGCAATGTATATACCTATTTCGACCTTGCTTCGGGTTACAACCATCCCTGGCTCAGCGGTTTTTTCGGGGGCAGTGCCATGGGGAGCGGCTACGGACTTGATCCCTCGCTGCCCGTTAGCCAGAATAATCCAATTAGCCGCAATGCCTATTGGAATACGCGTTTGAACATTAACATCGGATACTATTTCTGAAAAATAAACTAAAAAATTATGAAGAAGAAACACTTCGACATTCACGGGCCTGTGTTTTGGCCGGCATCGATACTCATCTTTCTGTTTATTGCCGTGACCTTAATTGTGGGCGAACCAATGGCCAATGTTTTCCAATCGACCCAAAATGCAATTTCTAATAATTTTGGATGGCTGTTTATCATTGCCGTCAACGCCTTTCTGATATTCAGCCTGTACATTGGTTTTAGCAAATATGGAAGCATCAGACTGGGAGGCGAAACTGCTGAAAAAGAATTTTCAACCCTGTCGTGGTTTGCCATGTTGTTCAGTGCCGGTATGGGAATTGGCATTCTGTTTTGGGGAGTAGCCGAACCAGTATTTCATTACATGAACCCGCCATTTGGCGAAGGGCGCTCACTCGAGTCGGCCGAAAGTGCCATGAACCTCACTTTTTTGCACTGGGGCTTTCATGCCTGGGGAATTTATGCGCTGGTGGGACTGTCGCTGGCTTTTTTCGCCTTTAACCGCAACCAGCCGCTCACCATCCGTTCGGTTTTTCTGCCCGTATTGGGTAAAAGGGTGAATGGCCCCATAGGCAATGTCATTGATGTATTTGCCGTACTGGCAACGCTTTTTGGTTTGGCGACCTCGCTGGGGCTGGGTGTAAAGCAGGTAAGTGCCGGATTAAACCATGTATTTGGAACACCCAATACGGTTTGGATGCAGGTTTTTCTGATTATTGGAATTACTCTGGTGGCTACCATCTCGGTGATCACGGGGATTCAAAAAGGCGTACGTTTTTTAAGTGAATGGAACGTGCGCATCGCCACGGTGCTGCTGATTTTGGTGCTGATCATAGGACCTTCGCTGTTTATCTTCAAAGCCTTTGTACAAAACATCGGCAATTACCTAAATGAAATACTGATGGTTTCGAGTTGGACCGAAGCCTACCGCGATCGCGGCTGGCAGGGCAGCTGGACCGTTTTCTACTGGGCATGGTGGATTTCGTGGTCGCCCTTTGTGGGCATGTTCATTGCCCGGGTATCGAAAGGACGTACCATTAAAGAATTCATTTTTGGCGTTTTATTGGTTCCTTCTATAATCACTTTTTTGTGGCTCACTGCTTTTGGAGGTTCCGCCATTTGGATGGATTTGAAAAACACAGCCAGCGGATTGGGTGAGCGCATCATTGCCGACGAATCGACAGCCTTGTTCGTTTTCTTTGAACAGTTTCCCCTAAGCAACATTGCTTCAATAGTAGGTGTGTTGCTGGTGATCAGTTTCTTTGTAACCTCGTCCGACTCAGGTTCGCTGGTAATCGACAGCATTACCGCCGGCGGTAAACTCGATGCGCCGGTGGGACAACGCATCTTCTGGGCCAGTATTGAAGGAGCTGTTGCCGCAGTTTTATTGCTGGGAGGCGGGCTCGTGGCCCTGCAAACCGCCGCGGTTACAACCGGACTGCCATTTATGATTATCCTGATTGTGATGATGTACAGCCTCAATAAAGGTTTGCGCTCAGAAGTTGCCCGAACCAAATACCTGGCCCAAAGTCAGGATAAAAAATCGTATGAGAAGAAAATTGCCGGTATGATTGCCAAACGTTTAATCAAAAAGGAGGATAAAAAATGATACTTTCTAAAATTGCGGTATTGCTCGACTTAAGCGAAATGGATGCCATCCTTTTAAACTATATCAAAAAACTACACGAAAGCTATGGCTTTGAAAGCGTGCTTCTAATTCATTTTGTTGAGGTGGAGGAGTTCCCGCACGAAATTTACGACATGTATCCCGAGTTGAACGACCCCATTGAAAAGATCATTGAAGATGAAATTCGGGAACAGGCTGCCGACTGTCTGGATGAATGCAAAGCAATTGCCAATGTACACGTGCACGGAGGTGGTAAAGTAGATGAATTTATCGAGTGGGTACAGGAACAGGATTTCGACCTGGTGGTGATGGGTAAAAAATCGGCCTTGCATGGTGCCGGAATATTTTCAGGCAAGTTGGTGCGCCTGCTCAATACCAACATGCTTTTTGTTACCGACATCGCCAGGGGTGCTATCCATAAGATCATGGTTCCCATCGATTTTTCATCGTATACCACAGCTACATTAAGAGTGGCCAGGGAAGCAGCTAAAATGCTCAATGCTGAACTGATACCGGTACACATTATCAAAATTGGAAAACGCTACTTCCCTGTTGATGAAGAACCCGACGAATTGTATAAGATGCTCGAAAAAGAAGCAAAGAAGAAATATACACGCCTGAAAGAAAAACTAAAATTAACCGAAGACTGCGTTTACATTAACGAACTGGATCAGCATGTTTCAAAAACCATCTACAACCATGCTGTTTTTCAAAGTGTCGATTTAATGATTATCGGGCACAAAGGAAAAACCAGCGGCAGCGAATTGTTACTGGGAAGTGTTGCCGAAAGGATGATTGCCCACGATAAAAGCATTCCGGTGCTCATTGCAAAAGAAGTACGCAAAGAATAACAATATCAACTTAAAATAATCAGGATGAAACGTCGTGAATTTATAAGAAATACCGCAGCGGCCATGGCTGCCCTGTCGATGGCCGGCATGACTTCGCCCATCATGCAAAATGGAGTCCCTTACCGCAGGCTGGGCAAAACCGGCATGTTGGTGTCGTTGATTGGAGTGGGTGGCCATCACATTGGTGACCGGCACATCAGCGATGAAGTTTCGGTTCAACTGATCCGCGAAGCCCTCGACCAGGGAGTCAATTTCCTGGATAATGCCTGGCATTACAACAATGGCCGCAGCGAAGAACTGATGGGTAAAGCCCTGCGCGACGGTTATCGTGAAAAAGCCATTTTAATGACCAAGCACCACGGGCGCGATCCCAAAACCGCACAGGAGCATTTGGAAACCAGCCTTAAACGACTGCAAACCGATTACCTTGACCTGTGGCAGTTTCACGAAATTGAAAGCATGGATGCCGTGGAAAAAATTTATTCAAGTGGCGTGCTCGACTATGTGTTGAAGAAAAAAGAGGAAGGTGTCGTCCGCCACATCGGTTTTACAGGACACACCCGGCCCGAAATCCATAAAGCCATGCTCGATAAAGGCTTCGACTGGGAAACCGTGCAAATGCCCATTAACGTACTCGACCATCACTACCTGAGTTTTTCGCAGCAAATTATTCCTATTCTTACAGAAAAAAATATCGGTATCATTGGCATGAAATCAGCAGCATCGGGCGCCATTATAAACGAAGGCATTGCCACCATCGAAGAGAGTTTGCGCTTTGCCATGAGCCTGCCGGTATCATCGCTGATATCGGGCATGAACAACATGGAGCATTTCAGACACAACCTTGAAATTACCCGCAACTTCACCCCCATGAGCGAGGAGGAAATGGCCACCCTGCTCGAAAAAACCTACCCCTATGCCCAGGGTGGAAAACATGAGTGGTATAAGGACAAGGTATAGCTTGAGCTTTTTCATTTTTTTGTGTTGGGAAACAATGATCCGGACAGAATTTTTTCTGTAATTCCTCACAATTTTTAATAACAGGCCGGGATTCTTCTTTTTTGTTGCTAGGTTTACCTGAAATAGCAAGCGGCAATTATTATGAAAAATCTGTTTCCTGGCTTTTGTAGTGTATTTTGTTCCTTACTGCTGTTTTCCATGCTCGCAGTAACAAGTATTGAATTGCCTGCCCAAAACATTGCCAATATTGGTATCGAAGGATGGGCAGCCTATACTCCTGGCGGCCGAGGTGGAAGGATTATCCATGTTAGCAACCTGAATGCAAGTGGTAGCGGTTCGTTTTCATCGGCAGTTAAAACAATAGGTGCCCGCATTGTTGTTTTTGATGTTGGTGGTGTTATTGATCTGCAGGGCGCTACCATCAGCATAAAAAACCCCTTTATTACCATTGCCGGGCAAACCGCACCGGGCAAGGGCATAACACTTGTGAACGGTGGTTTGAATATCAGAACGCATGATGTAATACTGCAACATATCCGTATTCGCCCCGGAAGTGAAGGGCATGAAACAGGCAGCTGGGAACCCGATGGACTTTCGACCATTGGAGCTTACAAGGTAGTAATCGACCATTGCTCGTTTAGCTGGGCAGTCGATGAAAATTGTTCGGCATCGGGCGACCGATTTAAAGGGGAAACACCCGATGAATGGCGCATGAACACTTCGCACGATGTGACCATTAGCAACTGCATTATTGCCGAGGCTTTGAGCAATGCCACCCACATAAAAGGAGAACATTCGAAAGGTACTTTAATTCATGACAATGCTACCAATATCGCCATCCTCAACAATATTTATTCGTGTAATAAGGACCGAAATCCTTTGTTCAAAGGCGGAGCAAGAGGAGTAGTTGTAAACAATTATATCTACAACCCGGGTTCAGCCGCCATAGGCTTTGTACTTAACACCAGCGAATGGGAAGGTTATGAGCATCAGACGGGACAATTGACCCTGATCGGAAATTATTTAAAACATGGCCCGAACACCTCTTCTTCACTCAAATTACTGAATGTAGGCAGTGGCCCCTGTTCTGTTTTTATGGACGATAACACCACCGAAAGAAATGCCGCTCTGTATTACAATGAACACAAAGGAAAAAACTACCAGCTTGTGGCAGACAAACCAACCTGGCACGAAAATATTGGCGTAATCCCTGCTTCCGAAGTGCTGGATTATTTGCTTGAAAATGCAGGCGCCGTTCCCTGGAACCGCGATGAAATTGATGCAAGGATAATAAGTGACGTGCTTTCGGGAACAGGCCAAATTATCGACAGCGAAACAGAAGTGGGAGGCTTACCCGCTTATCAGGAAGTGCACCGGACATTGAACGAAAACGAATGGAATACTGATTGCATGCTGAAATTGTTCCCCGGACTGTCACTCGCTCATCCCGAAGGTTGGCCTTTGTTGCAAATCGATTCGACCTATACAATTGAGGCCCTGACTGATTCGCCGGCCGATGCTTATTCTTATCTTGAACTTTGGATGGATGGTGAGTCGGCAGGCAGATTAATGGAAGCACCTTATAAATGGGATATCTTGATCAGCGAAGCCGGAAACCATGAATTCATCGTTGTAGCCGGAATTAAGGATAGCATGCAACAAGCATCGGCAACTCACCACTTCAGCGTAGAAGATCCGCTAACGTCGGTCAAACAAATAAACAGTAACAAGGCCCCACACATTTCAGTCTATCCCAATCCGTTTTCAGAGAATATCAATATCTCCTTTGCACTTTCGACCCCTGCACAGCTTGAAGTGAATATTTATAACAGTGCCGGTATGCTGCTTCATACACTCATCAACGAGTACCGTGATGCCGGGAAACAGGAATTGAGCTGGAGCCCTGCTGCGCTCAGTCCGGGTGCTTATTATGTAAGGATCAAAATTAATGACGAAGCCATATTCAATAAAGTCATTTACTGGTAAACCATGATCGCTACTTCCTGGCCAGCGCCCCCGTTGGGCAGGCATCGGCCACTTTTTCAGCTACTTTTTTCAAACCTTCATCCAGATTTTCATTAAAAGGAATGCCGATTTCCACATCAAAACCGCGGCCAATATAGGTAAAGCCAAATTCTTCGCGGTACTTCTCGGTAAGGCGAACACAAATACCACATTTGATGCACTTTTCGGGCTCATACACAATAGCTGAATGAAATTGCTTACGTACCGGTTTGCGTTCGTCGTAGTAAAAGCGTTTCTGAACAGCAGCATATTCATCGGAATAATCGCGCAGTTTGCAGCTGCTGATTTTGCGGCAGTCGCAGTGCATACAGCGGGCTGCTTCGGCTTTCACTTCTTCCTCACTCAGTCCGGTTTTGATTCCCTGAGCCGGTTCTATTCGATGAAGATCGTTTGCTTCTTTCAGGTAGTGGGCATATTCTTCCATTACCAGCTTTCCGAATTTGGAATTGAACTTCAGGGGCTGTCCTACTACTTTACGATGGTTTAGAAACTGATGAATGCTTGCAGCGGCTTCTTTGCCCTGCGCCAGTAACCGGATGACCAGTTTGGCTGGTTTCAGGGCACTGCCGGCTACAAATATTTTTGGATTTTCTGTCTGATAAGTTTGTGACTGTGCTTCAAAGCCCTTTTCGTTTGTACTAATACCCCAGCTTTTTTGTTCTTCCGACAACTCACCCGAGGCAATCAGTACAGCATCAAAATCTTCCTGAAGCTTTTTGAATTCATTCTTTTTAATTGTAGTATTCAACTTGAATTCAGCGCCCAATTGACCAATGACTAATGACTCTTTTTCTAATGACTCCGGGTTTAATTTTCCGTTTTCAACATCATTCAGTATAATGCCTCCGGCTTTGTCTGTTTTTTCGAAAACAGTGCATTGAATTCCGTTTAGCTGAAGATGATAGGCTGCAGCCAGTCCGGCCGGGCCAGCTCCGATAATGGCTACTTTTTTGCCGCTTGCAGGTGCAGGTTTTTCATCCAATTCACCAAAATCGCCGGCATAGCGTTTCAAGAGGCAAATCGATACCGCGCCATCGATGGGCTTGCGGCGGCAAACTCCTTCGCAGGGCGCCGGGCAAATCTGCCCCAGCACCGATGGAAGCGCAATGTTTTGCTTCACCACTTTCAAAGCTTCATTAAACTGACCGGCAGCCAGCAGGCGGTTCATGGTGGGAATATCCATGTGTGCAGGGCAGGCCATGGTACAGGGCGCCTCGCAGTCGCCCACATGATCGGAGAGCAGCAGTTCAAGCGCTGTTTGACGCGCCTCACTGATTTCATCATTAAGGGTGGTAATATCCATCCCCTCTTCGGCTTTCACCGAGCACGACGGAAGCAGCTTCCCGTTCAGGTTATTTTTTACCAGACAGATCATGCACGAGGTGAAATGCTCCACTTCGTCGTTGTGACACATGGTGGGAATCTCGAAGCCCAGTTTTTCGGCTGCCTTGAGGAGGGTGGTGCCTGCCGGAACTTCTATTTCGGCATGGTTGATTTTAAGCTTGATCATTGGTTGTTATTGGTTGCAAAGACAAACCTAACCATTAATTTAAACGCGATCAAATATGTACGCGTTAAACTGATGTTAACAGCTATAGAACACCGATTATTTTTACCACAGCGATTTATTATTACTCCGTGGTTCCTGTGTATTCTTAAAATTGAATCAACGTTGATGAAGTAGTAATTTTATAATCTTCTGGAAACCAAGGATAGATACTCCCGATCCTATCATAATCAAAATCCGTTATCCCATTCTGGCTATAGCCATTTATTCAGGAGTGATCAATCGTAATCCTTCTATCCGTGAAAAATGCTTTTCATTCAATGTGGCAATCGTTGCATCATTAGCCATTGCACATGCAGCAATCATCAAATCGGGAATATCGATTTGCTTGCTGATTTTTTTAAGTTTTCTATCAATTTGAATGGCAATTTTATTCGATTGAGAATCGAAGGAGAGTTTTTCCATTGATGAAAAGAGGCGATCCCAATAATCATCCTGATCGGGTTTACTTCCAACAAAAATCTCAAACTCTGTAATTGAAGAAATGGCAAAACGATCGTACTTCTCCGTCAGTCGGAAGAAGAAGCTTTTTGATTTATCGGTCTTTCTGTAGAATTCGATTATTACAGAGGTATCAAGACAGATCAAAGGCTTCTCCATTTATTCATCTTTTTCCGGTTCTCAATGTAGTTCTCATATTGTTCATCGGACATAAATGGACCATCCAGAACAAGCTTTTTTAGCTCTGAATATTCATGTGCCTTTTCTGTTTTCAAGCTATTATCAACCACTTTTTTCACTATTCTTAACTGTCTCGGTGACAGCTGCTTGATCGCCTGAATAATTTGATCGATATTAAAATCAGCTGTAGTTTGCATCGCGATTTTTCTTCAAATGTAACAAAATCCATACAAATATTATTTTATTACAAAGTCCCCTTTAGGCATTTAAGGCTGTTTTCAATCTACGTCTATTGCATCCACCGGGCATACCTGAACACAACTGTCACACTTGATGCACAAATCCTGGTTGATGCTGTGCTTTTCGTGCGGCGTAAATGGAATGGCATCGACGGGGCACTTTTGTACACAGAGGGTACAGCCAATGCAGTTGTCATTAACCGTATAGCTGATCAGTGCCTCGCATTTTCCGGTGGGGCATACTCCGTTGATGTGTGCAAGGTATTCGTCCCTGAAATACTTCAGTGTACTGGTAATGGGGTTGGGAGCTGTTTTTCCCAGATTACAGAGACTTCCACGTTCGGTCCATAAGGCAATTTTTTCCAGTTCGGCAAGATCTTCCATTTGCCCCTTGCCCTGCGTTATTTTTGTTAAAATATTAAGCATGCGCTTGGTACCAATGCGGCAAAAGGTGCACTTACCACAGCTTTCATCCTGCGTGAACGACAGGAAGTAGCGGGCGATATCGACCATGCAGTCGGTTTCGTCGAGCACCACCAGGCCGCCCGATCCCATCATGGCGCCCACCTCGCTCAAACTTTGAAAATCGATGGGCGTATCGGCCATCCAGTGGGGAACACAGCCACCCGACGGACCACCAATCTGCACGGCTTTCAGCTTTTTGCCATTGGCTACGCCGCCACCAATTTCGTCCACTATTTCGCGGATGGTAATGCCCATGGGTACCTCGATCAAGCCACCTCGGGCAATTTTGCCTGCCAGTGCGAAAACCTTGGTGCCTTTGCTGTTGTCGCTTCCTATTGAACTAAATTTATCGGCCCCCTTGCGCAGAATGTAAGGTATTTGTGCAAAGGTTTCGGTATTGTTAATCAGGGTAGGTTGTCCGAACAAACCCTTTTCAGCCGGGAAAGGTGGCTTGATATGCGGGAAACCGCGACGGCCTTCCATCGACTCCATCAGCGCTGTTTCTTCGCCGCATACAAAGGCGCCGGCACCCTCGTAGATTTTGAGGCTGAGGTTGAGATTAAGGTTAAGGTTGAGACTCAGGTTGAGAGCGCCATTGTCCTCAAGGATTCCTTTTTCCTTGCATATTTCAAGGGCTTCGCGAATGCGTTTTACAGCCAGCGGATATTCGGCACGAATGTAAAAATGACCTTCGGTGGCACCTGTGGCATAGGCTGCAATGAGCATGCCTTCGATTACACGGTAGGGATACGATTCAAGAATCATACGATCCATGAAAGCTCCCGGATCACCTTCGTCGCCGTTACAGATGATGTATTTAATGGCCGATTTTTGGGCAGCCATGGTTTCCCATTTGATGCCGGCCGGAAATCCGGCCCCACCCCTGCCGCGTAAACCACTGGCTTTCACTTCGGCGATCACTTCTTCGGGTTTCATCTTCAGGGCCTTTCGGAGTCCGGCAAAACCGCCATAGCTGATGTATTCGTCGATGTCGATTGGATTGATGATTCCCCTGAATTCGGTGGCGATAGGAATCTGTTTCCCCAAAAATGAAGCGACCTGCTTCTCCCTGATGTCGATGGAGTAGCGCTCGATACCTTCCCAGTGGTCGTCGGTTTGAACCTTGTCGACCACCTGGTTCAGCCGTTTCTTTATTTTCGACCAGAAGCCGGGCGGTTCAAAGTGCTTTTCAACAATGCCCTTTACATCTTCGGGTTTTACTTTGGCATACAAAATGGGCTGTTGATTGTTGGGAACAATCTCAACCAGCGGGACCTGATGACACATGCCCACACAGCCCACGTGTTTTAGTTTTACACTGATCTGCTCACGGCCAACTACTTCTTCAACGGCTTTCTGAATTTCAGCACTGCCACTGGCCTGGCAACACGAGCCAAGGCCTATGCGTATTTCTCCCTTGATTTCTTTGCCATCGGGGGTACGAAAAAGCTTACTGCCTTTTTTATTCTTCTGAAGCTGATAGTCGTTAAGCACCTGATTGATCTGGTCAGGCTGAACATGTCCATAGGTAACATCGTCGATTTGTACAACAGGAGCCAGTGTGCAGCATCCCAGACAGCTCACTTCCGACACCGTGTATTTTCCGCTTTTATCGGTGGTTTTTCCTTTTTCAATTTTCAGATCACGAAGGAAGGCATCGTGCACGCGGCCGGCACCTTTTACGTGACAGGCCGTACCCACACACACTTTGATGATGTGTTCGCCTGCCGGCTCGAGACGGAACTGATGGTAGAAACCTGCCACACCCACCAGTTGTGCCGGTGTAATATCGGTTTTTTCGCATACGTAGCGCAAAGCAGCTTCGGGCAGGTAATTGTATTCATGCTGAATGGCCTGCAGAATCGGGATCAGCGCATTTTTGGCCTTCCCTTTTTCTGCAATGATCCGATCAAGTAAATCCCGCTCAAAGGGAAGCTTTTGGCTGTTATCTATTTTTGTTTTCTCTTCCATTTAACTGAAGCATCTGAAATTATAATTACAGATTTAAATTCTTATGACCTTGATAGTTGTTCCAAAAACGAAGTAATTCAATGGATTTATCATCGATAATCTTATAAAATAATGTCACTTGTTTTCGGAGAACACATCTTCTGATGTTTGCTCTGTTGGTCTTTTCAAATTCTACATTTCCCTTTTTAATATCCACTCTATTTGAGCTACCTGATCAATAAAAATCTGTGCCTGTGTTTTTCCCCATTCATCAAGCAAATAATCTATAATTTGGTGATAGTCAGCTTGAGCAAGCTTATTCCAGAAAACCTTTCTCACTTGAATTTTAAATCAGGATATTTTTCTCTTGCTTCATTCACCACCTGCTTGTGAGCCAACCTACGTTCTCTTTCCTCAAGATCAAGTGCTTCATCGATGGCCCTATTTTCTTCCTCATTCAATTCATATACTTTATTCGATTGAAGTTCTGTGTCCATGGCATCATAAATCTTTTTGAACTGCTCATCATCAAGATCTGAAATGCGCTTAAGCAACTGGCTCTTTTTTTCCTTTATGTTCATCACATAGATGTTTTCAGTAAAGCTACATTACTTCCCAATACAATACAAATACTCGTTTCCTCTGATGTAAATACGTCCGTTGGCAAACGCGGGAGTGCTTGTAATTTTTTCTCCCATGGCGATGTCGGCAATTTTTTCCAGTTCACGATCCACCTTCATAATGTGCACGGTTCCGCTCATGTCGGTGGCATAAATTTTCCCATCGGCTGCGATGGGTGACGAATAGAAGCCTTCGCCAAATTCGGCTTCCCAGTACATGTTGGCGGTATGGGCATCGAAGCAGGCAAAAACCCCATAAGTGGTACCGATAAAAACCAGGCCATCGGCCACCACAGGGCTGGCCACTTCAGGGAGATAATAGTTGTCTTCCCATATTACTTCGCCTTTCGATGGATCGATGGCGGCCAGTGTGGCGTATTCATTCGTTGCGAAAATAAGTCCGTTGCCATAGCCCGGCGAGGGGCCCACTTCGCCCATCATAATATCGGCTTTCCAAAGCTCCTTTCCGCTCTCGAGGTCATATCCTGCCACCGTAGGTTCAGCCGATGTTACAATCTGCATTTTGTCATCCACTTCGATCAGTATTGGCGAAGCCCACGAGATATGGGAGCTGCGCTTAATATCCCAGATAGTTTCACCGCTTTGAATGTTCACGGTGAGGAGGCGACCGCCTTTGTTGGTGTCGTATTGAATCACCACTTTTTCTTTCCAGGCAAGAAGCGACGAAGAGTGACCGTAATGATTGTCGGGAACACCAAGGTTACGCGCCCATTGTCGCTCGCCTTTCATGTTGAAGGCAATGAGGTCGCCGGTGCCAAAGATGGCCACAACAAAGTTGCCGTCGGTCACCACCGAGGGAGCTGCGAGTCCGGTGTCGTCGGTGGTTTTGGGCGCTGTTGCAGGCGATTGCGGGATGTTGTCGGCCTGCTTTTGCCAGATGATTTCACCGTTTTCGGTATTATAACAATACACCCAGCGTTCCTTTTCGTTGGCTCCGGTCAGGAACAGTTGATTCTCCCAAATCACCGGTGAGCTGTACCCCTTGAGCGGAATCTTTATTTTCCATCGGATGTTTTCACCACTTTCGACATTCCATGAGGTTGGAAATCCTTTTGTGTGAGCGATTCCGTGCCCCAGCGCACCGCGGAAACCAGGGTAATTCTTTTGAAGTGTTTCAAGCCCGGGAAAGCTAGGCCCGGATTTACTTTCACTTGTTTGTACTGAGCTCGTTTCAACAGCAGGTTGAGCCGGGCTTTCCGAAGTTTTTACTTCCTGGCTTTCGGCTTTAGGCTGCTCACTTGTTGTTGTGCTAAGTTCACCTTCAGCACTTCGATCTGCTGACTGAGTGCTCTCAGGAGACGAATCACCGGTGAGATCGACCACTTCAATATCAGAAACAGGAACGCTGCTTTCTTCGATGGCCAGCTCATAGTGTTCGAGATGATTGACACTAAGGAACGATGCGGCCACAGCCAGCACGATGAGCAGCAAGCCAGCAGCCAGTATCCATCGCGATGATTTCTGCCTTGCCAGTTGCTGGCTTAAGCTGCTATTGACCGGCTGATTGAATTTGCTGCTGTAGCTGAAATATTGTCTTAGTGAAATAATCAACACGACAGCCGAGATGAGCAAGAGCCAGCCTCCGGTTTGGAGTTGCCATTTGGCATTGAAATAAGCCTTGCGTGCCAGCAGGTCGAAGGCCCTGATTTCTTCAATCAAGGCTTCATTTCCCGGCTCGTTGGAAAGCCGCTCGGTGAGTGCGCCAATGGTTTCATTCTCGATGGGGTCGTTGCCGGCCAGCTGAAGGTAATTGAAAAGCATCAGCAGACCAAGCACCACCGCAAAAATGCCCGAGATGATGATGATGTTAAGCGTATTCTTTATTTTATTTTCCTGATCCATGTTATTTCAGTTTCTCTTTTTTAGCTCCATTCGTTTGATCATCTTTTCATTTTTTAGGAACCGGACAATAGTTCATGCACCGGCCACAGCTGTAACAGCCTGTTTTGTTGGGTGTGTAGTCATCGCGCCGGCGGAGCACGAACTGGTTCATCAGCATAAGTCCGATCACCAGTCCCAGAAATCCTCCAAGGATCCAGCTGCCTTTATGGTATTGTTTTCTGATGATTTTGGCTTCGTCGACCAGCTGTTCCATGGGTTTGCCCGAGGCCAGGAAGGTCTGAACATCGAGATGGTCGGGATCGTCTTTTAGTTCGGGACGGGTAATGAGCAATTCAGCCAGGTATACATCGGGATGTGCCTTCGAAAGAAAGGGATGTGCCAGCGACAGCGCATAGCCTCCGATGAAAATCCACACAGGAATGAGCAGGGCAAAAAGGGTAAAACGTCGTTTGTTGGTTTCTTTTTCTTCTTCTTTCAGTGCTTCTGTTGGCGTATCAATCACGTCGAAGGGACAGGAGTGTTCACACAATTTACACTGAATGCATTCGGCAGGCGTGATGCTAAGGTGAAATTTTGAAAATCTCGACATCCAGCCCAGCAAAACACCGTAAGGACATAAAAAGCGGCAATAGGGACGGGCAACAAAAAGCCCCATGAGTAAAAAAGCGACCCCCAGCAGGATCATGGTAAACTCGGCTCCCATGCGAAAAAAGCCCACAAAGGGGTCGAAACGGCAGATAATAAAATCGGAGGCCGTTGCAGCCATCAGCACCGCCAGACCAAGATAGATGTAGGGAATAAACCCCAGGGCTTTGTTGAGCCAGGCAGGCAGCGTGATGGGTTTAATGATGACCAAATCCTGAATAGCACCCAGCGGACAGGCAGCAGCACAAAAAACCCTGCCAAAGAAGAGCGAAAACAACAGGGGAAGCAGAAAGAAAAGCAGGATCGGGATGGAAATGGCGTAGGCCGGATCGAAGAGGGTGAGCGTAACGTTTTGTATGGCTCCAATGGAACAAACACAGCCTTCGCGGTAAAAGCCAAAATAAAGCAGTGAAAAAACGCTGAGCCATAAAATGCCTTTTCGTGAGCGTTTGCGAAGGCCCAACCACGCGGCCAGCGACATGACCAGCAGCAGCACTGCCACATCGAGGTATTCGAAACCGGTTGCTCTGACTTCGGGCGTAGTAGGTGTTGGCTGGGTATAGCCTGTTTCAAATTCAGGTTTAGGAAAGCGTTGTTGCTGGGCCGAAACCGAATACGATAAAAAGAACAAAAGCAAAAAGCCTCCCATCCCGATCGTTATCGGGACTCCCTTGAAAAAATGAATGATTCGTATAATAGATTGGTTCATTGTTTTTGGTTCTTTGATCCTTGATTGTCAGTCGCTGGTTTTCCGCTTGTTATGCTTTCTATTTAAAAATTAACGGGGTTTATTTGTTTTTCCACTTCGATTGAGCCGAAGCCGTAAAATCGCCTTTGATCAGATAGGGCTGGCTGGCCGGTACCCGGTGAATGGCATCGCTGGGACAAACCCTGGCAATGGCACAATCGTTACAATTCACACAAACGTCGTGACGAATCTGCAGGTGCAATGAGCCGTTGCCAAATGAGGTACAGCCTGCCACGCACTTTCCGCAGCCGATGCATAATGCTTCGTTGATGATGTATTCGAAATACGGTTCTTCGATGAATTTTCGTTCGATGGCTGCGGTTGGGCAGAGTTGGTGCTCGGCACCAGTTTCCAATTCTTTCACTCCGGGTTTGAAATAGCCACCGCACAAATCGCAGTAGCCGCACAGGTCGTAGGCATGAACACATTTTACAGCCGAAATGGGCAAAACGCAGTCGGTGGCACAGCGTCCGCATTGTGTACATTCAAAAGGATCGATTTGCCACACCGTTTCTTCACTCCGGGCATTGTGCAAGGTAAGCCCAGCCAGACCACCAAGTGCAACAGCAGCCGATAATCTGAATGTATCGTTAATAAAATCGCGCCGGTTGTATTTCTTCTCCTTCATAACTATTGCTGTTTTTCGGGCAGATTACAGGCACTGTATTTCCCGCAATTCTTACAGGCAAAATTGGCTGCACAGGCTTCACTGCTGCGTTCAACCTTTCGGTTTAAAAACAGAAATCCGGTCAGCAGCACGATGGCCCCAAGGATTCCGTAACGGAAAACCTGGTTTAAAAACTCCTTCCGGTCCATCTGCTCTCTCGCTGTTTTTAAAGGCTCTTTCATTCTGAATGTTTTAATATCAGCTAGGTAATGCGCTTATTTTGCTTCAAAAATTCTGATCATTTGCTGATCGAAATCGAGTGCCACGATGCTTTCGCCCAAAGTGGCTATCTCGGGAGCTTTCTCGCCGGCAAAGGCCGAAGGCGGTGCCACCACCGATTCGAGGCTTCCGTCGGCCCGATAGATCTTAATGCGGGGCATTCCTTTTTCACTGGTAACGAATCGTCCGTCGGCCATGAAGGTAAACTGGGCCGGATTACAACAACCGGTAAATCCTTCAATCTCCATGGAGGCTTTGTCCCAACTGTCGAGCAAATTACCATTCAGGTCGTATTGCTGAAGCGCATGCATGCCGGGGTTGGTGGCCCACAATTCATCTTCGTTGTTTACAGCCAGCTCGAAATAGGGACTTGGAATGATGAATCCGTGCAGGTTTTTTGCTCCCGACACCCCCTCAATTTCGCTGATAACGGTACTGCTAATTTTGCCTCGCTCGAAAGCATATATTTTTCGCGTTCCGGCATCGGCCACCATGATTCTGTCATTCCAGAATGCGACCGAGGTAAAAACGGAACTGTCTGATTTTACATTGAAATCGTAAATCACCTTGCCCTTGTGATCGATTAGCTGATAAGCGCTTCGATAAACCAGTACGATGTTGTTGTCATCTACATCGAGTGCACGCACATTGGCCTGAACCGGGAATTGTCTGATCATTTCACCCCCTGGCGATATCACTGATAGCTGCTGATTGCCGGCAAAATAGATCTTTCCGCCATGTGTTGCAAGCGCTCCGTGTTCTCCCGTCTTTATTTTGAACTGCCTTGTTTCACTGTGGCTGATCAGCTCCGGGTCGACCTTTTTAAATTCATCAACATTGTATTCGTAGGGATTTTTCTTTGCCTTTTTCGGTTTGCTGTCGGTATAGGTAAACACAATCACTGCCACAATCAGCAGCGCCAGAAAAATGAGAAAGTACTTAATGTATTTCATAATAAGCCCCCTGCCCCCTTTAAATCTCTACCTGAAGGAAAGATTCTGCGGGGTTCGTTTATGATTTAATTTCTTTTATTCAACTTTAATTCTTTCTAACCTTATTTATCAATTATAAAAACACTGTCTTTCATCGCTGTACGGTCATCTCCGTCTCTTCGTGAAAAACCAGCGATGCGTTTACTGACCGATGTTGATGCAAACCATCTTATCGGCATCGCGCAACACCATGTAGCCGTCGGCAATGGCCAGCGGGGCCCAGGCATCGTGTCCGTCTTCGATAATCACCTTGCTGTCGAGGTGACGATAAGCTTTGCTGCTGGCTTCAATAATGTGCAGTGTGCCATCGTCGTTCAACAGGTAGAATTTCCCGTCGGCCCAAATAAAAGGACCTAAACCAAAACGAAGTTCCTTGTCGCTGGTCCAGATCATGCTGGTTGGGTCGGACGGATGCACACACACCATTTGGTTGCGGTTGGCACCTCCGTCTTTGGGCATTACACCAAACAGGTGACCATCATGATAAATTGCTGTTTGTTGCTCACAGGCCAGGCCTGCTACCGGTTTGTATTCGTATAAAACGTCAGTTTGATAGTTGCCGTTGTTCTCGCTAAGTTGAAGCATCATACTACCGGCACCGTAACCAGCAGTAAGGAAGATTTTTCCATCGGGCATGCCCAGCGGGGATGGTGCAATGACGTTGGTATCCCATCGTGCATCCTTAAACAGAACCTGTCCCTCGTCGCTTCCTTCGGCCGAAACGGCCACAAGTCCTCCAATGGAGCAATACAGGTACATTTTTTTACCATTAAAGGTATAGGGCATGACTGATGAATGGGACATCTTCCAATTATCGGGATTGGGAACTTCCCAAAGCTTTTCACCGCTTTTGCAATCAACGGCTATCATCAGGGCCTTTCCTCCTGTGGCCAGTATGGCTTTGTCGTTGTCGATGAGCGGGCACTGACCCGTGTACCAAAGCGGTGTTTCGCTTTCGTATTCTCTTTCGATGTCGATGCTCCACAACAGGTCGCCGCTTTCGCGCTCAAGGCACATGGTGTGACAGCGGGGGCCCATGGTCAATATGAAATCGTCGGTAACTGCCGGAACTGTTCGGCTCATGCCGTGGTTTCGTTTAACAGATACTTTGTACCAACGGCGCCAGAGTTCTTCACCGCTCTTCAGGTCGTAACAATGCAGCATATCGGCACGCTCTTCTTCATCGTAATTAAGCAGGTATACCTTCCCTTCATAAATGGCCGGTCCGGCATGTCCTTCACCCAGTTCATGCATCCAGAGAATTTCGCCTCCTCCATTGCTGAAATTGTCGATAAGCCGGGTGTCGGTTTTATAAATATTATCAAAATCAGCTCCTCTGAAGCGGGGCCACGATTCTTTGAGATCAGAATCTTTCTTTTTAAAACGCTCAAAAAACTCCCCGATATTGATCAGCTCAGCAATGGCCGAACCCTTGCCCCGGTTGTCCATACCCGGAATGCTGCTTGTTAGTTTTTCTGTAGGATCGGCAGTGATATACCAAAGCAGTAGGGCTGCAAAGATCAGCCCTGTTAACAATGGTAAATATTTTGAGAATTTCTGAAGCATTGTCTTATTCTGCTTTATGCTTTGATATCGTAGACCATCAGGTATTCGCCATGCCTGATGTAGAGTTTTCCATCATCAATGTAAGGGTGTGCCCAGTGGGGGCCACTGCCTTTGGTGATTCTGAAACTGCTTACCAGTTCAAACTTTTCGGGCGTAGGCTTCACCAGACCAACATAGCCGGGTTGTTCGGTATAAATGTACAGCATGCTGTCGGCCGCCACAATGCTCCCCTTGTTCCGAAAGGCTTCTTCGTAGAAAAGTTCACCTGTTTCAAAATCGAGGGCACACCATTTCCCACGGCTGTTGTTTTCCCAGTTCGAACCATAGATTACTCCGTCGAGCAAAACGACGCCTCCGTGGTGGTTGTCGAGCGCTTCATCCTTCCACAATAACTCGATGGCCGTCAGCGATTCATTCATTCTGAATTTTGCGCCTATGTGATTGTAACCGGTGCTAACATAAAGCTCGCCATCGATAAAGATGGGTGAGGTACAGTTGATTACTCCTCCTGCATTGTCCCATTCTGAATCGTCGATCTCGTAATAGTTATATGACCACTCCATTTCACCATTATCGGGATTAACGCCAAAGAGGTAGCGGGCTGTGAGGTTGATGATCTGTTGTTTCCCATTGTACTTGATGAGTATAGGTGACACGTAGGCCAGGTCGTCGTTCAGGCTTTTTGTTTGCCACAACTGCTGACCTGTTTCAACATCGAGTGCCACCATGGTGGTTTGATCACCAGCCGTGGTGAAAATGGCCTTGTTTCCAACCAGCAGGATGGATTCGGCAATGCCCCAGGTGCTCACCTTTCCCTCGTTGTTGTTGTAAGCATCATTGCTCCAGACAATATCACCTGTTTCGGTGTCGATACAAACCACTACCCCCATTCCTGTACTCACATAGGCCCTGTTGTCGCGAATGGTGGGTGTTGAACGGGTGTCGGGAAAAGTCTGGTTCCACGATCGTCCGCAGGCGGTCTGCCACAACATGTTGCCTTCCATGTCGATGCAACTCAGGTAGTCGAGCGTATCGATCATTCCCGTTACATAAATTTTGTTGTTATCAACTACAGCCGATGACCATCCTTTACCAATACCTTCTACCTCCAACAGTAATTCGGGTCCTTCTTCGGTCCAGGTTTTCAGAAGGTTTGTTTCCTGCCTAAAGATGCCGTCGCGCTGTTCGCCACGCCATTGTACCGTTTGAGCAAACAAGGCAGTGGTAGACAACATGAGCAGGATGGCAATGAGGTATTTCATGGCAGCGGGATTTTATTTGATGATATAGGAAATGAGTGCATTACCGTGTCGCAGGTAGAGTTTGTTGTTAAAAATGACCGGATGGGCCCAGTGCTGAGCCGAGCCATGCGTCACTTTTGTCTGGCCTTTCAGTCGAAAAGCTTCGCTTGATACCTCGGCCAGAGCCAGTTCTCCTCGTTCGCTGTATAAGAAAAGTAAGTTGTCGGCAGCAATAACGACTCCCTTACCAACTTCGGTCGATTCCCAGCGTGCTTCACCGGTTTTCATGTTGATGCAGCGCCATTCACGGTTTTTATCACCCGATCCGTAAAGATGGCCATCGAGGTAGACCACACCGCCCATGCGACTGTCGAAATCGGAATTAAACCATGCTTTTTCTGCTTTTGCTCCGTCGTCAGATAGCTTCAGGCCCACCGTTCCTTTTCCATAACCACTGGTGCAGGCCAGAATTCCATCGGCATATACCGGTGTGTTGGCGTGTACGCTCCATTGGTTGGGTTGTTCGTAGTTCCAGAGTAATTCTCCACTTGCAGCATCAAGACCGATGATATGGCTGGCCATCATCGTGACCAATAATTTACGGTTATTCATATTGACAACCAGTGGAGTGCAATAGGCCGACAGATCACCAACTCCCGGACTGGACCAGATCATTTCGCCTGTTTTACGGTTGAGGGCCACCACATTGTTGGTTTTTCCACCCGGAGAACTGTAAATTACATCTCCGTCGACCAGCAGCGTTTCGGTGACTCCCCATTTAATATTTTCACCATCGGTTTCTTCGAGAATTGGTTTTTCCCAGCGCAGTGTTCCGGTCATGGCATCAAAGGCATAGATTACCCCTTTACCACTGTACATATAAAGCCAGTCGCCCACAATTACCGGCGTTGACCGGGCTCCCGGAAAGCTTTCAAAAAATTCTACTCCATAAGGATAGCGTTTGACCTCCTTGCCTTCATTATTCAGAATGGTAATGTAGCCGGTTGAATCGATCATCGAAGAAAGAAAAATGTGGCCAAGTGCAAAAACAGGAGACGAGTGTCCCTGTCCAAGATCTTCATAAACCCAGTCGATGACAGGTTCTCCTTCATTCCAGGTCCTTTTCAGGTTTTCAGCCTGGTAAACTCCGTCGGAACCACCTCTCCAGGCAGTTTGTTCCTGTGCAAAAGCACTCCGTCCGCTCATGACCACCAGGGTCAAAATCAGCATGCTAATTCTCATGGTATGTTGTTTATGGTTTTGATGTAAAAATAGTAAACAATCCCTCGTGTAAAAATAATGCATCTTCTTTTAACAATGGTATAACACCTTAATTTAGAACGATTAAAGATAAAAATGTCTCAATTTTAGACCTGACTGAAGCTTCGTGACAATGATCACCAACAAATCATTTCATTATCAATAACTTTGTTTGAAAATTTAAATTAAAAGAGATGGAAGTTTACATAAAGAAAAGTATTAAAAATATGAGTTTTGAACAGGCAGAAGCACTGGTCAAAGAAAAATTGAGTGAACAAGGTTTTGGTATTGTAAGTGAAATCAACATGCAGACAACTTTCAAGAATAAATTGGATGTTGATTTCAGACCTTATAAAATACTGGGAGCCTGTAATCCAAAATTTGCACACAGCGCGATACAGTCCAACGACATGGTGGGTGTTGCACTGCCCTGCAATGTATGCCTTCAGCAAAAAGAAAACAAGGTAGTGGAAGTATTTGCCGTCAATCCGCTGGTTGCCATGGAACCTTTGCAAACACCCGAAATTGCAACACTTGGACAAACAGTTTATGAGCGTTTAAATGCAGCAATCGAGGCACTTTAATCAATAATCAAAATAGTCGATTTTGTTGACTGCTGCGCCAAAATCGTCAGGAATTGCTATCTGGTAATCAATCGCATCAAGAAAGGCCGTTGTTTTCATAACGGTCTTTTTTCCTTTAGGTGTTACCGAAGTAATTTCCAGAACAAAACCTTCGACAGGAACCTGCTCATAGAACTTTCCCATTTTACTGGCTTTTAGCACGCCCAACTTATTGGGAAGATCAGGTTCAGTGCTTACCCAAAGTTCGCCGGTAAATTCAGGCACATCAAAGGTGTAGCGGAAACAACGGTAGCCGGCAATTTCCTTTTCTTCTCCGGTGCGTTCCAGAGACAGTGTTTTCAGCTCACGTCCTTCGTTGTTTTTCATTACGGCTGCGCTACCCATCAGCTGATCTCCTTCGCCCAAAATGATCAGACAATTGTTGTTGGGCATGTCGAACAGGGTTTGGTATACCGTATTGCCCCGCTGGTGTTTTATACAGAAATGCTCAAAGTCGGCACGATAGTAAGAAGTGTAAGGAATGGTCATTTGATGCTGGCCTTTCTTATTAAAGAAAATCATTTCCATTTCGATGGCTGACGTGAAATGATAGGATGCTTCGTATTGGATGCCCGGAATTTTTTTGCTTAAATCGATCTGGGCATGCAGTGGCCAAACAGCTAAAAAAAATACAACTGCCATTAGCATATTTCTGCTTTTAAACTGTACTTCGTTTTGCATGGTCATTATTTTATGAGGTTTTTTACTTTGTTCTGAAGCAGTTCAATGGCTTCTTCGAGTCGCTTTTGACGTGTGTTTTCCTGCCTGGCCTGCATGATCCAGCCCACATAACGCTTTTGCTGCGTTGGTGATAATTCCATGAAAAAGTGATAGGCCGTTTTCTGAAGTTTCAACTGTTGCAGGTAAGCAGCAGGCAGCGTTGCAGGCATTGCTGTTTTTTTCTCTGCTATTTTTAACGGCCATTGAACCCTGCCTTCAATTTTTGGATAGCCAATTTTTACCAGACCGTATTCTGTCATTTCTCCTGTGGAAATTAAATGATCGACCCTGTTTTGATTGGTGGGCGACCAGTTCAGAATATTCTTACGTGGGTAAAACTTACGCTGGTATTTTTCGTCGTCGATGCTTTTAACCGTTCCATCAATCCAGCCGAAACAAAGTGCCTGCTCAACTGCATCGTCATAACTCAGGGTGGCTGTACCGGTGTGCTTTTTATAAAAGATAAGCCAAACAGGATCGGGCTGTATGAAGTTTTCATTGAGCCACTTTCGCCATGCTTCCTTTTGTTGAAAATATAATTCTTCGACCGCCTTCATCTTTTGATTTTAGAAGGCCATTAATTTACAAAAAAGAAATTGTTTACCACTTTATGTTCAGCGAAATAATGGCATTGAGTCCGGGTGCCACAATGCCCGATGAATAAGGGCGGTAACGCACATTGAGCAGATTTTCGATTCCTGCACTTAGCGCTAAAAAATCAGAAAAGACATAACGCCCCTTTAAGTTTAGCGTCCACCATGAAGGCGAATAGGGATTGCCATTTTCGTCGCGGGCATACATGTAGGTTTTGTCGCGTTCGTCGGGGGCAAGCTTTTCATAGCTTATTGGGCCATTGGCCAAAACATACAAATCAAGTTCACAGGATCCCGTTTTTGCAATGGCATGCACATCGGCAAACAAGGGTGCAACATGCCTTAGCGGCTCACCATCGCTGTCGCTGCCGCTTTGCCAGTTGATATTTCCTTTCAGGGTAAACCGCGATAGTAGCTGATAGCTAGCATGGGCCGAAATGCCGCCTATGTTGGCCCAGCTTGCATTGGTGAGCATGTTGATACGACTCATTTCGCCGTCGTAAAGTAACGAATCGCTTCCGTTGAGTGTGCCACCCCGACGCACCATGGCATTGAAGAGGCGCGTATAAAACATAGTAATTCCGGCGCTTAGCCCCTGACTGATCTGCCACCGGCTGCCCGCTTCGAACGATGAAGCATATTCAGGCTCCAGCTCCGGATTGGGCACAATGACACTGCCCGGTTCTGAATCGAAAACCTTGGCGGCATCGTCGATGTTGGGTGCTCTGAATCCGGTGGCTGTGTTTAGATTGAAACGCAGGGCAGGCCATGGATTGAAAACCATGCCAAAATTGACTGTGGTCGCTCCATCGGAATTTTCAAATTTCTCGAAGGGGAATGAATAAAACTGCCGGTCAAAAACACCGCGCATACCGGTCAGATTATAGCGTGCTCCTGCCTGCATGCTCGTACGTTCGCCCAACAGCTGTTTGTATGATAAATAGGCAGCCAGGCTCCACCATTCCGAATTGTCGGGATAACGCGGAGCCAGTGCTTCTGCTGTTCCGCTTGTGATATCCAACGCAGAACCTGCTGAATGAATCTTGTTGAAAATCCCTTCAAAACCATAAAACAACGAATGATCGCCTGCAAAAAACTTTGTTGCATCAACATTCAGACTAACAATGTCGACATGCTCTCGCCGGCTGTTCAGGGTGCTTTGACCAAAACGCCGGTCGTGGCGGCTTTCGGTGTAATCCTGAATGGCTGCCAGCACTGTTAGTTGGTTGAATAGCGCCGATGTCGGCGTAAACTCTCCTTTTACACTGTGCATCATCCATTGCTGTGGTCCGTAATACCATTGGGCATATTTCAGCTCTTCGCCACTGTACTGAAGCAGGCGGTCGTAACGCGGAATATCGGAACTTCCTGAATAATGAAAGGCGTATTCAAAATCGGCCTGCTCCGACGGACGATACCTGATTTTTTGTATCAGGTTCAGTTGGCTGTAGCCCGATGCGACCTGTTTTTCGGGTTGAGGATTAACGACCGTGCTGTCGATGCCCTGAATGCTAACAACATAATGCTTACGCAGATAGTCATCATTTTGCCGCTTTCCCATGAATAAATCATCGAAATCGGAGAAGGTAAACGAAGTAGATGAAGCCCATTTTTTGCCCGAAAGCGTCAAGTCAAGGTGGGCCGTTTTTTCAAAATTGGCTGACGAAAAGCGGGTCATCATCTGCCCTGAAGTGTTAAAAGCCCTTGTACTTAACAAAGGTTTGAGTGTATGAAAATGAATAACACCTCCCAGGGCATCACTTCCATAGATCACAGACCCCGGGCCGTAAATCACTTCACTTTGCTCGAGTGCCGAAGCATCGAGCGCAAGCACATTGTGCAAATTTCCACTTCGGTAAATGGCGTTGTTCATTCGTATGCCATCAACAACCAGCACAATGCGGTTGGCCGAGAAACCTCTTATCATCGGACTTCCACCGCCCATCTGGCTTTTCTGAATAAAAACTTCGCCCGAATGCTGCAACAAATCGGCACTGGTTTGTGCCTGGTAAAGCTGGTATTGGGCAGGACTGATCACATCAATTTTTTGCGACAGCTCATCGGCCGTTTGTTCCCGGCGCATGGCATTCACTGTTATTTCGCCGAGTTGCCTTAATTGCTGGTTCATAATAACGACAAAATCATTCGAAACAAGCTCGTCCCAGCCTATCTGTCGGCGCTGGTAACTGGGGTGAATCAGCAGTAAAGACCTGCTCCCATTCTCAGGAAAAAACAAAAGGTAGCCAGTGGAATCGGTATGCGATGTAAAATCATCACCAATTACCACCACATTCTCAATCGGCTGTCCCTGCTTGTCGGTAACGCTTATTCTCTGAGCGTTCAATTCAATGGTACAAAGGATGAAAACACTGATGAAAAACAGGAGTCGTATGGTGTGATTTACATTCATTCAATGGAAATTTTGAAGCTGCATAATTAACAAAAATTATTCCGATGTTTTATAAAATGAGGAAGCATTTAGGAAACTATTGCTCGCAGGGTAATACAAATGATAAAATGGAAAGAAGTTGACTTTTATTTCAACAGCAGTTTAAAGCGGCTGCCTGGCAATGATTTTATCAGCCCCTTAAATTCGAGATCGAGCAACAGACTGTTAATTTTTTGAACCGGCAGATTAATCGAACGGGCAATGTAGTCGGTAGTTGCCACTTCGCTGTTTCGCAATAAGGCAACAATGCCTTCTTCTTCGGCGTTCAACTCAACCAGCAGTGGCTGTTGCCATGGAATGTGGCTCGGTTCCCAGCCCATGAAAGCGATCAGGTCGGCAGCGCTTTCGATCATTGCAGCCTTGTTGTTTTTGATCAGTGCATTGCACCCCGCAGAAGCGGGATCGGATGTACGGCCCGGAAAGGCAAAAACATCGCGGTTGTATGAGTTGGCTATATCGGCCGTTACCAGCGCTCCTCCCTTCTCGCCCGATTCAACCACAATGGTACAATCGGCCAAACCGGCAATAATGCGGTTACGGCGCAAAAAATTGCCGGGGTCGATTTTGGTGTTGCTGGGAAAGTCGCTGATTAAGGCACCCTTGTTTGCCAACATCTCACGTGCAACCGATGCATGGACTGCAGGATACATTTTATCCAGTCCGTGGGCGATTACGCCAGCGGTCGAAAGCTGATTCTTCAATGCTGCCTTGTGGGCTGCCACATCAATACCGTAGGCCAAACCACTCACTACCAGGGGGTCGATGCCGCTTTTCGCCAGCTCCTCAAGCAGATGATTGGTGAGCTCACGCCCGTATTCAGTGGCATTGCGCGTACCCACAATGCTGATAATGCGTTGATGATTCAGGTTGATATCTCCTTTGCTAAACAGCACCACCGGAGCATCTTCACACTGGGCAAGTCTGCGCGGGTAATCTTTGTCGGGATAAAAGCTGGTTTTAATGCCGTGGCGCTGAATGAACTCCAATTCGCGCTTTGCTTTTTCGAGGGTTTCGTGCCGCTTGTTCAGTACATTGCTGATCATGCCCTCACTGATTCCGGGAATGTTCTTCAACTGAGAAAGCGTACATTTGAAAACCGCTTCGGCACTTCCCAGATAGGCCACCAAACGCCTGCCATTTACCGCACCTACTCGCGGAAGCATCGAAAGCGCAATGGGGTATTGTAGCAGCGACGACATGTTTATTATGTATTAATTTACCTGCTTTATTCAGGCATTGTTATCAACGATTTGCTGAAGTACCTTCTGAATTTGTTCCTGTTCATCTTTGTTTAAGATAGCAACCGATACCGGCGAATAATCAGCAAGGCCATATTTTGAAGCGACCGTAAGCACCAAACTGGTATTAAGCCCGCCGTTTAGTTTTACAAAACTGAAAGCCTTCAGCTCATTGAGTCGCATTTCGATCGACCGGTAGTTGCGAAAGGTACTCGAAACACTATAGTAATTCAGTTGCAACTG
Source organism: Roseimarinus sediminis (assembly GCF_050433125.1). Lineage (NCBI taxonomy): Bacteria > Pseudomonadati > Bacteroidota > Bacteroidia > Marinilabiliales > Prolixibacteraceae > Roseimarinus > Roseimarinus sediminis. The sequence goes on along the minus strand of NZ_JBNPXV010000001.1, from coordinate 716,146 downwards.
CTGGTCACTGACCAGCAATTCGAAAAAAGCAGGTTTGAATTTCGAGAACAATACAAAGTAAACAATGGCAACAAGAACTGTAATGATTAACTCGATGGTTTTATCGGTTGCAACAAAGTAAAAACCTGCGCCAGAGAACACAATTCCACTGGCAATAAAAAGCACGAAGAAGTTGGTGGCGCGGTTTTTATTGTTGAGTTGAAAAATGAAATTTATGTTTTCTTTAGGTGCCATAAAAAGTATACTTTCAACAAAGTAACAAATTGTTTTAAATTTGAGCTCATAAAAATAAGCTAAAAATGAATATACCGGTATTTGAAAACGACATCAGGGTAACAAATCAGTTGGAAACCGCATTGAGCACAATCGTTGCCAGCTACCCGAAAGGCAAGGTGTATGTGGTGGTCGATGAGCACACACGGGAGCACTGTTTACCCCTCCTTCAGGCTTACGACTTCTTCAGGGTCATTCCGGTATTGGAGTTGCATAGTGGTGAAGAGAACAAAAGCCTCGATTCGGTAGTTGCGGTTTGGAATTTTCTGGAAGAAAACGGTGCCGACCGAAAATCACTGCTTATTAATCTGGGAGGAGGCATGCTCAGCGACTTGTGCGGATTTGCAGCATCGTGCTTCAAGCGCGGCCTGCACTTTGTAAATATCCCAACCACCCTGCTTGCCCAGGTCGATGCCTCGGTTGGCGGTAAAACAGGCATTAATTTCAACGGTTTGAAAAACGAGATAGGCGTTTTTAATCAACCGCAAACGGTGATCATTGCGTCTCAGTTTCTGCAAAGCATCGACAAAAAAAACTTTCTGTCTGGCTTTGCCGAAATGCTGAAACACGGACTAATTCACAGCAAAGCACACTGGGACGAGTGTCTGGCATTCGACTTTGATAGCATCGACTATGAAATACTCAACGGGATGATTGCCCGTTCGGTGGCCATCAAGGAATATTTTGTGGTAAACGATCCCACCGAGCAAAACATCCGCAAGGCATTGAACCTGGGGCACACGGTAGCGCATGCCTTCGAAAGCCTTGCCCTGCATCAGGGACGCCCGATTTTGCACGGATATGCAGTAGCCTACGGACTCATTGTCGAACTCTATCTTTCAGCCCAAAAGGCGGATTTCCTAATGGAGCAGGCCAACGAAATTGCAAACTGGATCATCAACACCTACGGGCCGTTTGAAATAACAAACGATGACTACGAAGCGCTGTATCTGAAGATGACCAAAGACAAAAAGAACGAAGCAGGAAGAATTAATTTCACCCTGGTGCCCGAAATCGGAAAGGTGGAAATCAACATCAATTGCGAAAAAGACCTGATATTTGAAGCCCTCGACTACTACAGCCGCCTGATACAGAAAAACTAAAGCAGCATGAACCGACGAAAATTTAAAAAAGCCTTGTACCGCCTGTCGCATCTGCCCGGGGGAAAGTATTTTCTGTATTATTCAGCCAACAAACTGAAACACTTCTACCTTAAGCTTTCGAAGTCGACCCGGGTGGCCTACCCTTCGACCATCATGCTCGAACTGGGAAACCATTGCAACCTGCGTTGCACCACCTGTCCGCGTGAATATGCATACGGCAAAGCCATGGATAAAGGTTTTATGCCCCTCGAAAATGCCCGTAAAATTATTGATGAAGTCTGGCCTTATCTCGATTCAATCGGGCTAACCGGCATGGGTGAGACCTTTCTTTATAAGGAAATTGAAGAAGTGGTTGACTATATCAAAAACAAGAATAAGGGGATCATCATTTCGGTTTCGACCAATGCCATGGTGCCCGGTTTTATTGAGAAAGTCACGAAGCTGATTGGTAAAATTGATACCATTCAGATTTCAATCGACGGGCTCGATGCTGTTTATGAAACAATCAGGGTGAATGCCTCGTTTAAGCAGTTGGATGAAAACCTTAAGGCATTGGCAGTACTTTGCAAAGGTACTTCGACCACCCTCATGCTGAACATGGTGCTAACAAAGGAAAACTATTTTCAGATGCCTCAACTGATTAAGTATGCAGCTGATACCGGAATTCATTACATGGATTATTCGCTTTTCAACCTGGCATCGGTGACCGATATCGACAGCAGCTACTACCAGTTTTACCGGTCGGAAGAATTTCTGCAGGTGGCAGGGCAGCTCGACGAAGCCATTAAGGCCCATCCTTCGGTGACCGTCAGCAACCGGAACTTTAAAACCGGAAGTAGTTTCCAGGATTGCCCCTTTCCGTGGACTCATTTTTACATTTGCATGGATGGCTATGTTACTCCATGCTGTGCCAAGCCCTTTCCCAAGGAGCTCCATTTCGGAAATGTTTTCGAAGGAAGGGTTATCGACGTACTAAACAGCAAAGGATTCAGGCAGTTTCGTGAATTGTGGTATAAAAACACAACGCCTGCTTTTTGTGATCAGTGCAATTTTATTGATAAATCCCGGGCTTGATTTCCTGCTGTTTTCCAACTGGCATCCTGGCAGCCGGTAACTGCAGCATCCAGTCATTTCTGCGAAATATTCTTAATTTTGCACACGCTCAGCAGCATCCTGAAGAAGACAAACTGTTACAGGGCATCCTCTTCACCTTTAACAACAATTGAAAACAAAAACAAAGTGCAATATACCATCTCATCATCCGTCGGAAAACTACAGGGCGAAATTACCCTGCCAGCCTCTAAAAGCATCAGCAACCGGGTGCTCATTATCAATGCCCTTGCCTATAGTCCGTTTCCTGTAAGTAATTTGAGCGATAGCGACGATACACAGGTGCTCGAACAGATGCTGAATTCAAATACCGACCGCTTTGACATCGGGCATGCAGGAACCGCCATGCGTTTCTTAACAGCCTTTCTGTCGAAGATTGTGGGCAAATGGGAACTTACGGGCAGCGAACGCATGCAGCAGCGCCCGATAAAGATTCTGATAGATGCGCTCAATAAGCTGGGTGCCAAAATCGAATACATTAACAATGAAGGTTATCCGCCCCTGCGTATTTGGGGGTCGAACCTCAAGGGCGGCCAACTCGAACTCGATGGCAGTGTAAGCAGTCAGTACATTTCGGCACTGCTGATGATTGCACCCACCATTGAAGGCGGCCTTCAACTAACACTCAAAAATAAAATCACCTCGGCATCGTACATCGATTTGACCCTGAAATTGATGCAGCGTTTCGGCATCAGTTATAAATGGAACGCCAACAAACTCACCATCAAAGAGCAGGCTTATCGTCCAATTCCCTATTCGGTCGAGGCCGACTGGAGTGGCGCCTCGTACTGGTACCAGCTGGCTGTATTGGCCGACGAAGCCGACATTGTACTTAAAGGGCTTGAACTGCAAAGCTTACAGGGCGATTGTGTGCAGGCAGCGTGGTTCGAAGACTTTGGAATCGTGTCGAAGCAGGAAGCCAATGCAGTGCGCCTGACAAAGGTGATAAAAGAGTTGCCGAAAAAGTATGTTCAAAATTTCGTTGAAAACCCCGACATCGCCCAAACCTTTGCGGTAATGTGTGTATGCAAGGGCATTCCTTTTCATTTTTCGGGCCTCGAAACCCTTAAGATCAAAGAAACCGACCGAATCAATGCTTTAATTGCCGAGCTGGCAAAACTGGGTGCCGCACTATATGAACCCAAACACGGTGAGCTTGCCTGGGACGGAAAGCTGGACGAGGCAAAATTGAAAGCGAAGGTTGAGATCGACACCTATCACGATCACCGCATGGCACTCGCTTTTGCTCCTCTTGCACTGTGTAAGGGAGACATCACAATCAACGATCCAATGGTGGTTACCAAATCGTATCCTGCTTTTTGGCACCATCTTGAGCAGGTCGGTTTGAAAGTACAGAAGTAATTCAGTAGTTTTCTTTTAAACCTTTAAAAGCCGAATTCCTTGGTTTGTTTGTCGTATTCTTATCACTCTTTGTGCAAAAATTGAAACGACAGGCTTTGTGGCTGCTGTATTTTTACATCGAATAAATTTTTGAAATAACTCAACATGAAGTATCCTTTGTATTCGATCATCTCCTTTCTTCTTATCAGCTTGCATTTTCTATTAGCTCCTGTAGCTGCAAGAGAAAACAGCCTGCTAGTGAACCAGCTTTCAGATGATCCTTCCGCTTGGGAGCCCATGAGCAGCACTTCGGAAAGCATGATTGCCGAAACAGATAGTTTTTCAGCCTACCTTTTTGCCTACTTTACCGGAAACGGCTACCGGGAGGAGGCCATTCGCTTTGCCATGAGTCACGATGGTTTCAACTACAGGGCGGTAAACAAAAATCAGCCCATCATTTCATCAGCAGCCATCAGTATCAACGGCGGTGTGCGCGATCCACATATTCTTCGCGGTGCCGATGGATATTTCTACATGGTGGTCACCGATTTACAGGTGGCTGTAAACGGATGGAACGATAACCAGGCCATGGTGTTTCTGCGCTCCGACGACCTGGTGAACTGGACCCATTCGGTGGTGAACATCGCCGAAATGTTCCCTCACATGGCTTCGGTAACCCGCTGCTGGGCGCCTCAAACCATTTACGACGAAGAAGAAGGAAAATACATGGTGTACTGGTCGATGCTGTTCGAAGACGACCGTGGCACCGATGCACACTACGACAAGATTTACTATGCTTATGCCGACGAGGATTTTACAACGCTGATTACCGAACCACAACAACTTTATTTTCCTCCCAATGAATCGGCCTGTATCGATGGCGACATTATTTTCCACGACGGAAAATACCACTTGTTTCACAAAACAGAAGGTTCGGGCAAGGGAATTAAAAAGGCTGTTTCGGACCAGCTTACCGGCGGATATGAATTGTACGACCGTTATCTCGATCAGACCGATGCCGCAGTGGAAGGTTCGTCGGTATTCCGGATCATTAACTCCGATCGCTTTATTTTAATGTACGACATGTACACTTCGGGAAGCTATCAGTTTACCGAAAGCACCGATTTGATGAACTTCTCAGTGGTCGACGAACAAGTTTCGATGAACTTCACGCCCCGCCATGGCACGGTAATTCCGATTACGGATTCCGAAGCCCGCCGTATTGCCACCCGCTGGTGCGATATCGATGATGTAGTGGTATACGATGTAGCGGGCACAGGCATCAAAGTCAACAAGGTAGTCATCGATAATGCAACACAAAAAATCACAGTGCCTGTTGGCTTCCTGATAAATATCAGCGCATTCGACCCAATGCTGGTAGCGCTGCCGGGCACAACAATCAGCCCCAAAGGTCCGGTCGACTTTAGTAAAGGCCCGGTTAACTATACCATCTCGCTCGAGGGGGTGGGTGAAAAAGTTTATGAAGTGACGGTACAGGGTGGAACCACCGGCAATAATAAATCAACCACTGCACGGCACATTGAAGTATTTCCCAATCCGGCTGCATCGCAGCTCAATATCAATGTCTCAGGGATGCAAATTAATAAGCTTGAGATGACAGATGTCGACGGGCGTGTTGTATTACAGCAATATTTTAACGGACCTCACTCGCTTCAGCTTTCACTTGACGGAATACAGCCGGGGATGTACCTGCTGCGGATCAATGATGAACTGACTAGAAGAATTTCAATTAAAAACTGAGCGAAAGACATGTTATTTTTTGACTTATTCTACTTACTCTTTTCTGAATTGAATAAGCAATTTTCGTTTTTCAACTATCTTTAGGCCCATGAACTCAGCACTAAAACGCCGTACCAAAGGCGATGAAATATTCAATAGCATCACACACGGAGCCGGCATCGGCCTGGCAGTGGCTGCCACCGTATTGTTAATTGTAAGAGGCGCCTTGCACGGATCGGCCTGGCATGTGGTTTCTTTTGCCATTTTTGGTGCAGGAATGATCCTGCTTTATACTTCCTCAACCTTGTTTCACAGCACCTACAACCCACGACGAAAATATTTCCTGAACAAACTCGATCATTCGTCCATCTATGTTTTGATTGCAGCCACCTATACCCCGCTAACCTTTACCACACTTCGTGGAGCCTGGGGCTGGTCGATCTTTGGTGTGATCTGGGCCATGGCCATTGCCGGAGTAGTTTTTAAAGTATGGTTCTACAGTTCGAAGCACCGGCTGGTTTCTACCATTTTGTACATGGTAATGGGCTGGACCATTGTAATTGCCATCGTTCCCGTTATTCGGAATACACCGGAGCTAACGCTCTGGTTTTTGCTCGCCGGTTGTGCCAGTTACACACTGGCTCCGTTTTTCTATATGTGGCGTTCACAACCCTACCTGCATGGTGTATTTCATATTTTTATTCTGGGAGGCACCATTTGCCATTTTTTCGGCTTCTGGTTTCTGGTGTAGGTGTTAATACACGGCCTTCATAATCTCTCGTACATTGTCGGTCAGCCCATAGGTATAAACGTGCAGACTGGGCGCTCCGTTTTTGATCAGGTCTTTGGCCTGATGGATGGCCCACTCGGTTCCTACCTTTTTGGCATCGTCGTTGTTGTTGCAACGCGACAGCTCATCGGCCAGATCCTGTGGCAAATCAATGCTGAAAATCTTGGGTAAAACAGTAAGCTGATTTTTCACTGCGATGGGTTTTAATCCCGGTATAATGGGCACCGTAATTCCTGCAGCCCGACAGCGATCTACAAAGTGGTAGTACTTCTGATTGTCGAAAAACATTTGAGTTACAATGTATTCGGCTCCTGCATCCACCTTGCGCTTCAGGTTTTCCATGTCGCTGTGCAGGTTGGGTGCCTCGAAATGCTTTTCGGGATAGCCGGCAACACCGATACAGAAATCAAGTGGCGTACTGTTCTTCAAATCAGGATCGAGGTATTTTCCTTTTCCCAAATCGGCAATCTGCTCAACCAACTGGTAAGCATAAGTATTGCCATCGGCTTCGGGCCTGAAAACCGGCTCGTTCTTCAACCCATCGCCACGCAGGGCCAGTACATTTTCAATGCCCAGAAAATGCAGGTCGATCAATACATGCTCGGTTTCGCTCCGGGTAAAGCCGCCACACAAAATGTGAGGCACCACCGGAATTCCGTACTTGTGTTGTATCGAAGCAGCAATGGCCACCGTGCCCGGACGCTTGCGAACGACTTTCTTCTCTATCAGTCCGTCTTCGCGGGTTTTAAAAACGTATTCGTCGCGATGGGTGGTGATGTTGATGTATTGTGGATCGAACTCGATGAGTTCTTCGATGGTTTTGTGCAGCTTCGCATCGTCACTGCCCTTTAACGGAGGCAGTAATTCAAACGAAAACAAGGTCTTGTCCGACTGATTGATAATGTCAATAACTTTCACGGCTGTTTGTTTTATGATAATCGCTTAGCTTTTTGTATTCACAGCCTTTTCCCAAAAAAAAAACAGTTGCCCTCTTCAACTCACTGGCTTGTTTTAACTTGTTCTTTCAGAAAAAGAAGGTGTTGGATACACGAATCGGATTTATTCTTTTTCGAACAACTTCTTTACGCCGTCACGTGTTTTTTCAAGCCCTTCTTCGGCTTTCTTTTCCAGTTTACGGCTTGTTCGTTTTACGTCCGATTTGTTGTAGTGATTCTGATAATAATATACCGCACCAGCCGCTATGATTAAGCCCAAAAACAGGCCCCACCAAAATCCGCTGCTTTTCTTGTTTTTTGCCATTGTTGTTGATTACTTGTTCTGCTAAATATTGCCTGTTGGCTCCTTTTTTTCAGCTACAAAAGTAAAAATTATTAGCAATGGTGAAGTTTCTTTTTTAAAAGAATCTAAATAACCGGCTTTAACTTTTAATTTAAAAGTGGCGGCCCGATGATGCAATTCACTTTTGATCGTTTTATATTTGCATTGTTATCAAAGCAAACCGACATTTATGCCTGTAATCAAGATTCAACGGAAGCGACAGTTTTTTCCCGGCCTGAGTTGCTGTTTCCATATCTATATCGATAATAAAAAACGAAGCACCCTTTCAAACGGCGAAAGCAATCGCTTCAAGGTGGAAGCGGGCCAACACGAGCTGCAAATCAGAAACAGCTTTACATCGACCCGGAAGATTTCGCTCGACATTGATGAGGAAAAGAACATACGCATCGAAACCTTTGCCAACCCGGTGCTTGGCTGGCTCTATGTAATTGCCCCGCTGCTGCTCATCATCTATTCCACACTGCGCCTGTTGCATGTTGCCATGCCGCCTTATGCTGCATCACTGGCGCTGTTCCCTTTTGCGCTGTTTATTGTATTGATGCTGCTGTCCGTCTTGTTTAGAAAAGCGATTCATGTCAAAATAATGGATTGAACAACAAGTGCCTGGCATGAGGTCTTTCATCGTATTTTCCAATTCGGTTCATGAACCCCGTATCAGCCTTTATAAAATAGACCGGTTCACCAACTTTTCCAGGCAGCGTATAATCACTTAATGATTCCTTACAATCTGGAAGTCGCTTTGTATGCATCCCTTTCTCGGCCTTATCGCTAAAAAAATACCCCTGACCGCTTGCTGAAAAGCTGCCAGGGGCATTCCTATTGTACCAGCGGCTTGCTATTTTTTATCCAATATCTTTTCAATTTCGTCCATTACCTTGTTCATCGACTCGATGGTCTTTTCGAAAGGCTCGGGGCTGGTCATGTCGATACCTGCCTTTTTCAGCAGCTCGATGGGATAATCCGAACCACCCGACGAAAGGAAGGCCAGATAATTCTCCAGTGCTTTTTTGTCGCCGCTCATCACCTTCTCGGCCAGCGAAATCGAGGCAGTAAACGAGGTGCTGTACTGGTATACATAAAAGTTGTAGTAGAAATGGGGAATGAAAGCCCATTCCATATCAATGTAGTCATCAACGTGGCAAACTCCTTCGTTGTGTCCGTAATAGCGTTGAACAATGTCGGAATACATGGCCGAGAAATCGTCGCCCGTCATGGGTTGGCCAGCCTCAACGGCTTCGTGTATCTTCAGTTCAAATTCGGCAAACTGCGTCTGGCGAAACAAGGTACCCTTGAATCCGTCGAGCCAGTTCATCAGCAACGACAGCTTCACATCGTCGTTCTCAACCCGGTCGAGCATGTAGTTAAACAGCAGCACCTCGTTGAAAGTCGATGCCACTTCGGCAACAAAGATTTCATAGTCCGATGTTGGGTAAGGCTGGGTTTTATTCGATAAGTAACTGTGCATGGTGTGTCCCAGTTCGTGGGCCATGGTGCTTACGTCGTTGTACAGGTCGGTGTAGTTGAGCAAAATATAAGGGTGTCCGTCGTAAAAGGCTCCGTTTGAGTAGGCTCCCGAACGTTTGCCTGGTGTTGGATATACATCAATCCAGCGTTCGTCAACGGCTTTCTTAACCACCGAAACATATTCGTCGCCCAGCGGTTTCAGTGCTTCCAGAATGAGATCAACCGCCTCGTCGTACGAGTATTTCAGATCAACATCCTTCACAGCCGGAGCGTACAGGTCGAGGTACTTCAAAGTATCGACTCCCATCATGCGCTGCTTGATTTTCAGGTAGCGGTGAAATGCGGGCAGGCTCTTGTTCACGTTTTCAACCAGTGAATGATACACATCGGTTGGGATGTTTTTAGGATACAAGGCTGCCTCAAGGGCCGACTCGTAATGCCTTGCACGTGCATTGAAGATGTGCGATTTTACACTTCCGTAAAGCGTTTCACCAAAGGTGGCCCTGAACCTGGCATAGTTGGCCCAATAGGCATCGAATACAATCTCGCGGTCGGCCCGATTGGCTGCTGCACGGTATTTACCATAGCTGGCGCTGTTCAGTTTCACCTTCTCACCGTCCGACAAGGTCACTTCGGGCTCGGGCATTTCGGCATTCGAAAAGGTACTGTAAACCGACGACGGAGCACCGGCCACCATTCCCGAAAGTGCCATGATGCGCTCTTCGGCTTCACTCAGGGTGTGTTTCTTGGTGCGGAACATGTTTTCAAGTCCCATGCGGTAAACCTCCAGTTTAGGTTCTTCCTTTATAAAACCTTCGATGAGCTCCCAGCTGGCAGTCAGAATTTCGGGCTCCATAAAAGCCGCCTTAGCACCAAAGTTCGAGAACATTTGCGACAGTTCCTGTTGCATTCCGTTGTATTTCATTACCCGGGTGTCGAGATCCGAATTCATGCTCGCATAAATGTAAAGCTTGGTCGCTTCTTTCGAAATCGTTGAGTTAAACTCAAGCGCTTTTAGCAGCTCCGACGCCGAGCGGGTGAGCGTTCCTTTGAACTGTTCCACCTTGTCGAGTTCCTTACTGATTTCGTCTTTGGCTTCGCGCCACGCTTCTTCCGAGGGGTAGATATCGGTCAAATCCCACTTGTACTGGTCGGCAATGGCCGATCGGTCGTTCTGGCTATAACTGTTCATGGCCGCAAAAATAGTAAAAACAGCCAGAAGCACCATTTTCCGTTTCAATGTAAAAAGTTTCATAAATCGTTGTCGTGTTTGATTCTACTGATGGGTCTTTCATTAAGCAGAGAAAAATACATTTTCCTCCCGAAATAACAAAGAGCTTTCATCAGTCCTTCCTTCATTAATCAATCAACAACACGCAACAGCGAACCAACGTCGGGTTTTGACGGTGAATAACCCGGCGGGCTGTTCGGTCTGCGGCTGCAAGTCCGCCCTCCTGCGTCCCTGTTTCGCACGGCGGGCAGGGAGCTCCCTCCGGTCGCTCCTGCCCTGCCGGCTCAACATGGGCCGCCGGCGCGCGGCGCTTTCCGCCTCCGCCCGGCCCGTGTGCTCAGCTTCTGCTTTCACGATCATCACTTCTTTAAACCCAGACAAGAACTTCTTTCTACTTCGCTTAAAAATGGATTTTTTTTGTTAAGTAGAATCTTAATTGAACAGTAGCTATTAAACAAAATGATTCCTCCGGCTGCCGATTGGGCATGGATGGTAAAAAGCAGGCGTGGTTTTACCCAAAACCTAGTGTGGTTTCACTCAAGATCAAGCGTGGTTTTGCTCAATATCACGCATGGTTTTGCCCAAAATCAAGCGTGGTTTTTAGCAAAAGCAGGCGTGGTTTTTAGCAAAAGCAGGCGTGGTTTTTTCAGCAGCGGCTTTTTTTGAAATTACTGCGACAATTCAGGGCAATCAGCCGCAAGGAATACAAAGGCATGAAAGCGATTGGTGAACTTCAGCAGGGATGGTCTGAATGCATTGCTCAGCTGGTCGCCTTGTACCAGCAAAAGTACGAAGGGAAAATGTCAAAAAGTGAATACAGGGAACAAAAAACCAGACTAATCAGTGAGCTATTATAAGTTCCGGTATAAAAAAATAAGCACGAGGATCGTGTCCTCGTCATTTTTTATTATGTTAGCCATAGTTTAAAACCTCAAACACCTTTCTTATGAAAAAAAATACCGGCATCCTATCAGCAAGTATTATTATTAGCCTTGCAATTGTTGCCAGTGTTCTCCTATTCAATCTTTTGGAAAATAAGCGCCACACAAAACAAATTGAAGCCGAACACACACTGAAACAACTGAGCATCAATGAGAAAATCCTGGAAACAACCCCCTCGGTCGTTGAAATCGATGGTGCCTCTTTGCTCCTTATTCCCGACATCAGTTTTAAAAACGATCACCTGAATGTAACTTATAACTTTTATACCTACACCAATGGCGTTTTGGTAAAAGCACCGCTTCAGAACTAAAAAGTGTTCAAAGTCGCTTTTGTACTTTCTCATTTGTACACAAATTCTGAAGGTGAGCTTGATAGAAATTCAACAATAACAATGAGCCTGATCGCCCTGGTGCTTCCTCTAAAGACTTGAGCAACATATTATTCACCTTTTCAATGATGAAAAAAGCCAGGCAAAAAGTAAAATAAAAAAATTTCGGAATCGACAGGAGCTATGATTTTACCGGTAATAATGTGACTTAGCCTTTCATTGTTGTATTTTTGTTTCAATACTTAAAGCAGACAAAATAAATCGATACCTATGAAGAACTTCTTAAAAGATTTTGTTGAAATGTCGGATGCCCGGCGACACACGATGATCGATCAGCCTGGCCCGGTAGTGACCATTTCGCGCGAAACCGGCTGCTCTACCAATTACATCGCCATGAAACTTTCGAAAATCCTTTCAGGATATGGATACCAAAAGGGAAGCAAGCAGTCGTCCGAATGGAAATTTGTAAACAAGGAAGTAATTGAGCATGCTGCCGTTGAGCTCGAAATGAGTCCCGACGAGGTGAAGAATGTTTTTCTGAAAGAGGTGCGCACCCACCTGCACGACGTGACCATGGCCTTCTCGACCGAAAAAGTATACGATGCCGACGACCAAAGGGTGATCGACACGGTAAAAGATGTAATCACCCAGCTGGCCGGAGAAGGCCGCTGCGTAATTGTTGGCCGTGCGGCCAACATCATTACCTCGGGAATTGAAGCCCGCCTGAGCGTAAAAATTCAGGCGCCGCTCGAATGGCGAATCAGGCGCATCATGAACCTGAGTAGCATGAGTTACGCCGATGCCCGTGATTACGTACTCGAAATCGACCGCCAGCGCATGCTTTACATCGAACACATTGCAGGCCGCCACGTCGACGACAACGATTACGACATGGTGTTCAACCATGCCACGCTCACCGACGATCAGATTGTGGATGCCATGCTGCATGTAATGAAAAGCAAACAACTGATTCAGTAGCTAAGCAATGGAGCGAAAAGGGTTTAGGTTGCATTCCAACTGCCCTTTAATTAGGAATGCAATCCATTGCACCTGGCTCCAATGTCAAATTTGTTGCATAGTTTTTTTAATATGAAATAGAGAAAGGATTTTAATTGTCGGTCTTTCCCCTTCGAAAGCTATAATTTCGGCTTTTGTAATCGAACGACTTAAGCCATATGACCCAAAAACGGACCGACTCAATGAAATTGCAATGCTTTTTACTTTTTATTTGCCTGTTCTTTCTGGTGGAAAAATCGGAGGCGCAACGCGCACTAACGAACCTGCCGACCCTCTACATTGAAACAATCAACAGTCAAACAATCAACAGGGAATACATTGAAGGCACCCTGCGAATTTCTACTTCCTCGGGGCAATATGCTACACAAAATATGGAATTACAGATTCGGGGCAGGGGAAATTCGACCTGGAATTTTGCCAAGAAACCCTACCGGATCAAACTCAACGAAGAGGCGCAATTGCTGGGCATGCCGGCCAAAAATCGCGACTGGGTACTCTTGGCCAATCATGCCGACAAAACCCTCATTCGCAATGCGGTCGCTTTCAAAATCAGTGAGTGGATGAAGTTCGAATACACGCCGGCCTTTCGTTTTGTCGATGTGGTTCTGAACGGAGACTATATCGGGAATTACATGCTCACCGATCAACTGGAGGTGGCTAAAAACAGGGTTCCTGTTGAGAAACAGGATGATGATGCTGTTAGTCTGCCCGAAATTTCGGGAGGTTATCTGCTTGAGCTCGATGGCTTTGCTACCCGCGAAGCGGTTTGGTTCGAAACCTCCAAACGCATCAAGGTGTCGTTGAAATATCCCGATGACGATGAGCTCAACACACAACAACTACAGTACATTAAAAACCATCTGCAGCTTTTCGAGGATGTCTTGTTTTCCGAAAATTACCGCGATCCTAAAACCGGCTACCGCGCTTATACCGACAGCACCACCCTCATCGACTGGTACATTGCATCTGAGCTCACGGGCAATCCCGATTGTTTCTGGAGTACCTATGTGTACAAACGGCGGAACAACGACCGCATTTTCTGGGGGCCACTGTGGGACTACGACATCGCCTTTAACAATGACAACCGGCTGGGAGATGCTACTTACAGGCTCATGCGAACTGCAGCCCACAATCCAAAAACATGGATTAATCGTCTGTGGACCGACGAATGGTTTCAGCGGAGTGTAAAGGCACGGTGGAAAGAACTACTCAGTGAGGGCATTGAAGATTCCATACAACAATACATCGATCGGACAGTGGAAGAGCTGACCTTGTCACAAAAGCTCAACTTCGAACAATGGGACGTACTCAGTTCAAGGGTGTACCTCGAATGGGGCTTATTTTCAACTTACGACGGCTATGTTGAATTTTTAAAGGATTATGTGAGTGAAAGGGTAGACTTCCTCAGCCAAAACATGGTGGTGATTCCGACCGCTCCCTTTGTACCCGAAAATTATTATTACACCATTGCCAACGCCAAAACAGGCAGCGTGCTCGACATCGACGAGGAGGAACACGGCTTGGTCAATTTATGGGAAGTTCTTGAAGATCGCTACCGGCAACACTGGGAAATAGTACCGGTTGGCAACGAAAACTACCGTTTTGTGAATCGTTCGACGAACGAGGCCATCAGCGACGCCGGAAAGGGAATGCGGCTGGAGGTCGTTCCGCACGACAGCCTGGATCAACGGCAACAATGGACCATTGTGCCTGTAGGCTACAACGACACGTATGGCATTGTGAACACACATTCGGGCTTTGTGTTCGACAACGTGGCGGGCGATACTGCCAACGGTGCCGAAGTAATCAGCTACATCAACATGAGCAACAACAGCCTCGACCAGCAATGGGTATTTCAACGCGGCGAGGAAATTACCGGTTTCAATGCAATTGACGACCGGTCCGTGTCGGCTTCCCTTCACATTTATCCCAATCCGGTTCACGATCTCCTGCATTTCCGGGCATCCGAAAGCGAGCTGTCATCAGCCCGCATGACCCTATTTGACCTGAGTGGCCGGCAGGTATTGCAGCAAAGCGGCTTGCAAAACAGTGTGAACGTATCGGGCTTGAAGCCGGGAATCTACCTATTAAAAATAAATACTCCGCAAGCGGAAAAGATCATCAGACTGATCAGGAATTAGAAAACAATACAATTTTTATAAAAAGCAACGGGGCCTTTCTTCAGCCCCGTTTCTTTTATTTGTAGTTTAAATCAGCATTCAAAAAGCGTTCGACTTCCTCCACCGGCATATTTTTTCGACGTGCATAATCCTCTACCTGGTCGCGTCCTATTTTGTCTACCCCAAAGTAGAATGAATCGGGGTGGGCAAAGTACTGTCCGCTGACCGATGCCGTGGGGTACATGGCAAAGTTTTCGGTGAGTGCAATGCCGGTACGGTCGGTGGCCTGCAGTAATCTGAACAGTTCACCCTTCTCGGTGTGTTCAGGGCAGGCGGGATAGCCCAGAGCCGGACGTATGCCGCTGTATTTCATTTTCCAGATTTCCTCCTTACTCAGCATTTCATCGGGAGCATAGGCCCAATGTTGTGTCCTTACCCTGGTGTGCATCACTTCGGCAAAGGCCTCGGCAAGTCGGTCGCTGAGGGTTTGCAGTAAAATCGAACGGTAATCGTTTCCTTCTTCCTTGGCTTCTTCAACCCATTTGGCCATGCCAATGCCGGCTGTTACGGCAAAGCCACCAACATAATCGGCAATGCCGCTGTCCTTTGGCGCAACATAATCACTCAGGCAATAGTTGGGCTTGCCGGGCTTGGGCTCCATTTGTTGCCGCAAATGATGAAAGGTTCCAATTACTTTGCTCCGGCTTTCATCCTCGTACAGTTCAATGTCGTCGCCCACTGAGTTGGCAGGCCAGAAACCTACCACCCCATTTGCTCTGAAAAGCTGGCGTTCGATAATTTCGTCGAGCAGGTTGTTGGCGTCGGCAAACAACTTACGCGCTTCTTCACCCTGCTTTTCATCGGTAAGAATCTTGGGGAAGGTTCCACGCATTTCCCAGGCCATAAAAAAGAATGTCCAGTCGATGAATTCGCGTACTTCCTCGAGCGGAAAATTGGTAAAGCTGCGTACACCCAGGAAAGTGGGTTGAGTAATTGGGACTTTTGACCAGTCGCAGGTGAATTTGTTCTCACGTGCTTTATCCAGGCTGATGTAGGTTTTTCTTTTTCTTCCGGCATTGATTTCTCGCAGGCGGGCGTATTCAGCTTTCAAGTCCTCAAAAAACTGTTCGTTTTTGTTGGAAAGCCGGGTGGCCACCCCTGCACTGAGCGAGGCATCCTTCACATGAACCACCGGATGGTCGTATTGTGGTGCAATTTTCACTGCCGTATGCAATTTCGACGTGGTGGCCCCGCCAATCATGATGGGCAGGCTGAGTCCCCGTTCCTGCATTACCTGGGCAAAGCTTACCATTTCTTCGAGCGAAGGGGTGATGAGCCCGCTAAGGCCAATCACATCCACTTTTTCTTTCAGTGCCGTTTCAATAATTTTTTCGGTAGGAACCATCACCCCCAGATCGATCACCTCAAAGTTGTTGCAGGCAAGCACCACGCCAACAATGTTTTTTCCAATGTCGTGAACGTCGCCTTTCACAGTGGCCATCAGCACTTTTTTCAGTTGTGTGGGGGCTGCATTGGGGTCTTTTTCGGCCTCAATAAAAGGCAGAAGGTAAGCCACTGCTTTTTTCATCACCCTGGCCGACTTGATGACCTGTGGAAGAAACATTTTTCCATCACCAAACAAATCTCCCACGATGTTCATGCCATCCATCAGGGGCCCTTCAATGATGTTGAGGGTGGGCGAATAGGCTGGCATGATTTCCTCCAGATCGAGCTCAATATAATCGGTAATTCCTTTTACCAGTGCATGTTTAATTCTGTCCTCAGCCGGCTTTTCGCGCCAGTCTTCTTTTTTGACCTGCTGATTGTTTTGGTCTTTGATGGTTTCGGCATAATCGACCAGGCGCTCGGTAGCATCGCTGCGGCGGTTGAGCACAACATCTTCCACGAGTTCGAGCAATTCGGCCGGAATTTCATCGTATATCTGCAACATGCCCGGGTTCACAATGCCCATGTCGAGTCCGTCGCGAATGGCGTGGTACAGAAATACCGAATGCATGGCTTCGCGTACCGTGTTATTCCCCCTGAACGAAAACGAAACATTGCTGATTCCGCCGCTTACCTTGGCAAACGGAAGGTTTTCCTTGATCCAGCGGGTGGTGGCAAAGAAGTCGACCGCATAATTGTTGTGTTCATCAATGCCGGTGGCAATGGTGAGAATATTGGGATCAAAAATGATGTCCTCGGGTGGAAAATTGAGCTCCTTTGTCAGGATGTTGTAGGCACGTTGGCAAATGTCGATGCGGCGCTGGAAACTATCGGCCTGCCCCTTTTCATCGAAGGCCATGACCACCACAGCAGCTCCGTAGCGCATGATGGTACGCGCCTGTTTTTTGAAAACTTCTTCCCCTTCCTTCAGGCTGATGGAGTTGACTATCGACTTTCCCTGAAGACATTGCAGTCCGGCTTCAATTACTTCAAATTTGGAAGAATCGATCATGACCGGCAGCCTCGAAATATCGGGCTCACTCATGATCATGTGCAGGAAGGTGACCATTTCTTTTTTGGCATCGAGCATGGCATCGTCCATGTTCACGTCGATGATCTGGGCGCCGCCTTCCACCTGGTCGCGGGCGATCGAAAGGGCTTCCTCGTACTTTTCATCCCGTATTAACCTGGCAAATTTGCGGGAGCCGGCCACATTGCAGCGCTCACCTATGTTTACAAAATTCGACGCCTTGTTGATTGCCAGTGGTTCGAGTCCGCTCAGACGGGTTTCGTTCTTTGTTTTATTGAGCTGATGAGGTTGGGCTGCTTTAGCCATTCTGGCAAACTCACGCACATGATCGGGCGTGGTTCCACAGCAGCCTCCAATGATGTTTACCGTGCTTTTATTAAGAAAAGCCTCGATTTGCTTTGCCATGATGGCCGGCGTTTCGTCGTATTCGCCAAACTGGTTGGGAAGCCCGGCATTGGGGTGGGCACTGATGTAAAAAGGTGCATTGGCTGCCAGCCTTTCAACATGGGGGCGCATGTCGTCGGCCCCCAGTGAACAGTTGAGCCCAATCGAAAGCGGATGAACGTGGGCCAGTGAATTGAGAAAGGCTTCGACGGTTTGCCCCGAAAGCGTTCGTCCACTGGCATCGACAATGGTTCCCGAAATCATGACTGGTATTTTAAGCGCACGGCTTTCACATACTTCGTCGATGGCCATGAGGGCCGCTTTCCCGTTGAGGGTGTCAAAGATGGTTTCAACCATCAGCAGATCGACACCACCATCGAGCAGGCCTTCAACCTGCGATTTGTATGCCTGCTTCAATTCGTCGAACGAAATGGCGCGGTAGCCCGGATCGTTCACGTCGGGACTCATTGAACAGGTCTTGTTGGTGGGCCCGATTGACCCGGCTACAAAGCGGGGCTGTTCAGGGCTGCTGTATCGTTGGGCTACTTCAACCGCCAGACGGGCAGCTGCCACATTAATTTCGTAGGCCTGATCCTCGAGTCCGTAATCGGCCTGCGATATGCTGGTGGCATTAAAAGTGTTGGTTTCGATGATGTCGGCACCGGCTTCAAAGTACTGGGCATGAATTTCGGCGATGATGTCGGGCCGGGTAATACTCAGTAAGTCGTTGTTGCCTTTCAGATCCGATGGATGGTTTTCAAACTGCTTTCCCCGGTAATCGGCTTCGCTTAGACGATAGGTCTGGATCATCGACCCCATCGCCCCGTCGAGCACCAATACACGTTTCTCTAACTCTTTGCGGATGTCTTTTGTCATGATTTCGCTGTTAATACCATTCCCTGTGGAATGGATCGGTTCGTTAATGTACAACTAAGTGCCGGCATGTTTTTATGCCTTGGCACCAAAGCTAAACATGAACGGCTTAAAATTGTTTGCAAAGATAAGTGATGTGTAGCTGGAATTCAGAATTGAGCTTTGAGAATTACCAGCTTTGACAGAGATTTAACAGATCTTCAATCCGGAAACGCCTGTAAACAAGCATACTGCCTGTACTGAATATTTATTGCTTAATAAACCGAAGTGTTTGAACATGTTGATCCTGAATGGCTTCGATGGTATAGATACCTGCAGGAAGTCTTTCAATGTTGATGTAGTTTTTATGCTGCGACAACGAGGGCAAATGCATTACTTTTTGTCCCATTGTATTGTAAACCGAAAGTTCGAAATCACCGTTGAACGTGTCGCTGCCAACAATCGAGATGTGCGAGCTGGCAGGATTGGGAACTGCCAGTAATCCCGAAAGCTGCTCAAAGGCTTCTTTGTCTGTAAGTGTAGGATCGCTTAGTTTAAAGAGCTGGTTTTCGGCCTGCTCATCACACTGAAACTGTTCAACATTGGCCCGATCGGCACTTAATGCACTGACCACCTGGAGGCATTTGCGACTGTTGCGTGCAACAATGTGATAGTAGTCATCGCGTACAGCTTCAAATTTCCATTGCTGCCCTTCTCCTCCCCAGTAAGACCAAAGCATGATGTTGGCACCGTCGCGTGTCGAAACATTGTGAACATCGAGTGCCAGACGGGTATTGGCCTTGGGTGAAATTTTGTACCAGTTGTCGGCTACTTTGTCGAGGAACCATACCTGTCCGTCTTCATCTGCGGGAGTGCCCTGCTGTACATTGGCTCCTTCGTAAGGATTGTTGTTGGCCACTTCGAGCGCCATGTTGCTGTGTTGAACATTCAAACGGTAAAATCCTTCGTCGATGGATGCTCCTTCGGCCTGATCCCAGGCCTGTGGCGTACCTGCTACCGGCCAACCGTCGACCCAGCTGATTGAACTGACCGACATGCGGGCAGCCCCGTTGCTTTCGCGGTCGTAAAAGTGGTAGGTGAACACGCCTTCGCCCAGACCAACATGACCCGGCCCGTGAAAACGATCTTCGCTTCGGAGAAAAGTTTTCCAGCCACTGTAGGGCCCTTTAACATTGCTTGAGCGGGCAACCATCATATAGTAGGTGCTTTCGAGCCCCTTGCAACAGGCACCGCGGTTGACAAACAAATAGTAATAATCGCCGTTCCGGGTGATGTAGGGGGCCTCGATGTCCTGATGGTTTCCTCCTGCGATGGTGGTCACCGATCCTTTTGTTTTTCCTGTCAGCGTATCAATTTCAACCACCCCGATGCCTCCAAAAAAAGAACCATAGCTCATCCATACCCTGCCATCGTTGTCGCGAAACAGCGCAGGGTCGATGGCATTACGTTCCGAAGAGCTGCCATTGGAGCTGATCACCTTTCCCAGATCGGTGAAGGGCTTGCTCAGATCGGTGGTGCGTGCCACACCAATGGCCGATCGCGTAGTTCCCCACGACGAAGCCGAATAATAGATGTAAAAGGCACCATTCATCCTGATCACATCGGGAGCCCAGAAATGACCTTCAAAGTCGCTAACAATGCTGTTGATCCACGATGGATGGGCATTCGGGAATACCGGTTTCTCAAAACGCCAGTTGTTCCATTCCTTATCGGAAGCCGAAAGAGCTGAAACCCCGTTGCCGGTGGTAAAAACCCAGTAACGACCATCGACGTTCTGAATCATCGCCGAAGGGTCGTGTGCTGGTGGTTGCGCCAGCCCGACGCTAACAAACAGCAAAGTGATGGTACCGAAAAAAAGGATCTTTAATTTTTGAGCTATTCTGAATTTTACCGGCATCGTTCTTATGATTTTTTAGAATATTGAGCTTGCTTGTGCGCAAAGATAGTTTCAGCTCCTTGAAGAAAAGTGGAAAATTGGTTTGTAAGTGTGGACATTTGCTAATAAAAAAGCCGAACACACTGGTCCGGCTTTCTTTATTCTTTTTTATTTTGTCAGCTGGCTTTCAACAAGGCCATTCCTGCCTTGTCGATTTTCTCACGGGCAAACTGTTCTGAAATGGTGAAGGTCTTCTCGTTTTTCGAAGGCAGGTCAAACATGGCATCTACCATGATGGTTTCACAGATGGAACGTAATCCGCGGGCTCCCAGCTTGAATTCAACCGCAATTTGTACAATATAGTCGAGTGCTTCGTCGGAGAAACTCAATTCAATGTCGTCGAGCTTAAACAACTTGCTGTACTGCTTAATGATGGCATTCTTGGGTTCGGTAAGAATGCGGCGCAGGGCATCAGGATCGAGCGGATCGAGATAGGTAAGCACGGGCAATCGGCCAATGATCTCGGGAATCAGTCCGAATGATTTCAGATCCATGGGTGCAATGTACTGCATCAGGTTGTTACGATCGACCGACCTTGTTTTTTCAGCGGCATTGAAGCCAACTACCTGCGTATTCATCCGCTGGGCAATTTTACGCTCGATGCCATCAAAAGCTCCGCCACATACAAAGAGAATGTTCTTGGTATTCACCGGAATCATTTTTTGTTCGGGGTGTTTACGACCTCCCTGAGGCGGAACATTTACAATAGAACCTTCGAGCAGCTTCAGCAGGCCCTGCTGGACTCCTTCGCCCGAAACATCACGGGTAATCGAAGGATTATCGCCTTTGCGGGCAATCTTGTCAATTTCGTCGATGAAAACAATGCCCCGCTCGGCTGCTTCCACGTTGTAATCGGCTGCCTGCAGCAGTCGGGTGAGCAGGCTTTCAATGTCCTCGCCCACATAACCGGCTTCGGTCAGTACGGTGGCATCGACGATGGTGAAGGGCACATGCAACATTTTTGCAATGGTACGCGCCAGCAAAGTTTTACCGGTACCGGTAGGACCTACAAGAATGATGTTCGACTTTTCAATTTCGGTCTCATCATCATCTACTTTTTGTCCCAATCGTTTGTAATGGTTGTAAACGGCCACCGAAAGGATCTTTTTTGCATGATCCTGCCCGATGACGTATTTATCGAGAAATGCTTTGATTTCCCGGGGCTTAAGTAGCTCGATCGACCGGATGTCGAAGGAACCTTTGCTCTTCAGTTCTTCTTCAATGATGGCATGAGCCTGCTCGATACAGCGGTCGCAAATATGACCATCCATTCCGGCAATCAGCAATTCTACCTCATCTTTTTTTCTTCCACAAAACGAACACTTGTCCATTCTTATCCTTTCTTATTTTTTATTGCTGACCAGCACCTGGTCAATCATTCCATATTCTTTTGCTTCGGCAGCGGTCATCCAGTAATCGCGATCAGAATCACTTTCAACTTTTTCATACTCTTTGCCCGAATGTTTGGCAATGATCTCATAAAGTTCTTTTTTCAACTTCATGATTTCACGGGCCGTGATTTCGATGTCGCTGGCCTGTCCCTGTGCGCCGCCCATTGGCTGGTGAATCATTACACGCGAGTGGGTCAGCGCCGAACGTTTGCCTTTGGCACCGGCGGTCAACAGCACGGCTCCCATCGAGGCAGCCATTCCGGTGCAGATGGTGGCCACGTCGGAACTGATGAACTGCATGGTGTCGTATATTCCCAGTCCTGCATGTACCGATCCGCCGGGCGTATTGAAATAAATCTGGATGTCCTTACCCGGGTCGGTTGAATCGAGGAAGAGCAACTGAGCCTGGATGATATTGGCCACATAGTCGTCGATGGGAACACCCAAAAAGATGATGCGGTCCATCATGAGTCGTGAAAACACGTCCATGGTGGCAATATTGAGCTGACGCTCCTCGATAATGGTGGGCGAAATGTAGCTGCCATAGGCCGAGCTGATGTATTTGTCGAGCGACAAACTGCTGATTCCCCTGTGCCCTGTGGCGTATTTTTGAAATTCGTTTTTGTGATCCATCGTTATCCTAATTTGGAGTTGATACTTCTTTTTCTGCAATTACAATTAAAGGGCAAAGGTAGAAAAAATAAGTAAAAAACAGGATAGTATATTTTTGCAGAGGGGAGGGCTGTGTCGGATGTACTCGGGATGGTGAAGTTTATTTCAATGGCTTTCTCCTGGTATTTCGGATGTTTACCAGTGTGATTTCCTTCTTTTTCGGTTGGTAGCTGTAAGTCAACATCGTCAAACTGTTAATCGGACCACGATAAAGGTTTTTGCGACTTTGGCTTTGTTCCAGCATTTTGGGGTTGTGCTTTAGTAGTTCAAAGAAACGGTTTGTTTCCCTGATAAACCTTCCTACTTCTTTATCTGTCCATTCATTTTCAAGGTATTTTACAATATTGTCATAGCCTTGTTCCGCATGTTTTGACCAGAGGATCTTTATAGCCATTTGTCATATTTTGCCCTTACTTCCTCGTGTGGGATAACTTCTCCTCTTTCAGCCTCAGCAAGTCCCTGTTCGATCCCTTTTCGCTCTTCTTCGCTTATCGTGTCCCACCAGTCTTCCTGCGATACAGACTTATCTGACAATAACGTTTTTATTGCATGTAAAACATTACTATCTGTAATCTTATCGATCATATTGTGCAAGTCCGTTCTTAACTCAATAACATCCATGACTTATCTGTTTATGTTCTCCACAAAAGTAACGATATTTCTATTCATCTGGTTTTAATTTATTGGTTCATATTTCTAATATTGATTCAAAGGGTGTAACTTTTCAATCTTCTCCTGCAGCTTGTCCAGGTTGTTCAACTGGTACCGCTCTGTACTGCTTAAGGAAAATGGAAGAATACCATCACCACTTTACATTAAAAGCTTCACTAAATGTATGCTACCGACAACACTGTGCTGAACAAAAAAAATTCAAAAAAGACGGCGAAGCGAGCAATAAAAACAAGTTGAACGCCAGGCTAAAACACTTGTCAAAGACGTATGATATTAATATATTTGTACGGACAAAAAGATGAAAAGATGGACACTAAATTGACTTTGAAAATAAACAAATCAACAATTGAAAGCGCTAAAAGATACGCAAAAGAGCGAGAGACCAGCCTTTCGAAAATGATTGAAAACTATTTACAAGCCTTGACAAACAAACAAGAGAAAGACGATGCAGTTTCTCCACTTGTTGAAAGTATATCTGGTGTGATCAAACCGCTTGATTCAAATTATAAAAAAGATTATACCGACTACTTATCTGACAAATATAAATAATGGATAAAGTTTTGGTTGATACAAATATAGTTGTCGATCTTTTAACAAAACGACATGAATTTTATGCCCCGGCGAGTAAGCTATTTACATTCGCTGATAATAAAAAAGTCCAACTTTCAGTTTCATCTTTAACTTTTGCAAATATATATTACCTGCTTTCAAGAGATCTGGACTCAAAAACAGCAAAAGAGATATTAAGAAAATTCAAACTCCTGGTTAAAGTCTTGCCGATCGATGATAAGATAATTGATTTGTCATTGAATTCTGATTTTAAGGACTTTGAGGATGCAATCCAATATTTCTCTGCAATCGAAAATAAACAAGATATTATAATTACCAGAAACCTTAAAGATTTTAAACTTTCAAAATTGCCCGTTATGACAGCGGATCATTATTTGAAAATGATAAAATAAAGCCTGGCCTTAACACTTAGCTTTCAATTAAGCGTTGCTTGCAAACGCTCTACATTGCAGTCACAATAGCCATCTGGATTGAACTAAACACCTCCAATGCTCAAAATATCAATAGTTTATAAATGAACTTTTATTCTTATTCCTTATATCCCTCTCGTCAAAAGACGAGTTGTTGCTTACCTCTCGCTACACTTCGATAAACAGCTGTTAATTAATGCGTTGCTGGGTTGTATAATTAATAAGGGAGTTTCTTCGGGTCTTTTCGCTTGTCCCAGAATGTCAACAGTATTACTTCTTCCTTTCGGGGTCCTATCTTGTAAAACAAGCTGTTGTGTTTTGTCACAAACCCCTTGCGTACATTCTTTTTTCTGGTGGATTCAACAAACATCTGAGGATTTTCAGCTATACTTTCAAGTAGTGAGTCCGTTTAATCAATATGGTCATTCACGATACTTTGCCCTTGCTTCTTTCATAACATCCTGATGCGGGATCAGCTCGCCATTATCTGCTTGCTTTAATGCTATATCGATAGACTCCTGTACTGCTTCGGGTATTTCCTCCAACCATTCACCCTCTTTTTCTTGTTTTAGTAATTGACTGACTTTATCCAATAATGCCGGTCTGTCTGTATTTAATATCAACTGGACCAATTCCAGTTTTTTAGTTTGTAAATTCATAACTTCCATTGTTTTATCATTTACAAAAATAACGATTAAAATTCATTTGGGATGTGGTTTAATGGATGTCTCTTCTCAATCTTTTCCTGCAGCTTATCCAAATTGTTCAGCTGGTACCGTTCTGTGCTGCTTACCTGTTTATGGCCGGCCATGTATAGAACGTGCCGGATTTTGTAGTTTTCAGCCTGTAAGTGATCACACTTGCCCTTATCTGCTTTGCGCTACCGGCCTCCGGCTTTGTTTTTCGGACCGACTGGAAAAGGTGTAAACAAAAACATGAAAGTAAATTTATGCGGAAGGGAGGGCTGTGTGTTTATTCTTCGTCGTCTCGTATAAAACCTATTCTTTTTCTGGGCTTTGTATTTTCCTGTTTCTCCATTAATTCATCCAGGTAGTAAAAGACCAGTTCGATGTTTTTATCCTGGTTAACAAGCTTCTGTTTGATCTCTTCAATATCCAGTTTCAGGCTTAACGTGTCGGTGAGCATTTCACGCATTTTTACAAAGACCTCGATTATCCTAATACTCATTTGCGTTGCCCTTTCGCTTCTTAAAACATTGGCCAGTTGTAAAACTCCATGTTCTGTAAACACATATGGAAGAGAACCGCCTAAGTGCTGTTTGGAAGGTATCGCATTTTGCGACACCATAGCATTTGTTTCTGTTTCTGACAGATGGAACATAAAATGAGCAGGAAACTTTTCAATATTCCTTTTGACCTGCTCACGCAACCTTGTTGGTTTTACGTCATAAAGTTCGGCCAAGTCTCGGTCAAGCATTACCTTTTGTCCACGTATAAAAAATATTTTGGTCATTACCATTTCATCTGTGATGATAATCTGGCTTTCGTTTTTTCCTTCTGTCATTGTTTTTGATTTTATAATTTCAAAAATAGTAATTTCTTTTTCCTTGTTTTAGAATCACAAATTGTGATACCAAGTTTGTTTCTAATTCGCCACGCACTGCTTGATGTATTCAGTCCGCGTTATTCAATGGATGTAACTTTTCGATTTTTTCCTGCAGCTCATCCAAATTATTAAACTGGTAACGTTCGGTGCTGCTTACATATTTATAGCCTGCAAAATATTGTACTTGTCTGAGGTTGTAAGTTTTCAGCCAGAAAGTGATCACGCTTGCACGGATTTGTTTTGAGCTCCCGCTCTCCGGCTTTGTTTTTCGAACCAACTGGGAAAGCTGTAAACAGAAACATACAAGCACATAAAAGAACATGGAGGTACCAATCCACTATTGGAAAGCCGCGGTATACAATCGAAGACAAACGAATGTGAAGTTCCGGGTAGCGGAATCACCCATAGGTAAAAACGCAGCAGCAGCTTCAAACGAACATCCTGACTAGCTGGTTGGAGAATAATTATAAATGAACTTTTATTCTTATTCCTTATATCCCTCTCGTCAAAGACGAGTTGCTGCTTACCTCTCGTTGCCGCTTCGCTCAAACGAAGGTGGAGTCGGACGTGTATGTTGGCTGATGTGGTTGCGGGCGGGGGCGTGTGGCTATTTAATATAGTGCGATCATAGTACAAAATGATTGATTCGGTTACACCGCTAAAGGTGTTTTGGTCCTATAATAACGCACTATGTTACAATAGCTTGGGGCATAAAATTTAATGGCGTGTTTTTTTGCCAGCGTGGCGCCTGGGGAAACTGCAAAAAACATGACAATAAATTTATGCAGAGGGGCGGGCTGTGCTGGGGTGTGTAGGGTTTGTGTGCTTATCCTTCGTCGTCCCGTAGGAAGCCGATCCTTTTCTGGGTTTTGGGTTCTCTTGTTTCTCCATTAATTCGTCCAGATAATTAAAAACCAGTTCGATGTTTTTGTCCTGGTTGGTAAGTTTCTTTTTGATCTCTTCAATGTCCAGTTTCAAGGTTAGTGTATCCATAAGCATGGATCGCATTTTTATAAAATCATGATCTGGTTGTTGATCAAAATTGCTTTTTCGCTATTCAAAACCCCTGATAATTGAGCAACTCCGGTTTCAGTAAATGCAAAAGGAGGATAACGCAAACCCATCTTTTCTGGATTGGAGGTGCCAAATTGGCTCCTCCAAATTTGAAGTTCTTCCTGCGTCAATTCAAACATAAAATCTTCCGGGAATCGTAATATGTTTCTTCTGACCTGACGTTTCAGGTATTTGGTTTCAACACCATAAAGTTCCGCTAAATCCCGGTCAAGCATTACTTTTTCACCTCGGATGAAGTAGATCTTACTGGTGATTACCTCGTCAGGTAACATTATTTGGTTTTCCTTGTTTTCTGCCATTACATTTGATTTTATGGTTTCAGAAATAGTAATTTCCTTTTCCTTGTTTTAGAATCACAAATTGTGATACCAAGTTTGTTTCTAATTCGCCACGCACTGCGTGATGTATTCAGTCCGCGTTATTCAATGGATGTAACTTTTCGATTTTTTCCTGCAGCTCATCCAAATTATTAAACTGGTAACGTTCGGTGCTGCTTACATATTTATAGCCTGCAAAATATTGTACTTGTCTGAGGTTGTAAGTTTTTAGCCAGTAAGTGATCACACTTGCCCTGATTTATTTTGCACTCCCGCTCTCCGGCTTTGTTTTTTCGGACCGACTGGAACAAGTGGTGCAAACTGTACTTAATATTTTCGCAGTTGGAGTACAGTTTGGATGCTTAAACTTGCCTTAATGTCGGGAATCTTCATAGTTGATAAATATTCCCAAATAATTATTTTCTGATATATCTATCACAAATCTAAAATACAGATCAGAGAATTTAAAGAAGCATAAGGCTTGTTTCTGACCTATTTATCAGCTATTTTTGCACAAAACATATTAATTAAGTCGTTTTAAAGACACATAGGTATGACGCTGGGACAACATATTACCGCTTTAAGGAAAGCCAAAGGTTTTTCACAAAGCGAGCTTGGGAAGAAAGCGGGAACATCGGGCGATATTATCGGACGATATGAACGGGACGAAGTAAAACCTTCGATCGAGGTGATTATAAAAATTGCCGATGCGCTCGAAGTGTCGATCGACTACATGGTTGGTAAATCAGATTTTGAACTGGACAAGGATACACTCCGCAGAGTACAGGATGTTTCGACACTGCCTGCGGATGAAAAGAAACAAGTGTTCATGGTCATTGATGCTCTGATCAGGGATTTCAAGACCCGCAAGGCTTATGCAACACATTAAAAACAAGCACGATGAACTTACAGTATATTACAGATAAAAAAGGGCATAAAAATGCAGTGCAGCTCCCCATAGAAGACTGGGAAAAGATTCAAAAAGACCTTGAAGAGCTCGACCGCTTAAGGAATAAAAAACAATTTATGGCTGAGTTAGCCGAGGCTGTTGAAGAAATGAAACTGGTGATGAACGGCAAGTTACAAGCCCGCAACGCCGAAGATTTTCTCAATGAGCTTTAAGGTTAAGACCATATCCGTTTTTGAACGCCAGGCCAAACGACTGGTGAAAAAATTCCCGTCGCTCAAAAAGGAACTGCAAACGCTTATCTCTGAATTGAAAGAAGAACCGGAAAAAGGGACTTCCATTGGCCACAACTGATATAAAATACGCATGGCCATTGCCAGCAAGGGCAAAGGCAAATCGGGCGGTTCACGCATTATAACCCATGTGCTTTTTAAGGATGATACCGTTTACCTGCTTGCCATTTACGATAAATCCGACATTGAAAACCTTTCCGATAAAGAAATCACGGAACTTATTAAGCTGATTCCATAAAAAAGGAAAAACCTCCTAATTCGGGAGGTTTTTCCTTTTTTCACAAAAACATATTTTTATTCAATTATGAATCTACTTCCGATTTGTTTTTCTATGGTAAATAGTTCACAACTATCATTCGTTGCTAATATGTTCTTGTCTCGGCCTTTAAATCTGATATATATTTTGCTCTGTAAAAAAGTAAATACTCTTTTGCAGTTACTATATTCAAGGCTCTGTGAGTTAATGCAAATATTATGATGACCAGGAGATAATTTTATTGGATATATTTTCCCCAAATGCCAATCAGAATTGTCGGACAACGTGTCTTGCAATATTTCTAAATCATCGACAAGAACAACAAAGTCGATACTGTCATAAGATGCATCATTCTCATTGCATACATATACATAAGTATTATGCGCTGAAAAATATCCTCTGTAAATAGCAAATAGCATCAGAATAAGAAGACCAAAAAACAATAATAACTTTATTCTCTTTCTCATAATATACTATTTTCTTCCTTTTGGGTATGGTATATTAAGAATTTTAACCCTTGGATTAAATATCCTACCATAATTAATTGTTGTCCCTTGATTAAGAATCTTCCTATTATTGTAGATAGATCCCAGTTGACCAGATGTGACACTAACTCCATTGCCACCTTGATTCATTAAATTACTATAGCGATTCCACCATGACATATTGCTTGAGCCGTCAACATGACCAGACCCCATAAGGTTATGCCCCATTTCATGTGTAGCGGTTCTTGCTGCAGAAAATGTTGGAGCAGGTATACCAAACAAAAAATGATCAGAATCAACAAATGACAGTTTACCATATGAAACAGGAGAATATCCTTTATAATCTATAGAAGAACCATCACTAGACTCAGATCTACCAACATCATCAAAATCAGCAACTGCAATGACATGATCACTACTACTAATATCTTCAGTTGATTCTGCAACTTCAAAGTTAGAAACGGTACTAAATTTGACTCCATCAAACTCTCCGCTATAAGATTCTGCCATTTGAGCATTAACAGTGTTTGCAAAAACCTCCATGTTAACATTCTTTTCAGAAGTATTAATGACCTTACCTGTAATATTCATGGTAACACCAATAAGTTCATGGTTGTCATCGTACTGCGTTGTAAACCATATGCTATCTCCATTTATGTCAACATTGCATATAGGGTTGTTGGCTCCATATTGATAAGGAGATAAATTCAGATATTTCTCGGCATACGCATCGACTGTATGAAAACGCCCTAAAGCTGCGTCATACATTCTGGCCCCGTAATCGTACCAGTTCAAACTTACACCATCGAGATTATCGTCCTGGAGTTCTCCCGAAGGATCGGGATTTCCGCTACGCTTCAATTTACCATTATACAAGTTACGGTTCACGTTGTAATTATCGATGCCCGGATAATAGTCATTTTTATTAAATGCCATGCCAAATGGATAATATTGACAAGTTTGAGTAACATAAGCATTTTTGGTATAATGATCAACACTAAACGTTACACGGGTATTGCCCATTCCGATAGTTATCGGAAGGTCTTTTAGAAAATACTGATATTGCCATTGGGTTACACCCTGGATTTCATGCGGTACCACACGGCCTTCGTCGGAATATAAAAACGAAACATCGCCATCGGTATACATCGCGTTGGCTGTGTATTGGCGGGTTATCATATTATCGCTATTATCGCTATCGATGTGTTGTGCTAATTTATTACCGCTTGCATCGTAATGATAAAATATTTTATTGTAGTAGGGTAAGTTAACAATTTGTGGCAGGTTCAGGTGATTGTAATATATTGTGGCATTTTTACCAGGGTCAAAACGCATGTTACCATTACTATCATAACTATAATCCGACACTGATCTGCGTAGGTAATCGTCAAAATCTGGTTCATTAATTCCACCATCGCTAATGCTTTTGATCTGATTCGATTTAGTGTTATAAGTGAACCACAGGTAATCGACTGTCACTCCATCGTAATTCCTTACCATGCGTTTTATGTTTCCATTATTATCATACTCAAAAACGCGCTCAACAAATAAATTGTTATTTTTATTTAATGCACTACCTTCGGCATACGAGCTTGATTTAAAACGGTTAGCATCGTCGTATGAAAATCCATAGCCCCTTATTTTTCATTAACAGTGTTCCATTTAATGGCCGAAATATTACCTGTATACTGATTGCCCCAAGTTGAAATACCAGCTGATAATTCATAAGCCGAGCGTTGCCGGGTTCATCCTATTTCCCCTAAAACTGGCCAACTCGATATTCGTTCCGTTAAAACGATAATATAATGTTGTTTGTGAACTGATAACACAACGCCTCAGATTTTCTTTCTTATCTGAGTAAGGATAAAGATTGGGGTTTATCGCAATTTGGTCAATTACTTTTTCAAAACACATATCAACTTTGGCTGCCACGGCTGCACCAAATTTATTAAAAACGTAATCAAGGATTTCTTCGTATTCCTCGGAAGACCGGGTGGAATAGCGGACAGGATAAGGCATACTCTAAAAGTTAAATTTCTCTTTAATCCTGTTTCTAACCTGGGAACGGGTTAAAAATTCCCCCTTGTCAAGCTGTTCAAGCCCTTCTTCTATTGCCTGCCTGTCTTCTCTGTTGATGGTATCCCACCAATCCGTTTTTTCATTTTGTATCTTTTCTATCTTATCAATAATATCTGTCTCTTGCACTGATGATATCCAGTTAATAAGATTAATTTTCCTTGCTTCTAAACTCATGACTTCCATCTTTTATGCAATACAAAAATAACGATTAATATTTAGTTTTGTTTGTGGTTTAACGGATGTCTCTTCTCAATCTTTTCCTGCAGCTTGTCCAGGTTGTTCAACTGGCACCTTTCGGTGCTGCTTACTTGTTCATGGTCGGCTATGTATAGAACATGCCGGATTTTGTAGTTTTTAGCCTGTAAGTGATCACACTTGCCCTTATCTGTTTTGCACTACCGGTCTCCGGCTTTGTTTTTCGAACCGACTGGAACAAGTGGTGCAAGCTGTACTTAATATTTTCGCAGTTGGAGTACAGTTTGGATGCTTAAACTTGCCTTAATGTCGGGAATCTTCATAGTTGATAAATATTCCCAAATAATTATTTTCTGATATATCTATCACAAATCTAAAATACAGATCAGAGAATTTAAAGAAGCATAAGGCTTGTTTCTGACCTATTTATCAGCTATTTTTGCACAAAACATATTAATTAAGTCGTTTTAAAGACACATAGGTATGACGCTGGGACAACATATTACCGCTTTAAGGAAGGCCAAAGGTTTTTCACAAAGCGAGCTTGGGAAGAAAGCGGGAACATCGGGCGATATTATCGGACGATATGAACGGGACGAAGTAAAACCTTCGATCGAGGTGATTATAAAAATTGCCGATGCACTCGAAGTGTCGATCGACTACATGGTTGGTAAATCAGATTTTGAACTGGACAAGGATACACTCCGCAGAGTACAGGATGTTTCGACACTGCCTGCGGATGAAAAGAAACAAGTGTTCATGGTCATTGATGCTCTGATCAGGGATTTCAAGACCCGCAAGGCTTATGCAACACATTAAAAACAAGCACGATGAACTTACAGTATATTACAGATAAAAAAGGGCATAAAAATGCAGTGCAGCTCCCCATAGAAGATTGGGAAAAGATTCAAAAAGACCTTGAAGAGCTCGACCGCTTAAGGAATAAAAAACAATTTATGGCTGAGTTAGCCGAGGCTGTTGAAGAAATGAAACTGGTGATGAACGGCAAGTTACAAGCCCGCAACGCCGAAGATTTTCTCAATGAGCTTTAAGGTTAAGACCATATCCGTTTTTGAACGCCAGGCCAAACGACTGGTGAAAAAATTCCCGTCGCTCAAAAAGGAACTGCAAACGCTTATCTCTGAATTGAAAGAAGAACCGGAAAAAGGGACTTCCATTGGCCACAACTGTTATAAAATACGCATGGCCATTGCCAGCAAGGGCAAAGGCAAATCGGGCGGTTCACGCATTATAACCCATGTGCTTTTTAAGGATGATACCGTTTCCCTGCTTGCCATTTACGATAAATCCGACATTGAAAACCTTTCCGATAAAGAAATCACGGAACTTATTAAGCTGATTCCATAAAAAAGGAAAAACCTCCTAATTCGGAAGGTTTTTCCTTTTTTCACAAAAACATATTTTTATTCAATTATGAATCTACTTCCGATTTGTTTTTCTATGGTAAATAGTTCACAACTATCATTCGTTGCTAATATGTTGTTGTCTCGGCCTTTAAATCTGATATATATTTTGCTCTGTAAAAAAGTAAATACCGCGCTTCTTGGCTTAGGATTTATAATCCTTTTACATTAAGCAAGCTCTATATCAACCAACCCCTTCTCTCCTGCGCAATCACGTGCTGAACTGTACAAATAATCAACCGGATTTGGCACTATTTCTTCCCTTATAGGGTTTTCATGAATGTAAAAATAAGGAAAATATTTAATTACGGGATTGAAAATCCCGTGCCTGTAGGAGGCGATTGCAATCGAAGATCACCCTTAGGTAAATCGCCACCAGCCGCTTGCCATCATTCTGCATATCCAGAAGAGCAGGGCAAAAACTGGTACATTAAAACATCTTTTTATAAAAAGCAAAGCCCGGCAATTGCCGGGCTTCTTTATTATTTGACACCATATGTTCACATAAATATCAAAGGTCGTAAACTCCTGCTTACTGAGAACCAATATATTGGTATATTTTTCTGCTTTTCATCCCAAAAATTAATTGATACCCAGGTTACAAAATAGAACCTAAATTCATTTTTTGTTTTTACATGCAATTTATCAGAGTATACCTCAATTCCATGTGTACTAAAAGGGCGTAGCTTAATAGTATGTTTTTCAAAGTTATGTAGATTACCTGCTATGAATGTGCCATTTACAACCTCTTTCCCATCCACGATAACTCTTATGTCAACTGTATCAACTAGAGCAGATTGATTGCTTACGTAAAATATAACGTTCCCCTTATTTTTGACATAATAAAAAACCTCAAACCCTATCAGATACAATACTATAGCCAAAAGTATTACATATATGATTTTTTTTAACCGCTTCATGATTTTTCGATTTAATTAATACCGGGGAAGTTGAATGTTTTTCTTCTTTTTTGCTCTATTTGTCTTAGGCGTATGATGCTTGATACCTTCCCTGTATTAGGTAATCCCATAATCCCAAATGGACTTCCTTGATTGAGTGCACCTGCATTGTAACTTCCCATTGTCTGGTTTAATTGTCTTGATGTAGTTCTTGTTGCAAACGAATACCATCCGCTTTGTTCTTTTGTTCTCATAATATTCGTATTCCCGTCAAAATGTCTTAAGTTTAACAAATGTCCGAACTCATGTGCTGCCAACTTTTCTCCTACATTCCCTATTGTTGCATCAAAAGGACCAGTAAAGTAATCTGCATCCAGAAAGGCAACTTTGCCTCCAAAGTCATTTGCAGCTCCTCCAATTTTATCATTGGTTATTTCAGATAGTACAAAAAGATGGTCGCTTTCTGAAACATCATCCATAGTTTCAGCAACTGATAAATCAACCTCTGTGTTAAAAGTCATTCCATCTACTTCACCAGAAAAAGTTGATTGTAATTGAGATATAATCCCTTTTAAAGCCTTTCCCATGTTGACATTATTGTCAGACATATTAATAAGTTTTCCAGAAACATGCATGGTGTAAGCATTGTCTGTTTGTGTGAACCAAATTGAATCTCCATTTATGTCAACATTAGCAATTGGATTATTCGCACCGTATTGATATGGAGAAAAATCATAATATTTCTCTGCAAAAGCATCTTGCGTATGGAACCTACCGATTAAGGGGTCATAGAACCTTGCCCCGTAATCATACCAATTCAAACTTACACCATCTAGATTATCGTCCTGGAGTTCTTTACCATTATACAAGTTACGGTTCACGTTGTAATTATCGATGCCCGGATAATAGTCATTTTTATTAAATGCCATGCCAAATGGATAATATTGACAAGTTTGAGTAACATAAGCATTTTTGGTATAATGATCAACACTAAACGTTACACGGGTATTGCCCATTCCGATAGTTATCGGAAGGTCTTTTAGAAAATACTGATATTGCCATTGGGTTACACCCTGGATTTCATGCTGAAAATAGTTGGTTTCTGCAATACATTGGCATATCCGGCACTGCTTCCCGGTTCAACAACTGCCTGTACTCAAAGAACGTTCAGCCAAAAGTATACATTAATTTGGGTTTGACCGCTTTGTCTATCGGATAATTGCAGCCGAAAAACAGCGGCAGCTATAACTTTACCAGCGGTGCGGACATGGATTTACAAATTCAAAGACGCGGTTTACAATCGAAAACAAACGAATGTGAAGTTCCGGGTAGCGGAATCACCCTTAGGTAAAACCGCAGCAGCCGCTGCCAACATTCCGATTAGTATGAGGTTAAAATAAAAGCCCTGGCATCTTGCCGGGCTTTTTCTTTGTAATAGATTAATAGAAACCTTCATATACTAATTCTAAGGAGTTGTCCTTCTTGATTTTAAATTTTCTGCCAAATGGATCAAAGATATTTTGAGCTTCTTTTGAATTTTGATCATTATATCCATCCAAAAGCCTATGTTTAAGTTTATTAAAATTTACTAAGTCAGATGCACAAGCATTATCGGATTCATAAAATACTACCATTTTATTTCCGAATAAAATATAACCTTCCATTAACTCAGAATTGTATATATCCGTAGTTCCAATCACAACAAAACATTCTCCTTTATCTTTTTTAAATTCAACAGATATAATGTTTGAATCTAAAAAAAAATTTTCTGCAGTTAAGCGATCAATAAAATCACTAAATGAAGAGATTTCAGTCTGAAGATTATTGTTAATTGGATAATAATCTTTGGGGCTTGCTGTTGTTGTAACTTTATTTGTTGACATGCAGCTCGCAAGCAATACTGCTATGAATATAAGTGACATTCTCATAATTCAAAATTATTTAAAAGTATGTCCTTTTATACTCTCTTTCCAGGGCGTATAATAATAAATAGTACTGGTTGATTTATGGAATACCCCATGTTTTGGAAATGCACTGGGATTATTACCTTTAGCAATCCAATTATTATAATATACTCCAAGCTTTGACATATCTCCTGAGGATCCACCTTTCGTACCATCATACCATTCACCATAAGCTTCCATTCCTGGATGAGAATGCAAATGGTACCTTAAATCAAACTCGCTATATCCAAGTTTAAAAGGTTTACTTACATGATCAATGGTGTGATTAGTATTTACAATGTAAATATCACTTTTATTTTGCTTGAATGAAGAAAAACCAAATTCCACATTGGTGTTCTTTGAAGCAAAAAGAAATATATTTCCAATGTCTTCTAATGAGCTGCCTATTGCATATTGTCCATTATTACCACCTCTGTTTTCTGCTAATTGTGGTAAAATTGATTGATCATTGACTTTTTGACCATCAGATTCGCTCACCTGACTATCTCCGTTCGTATCTTGCTTTTGTCCATTTTCATCAACAGCATACAATACATCATAATTATCTTCTGTCGCCTCTAACAAAGTAACATTTCCATTTTGATGAACCCCATAATTATCTATGGACATACCATTGGGGTCAATAAATTTCAAAGGATTGTTTGCAACATAATTATAAGTAGAAAGTGAATAATAATCTTCTGCCAGCGGGTCTATGCTGTGCCAGCGGGCTAAAGCGGGGTCGTAAAAACGTGCACCGTAATCGTACCAATCAAGGTCAAAATCGGTTTGCAACTCCTTGCCGTTATATAAATATTTGTTAGAACTTGTGCCAGCAGTGAGGCCGCTCATCTCCATACCAAACGGATAATAATGCCATTCCTGTATCACCTCGGCCAAACCGTTGCTGCCTTTATGGATTACTGCCCGGGTA
Organism: Roseimarinus sediminis; assembly: GCF_050433125.1. Classification (NCBI taxonomy): domain Bacteria; kingdom Pseudomonadati; phylum Bacteroidota; class Bacteroidia; order Marinilabiliales; family Prolixibacteraceae; genus Roseimarinus; species Roseimarinus sediminis. The sequence continues at coordinate 679,632 of NZ_JBNPXV010000001.1, read as the reverse complement.
TTGCCAAGGTGGTCGGTAAGCTTGTACTCAAAATCCCATGTGCTACCGTTTTTAACAACACGGCCTTCGGGAGTAACAATGTATTTTAAACTGAGTGTGCTGCCTGAAGCATCATACACAAACGGACCACAATAAGCAGTTTCGGTAATGGTCCCATTATCTTCTACTTTTGCTGTCATTTTTGTTCCATTAAAAGTATAAATATAGCTTATTTTTTTATCTCCTGTCCAATAGCTTATTTCTTCAGGCAAATCAAAGCCGTCCTTTGCCTTTTATTACAGGCGAAACAGTATATTATACATAATTATAGTCAGCTTGCTTTTGATTTCATGGTATAAACTGTAAATTACAGCACCCTGACATCAATACACTTATGAAGTTTTTTGATGATTTTTTTAACAGAATTTTGTATGCATTATTAAAATACATTTCGTAAATTACTTCCTGTTTTCAAACATTTAATCTTTCATTAATAAATCAAAAACTAATTCACCATGACTAAAAATCGTAGTTACAATTGTAAAGATGTTGAGATGCTAATGGCATCTAAAACCATCGCCGAAAGTTTCAAAACGAACATTTCAGAACTTTCAACCACCCGCACCGATTGGACAGAACAGTATGCAAACGATTTAGGAAACAAAATCGATGATGCAATTGAAAGCTATCTGGGTATTGATGCCAAAAAAAGCCTGCGGGATGCAACATCCTCCCTGATTGCCATTCAGGTACCGGCCAAACGGGATGTCTCCTTTTTTAAAACACAAATAGATGATGATTTTAAGAAAGAGACAGCCCAAAGAGACGAAATTCTAAAAACGCTCGGTTTTACAAAACACCTGCGTGATGTACAAAAAGACAATCAGGAAGCGCTCATCCAACTGCTTTATCAGTTCAAAACCAACATGACCGAAACCTTGCGTCAGGAAATCACGGCAAAAGGCATCAACCCAAGCCTGCTCGATAAGATCATTGGATATGCCGACAGCTTTAAACAAGCCAATGTAAGCCAGGAAGCATTAAAGGGAGCAAGCAAAGAAATCACAAAAGAGCTGGCCGATGCGTTTGAACTCATTTACGACGAGATCATTGGAATTTGCAAGAAAGCATCCAGCTACTACCAGTACGAACCATTAAAAAAAGAACAGTTTACCTTTGCAAAAGTACTTTCCAATCTTGGAACAAGCACGAAGACAAGTGGAACCGAAACAAGCCCCGAATAGAACGACACCCGATTATCAGGATATGCCCCAAATTCGCAGTGGCTGCTGCGCTTTGAGCCGATGGCGATAAAATCCCGCTGTGTTCCGCACCAGCGGGATATAGAAAAATATTGACTGCTTAATAAGCTTAAATCTTCTGGTATTGTTATGGACTACTAAGGTTAATTCATAAAATAAGGCTTTTGCTGTAATTGCCAGCCTAAGTTTGCCCCCGCCACGCAAAAGAGCGCGAAAGTAGTTCCAATTCCGCCTGGCTACGATGCTTCGTTATTTACCAGCGATGAATCACCACTCTCAGTCATACGCCCACATCCTTCGTATTTTTCTTCGTGTCCTTCGTGCTTTCCTTCGAGTCCTTTGTGGTTTCCTCTGTGTCCTCTGCGGTTATCCCGCGTTTACCTAAGACCCATTCCGTAAACCGAAACTACACATTCTCATCCGACAAAAAAATTGCAATATCCGCCAAAGCCCGAAAGCAATACATCAGCGTGGGGTCTTCATCCGACAGCAATAGAAGCAAAGCCGACAAAGTGGGGATCCGCTCCGGCAGAATTAGTAATGAATTTGACAAAGTGGGGACTTCATGCTGAAAAGCGGGGAACGAAGCTGACAGCGTGGGGACTTCATCCGGCAGAAAGGGGACTTTATCCGGCAGGCTTAGAAACAAACCCGGCAGAGAAGGGACGTCATCCGGCACAGCGGTCAATGAAGCTGACAGCGGAGGGACATCATCCGGCATAGCCGGTAACGAAGCTGACAGCGGAGGGACATGATCTGACAGCCATAGCACCCCATTTAAGCTAAGAAACAAAAAAGACCACCCGTACAGGGCAGTCTCTTTCATATAAATTGTATTTTGCTTTTTGTCTATTCAAAAAGTTGGTCGAATTCTTCTTTCGCTACTTCTTTTTCTTCAACATTCACTTTCGACTTGATCACTTCCATGATCTTGTCTTCCATTTTTTTGCTGAACAAACGGTTACGGTCTTCTTCCTTGCTTAACATTTGCTGGGCAAAACCCTGCAGGTGTTCTTCAGGAACATCGAACATGCCGTATTGACGGAATTGGGCAGCAGCTACTTCAATGGCCAGCTCGTTGACCTCGGCTTCATCAACCTTCAGATCGTTCTCTTTAATGAGGTCGTCTTTGATAATCTGCCACTTGAGGTCGGCCAGGAAGTGCTCGAAGTCTTTCTCGATTTGCTCTTCGCTCAGCTCCTTGTTGGTAGCCTTGAGCCAGCGCTTAAGGAATGCTTCGGGAAAATCCATTTTTGCCTTGGCTACAAGGGTGTCGCGGGCATCGAGTGCAAATTTATAGTCCGACGAGGGTACGTAAGCATCGGTGATCTCTCCCCGAACCTTCTCACGCAGGGCTTTTTCATCCTTGATTTCGGTATCGTCACCATAAATCTTTTTGAAAAGTTCTTCGTTGATCTCAGCGGGCTCGAATTGATTGATCTCCTTAATGGTGATTTTGTAATCTCCGCTGATTTCGGCTGCATTCTCCTTCTCGATGTTCAGAAGATAAGAAAGCTCTGTGTCGTTGGGATAGGCCTTGCGGATGTCGAAAACCACTTCGTCGTCGGCTTTTTTACCAACAAAGTTCTTTTTGATCTCTTCGTCTTTGATCACTTCAATCGAAATGAGTGCCATGTCCACTTTGTGACCGTCTTCCTTTTCGTTTCCGTTTTCGTCGAGCTGAACAATGTCGCCTCTTACGGTTCCCTTATCGCTCACTGTATCGGCTGCCTTGCTTTCACCAAAACGATTGGTGTAAGCCTCCACCTGTTCGTTGATCATTTCGTCGGAAACGGCAATTTTATACTGGGTATATTTGCTTCGTTTGTCGAGGCTTACTTTGGCCTCGGGGGCAAAACCAATGTCGAATACAAATTCGAAATCGGCATCCTTTTCCCAGTCGATGTCCTTTTGTAGTTCTTCGTTGGGAAGTGGTTCTCCAAGGATGTTCAGTTTTTCTTCGACAAGGTATTTCGAAAGTTCGCTGCTAAGAAGTTTGTTTACCTCTTCAACCAAGGCGGCTTTGCCGTACATCTTTTTTACAAGGCCCAGCGGTATTTTTCCGGGACGGAAACCTGGCATGTTGGCCTTTTTACGATAGTCGTTCAGGACTTCGTCTACCTTGGATTCGTAATCAGCTTTTTCGATGGAAACGCGAATGATTCCGTTCAGCTCATCGATGTTTTCCCTGGTAATATTCATATAACTAGCAAGTTAAAATTTTTGTTGTTGAAGCTAAATTGGCTTCCTTTTTCTCTAATAAATTCAAAACCGTCCGGATCCTAAACATGGTTCCAAACGGTTAGGTTTTGTTGGTGTGCGGGCGAAGGGACTCGAACCCCCACGTCAAAGACACTAGATCCTAAGTCTAGCGCGTCTACCAATTCCGCCACGCCCGCTTTTAGCGGCGCAAAGATAAATTAATTTTTCAAAATGCACAATTTATAAAAAATTAATAGTCAATATTAAGCAGAGATAAAGTAAATAAGGGTACCATAAGCCGGTACCCTTATCCTTCTATGAACTAACTATTCAATCGGCCTTCAACTTATGAAGTATTTTCTTCACCTAATGAAGCAGTTAAACTCAATGGCTGGTACTCAGCTTAACGGCTTTTATGCCCTTGTTGTCCTGCACCTTCACAATCCACAGTCCTTGTTCAAGGCTTATTTGTGTGTCCTCTTTGCTTTTGCCTGAATAAACCAGCCGGCCGCTCATGTTGTAGATATGGATGCTGCATTCCGATTTAACATTGCTTACATGCACCTTTTCACCAAAGGCATACACTTTAATCGTATTTGAAAACGGAACAAAGGGAGTCCCTGTTTTGTCGGCCTCGATCAGTGCGGGTAGCGGGTCCCAGTTGTCGTTTCCTTTTGTAAAGTTGAAAGTGGTGATTTCGGTGCCATCGTTCAGTTTTGCTTCCTCAAGCAGCGTTGCCCATGAAGCCCTCGCCGTCTGGTTGTCTTCGCCTGAAACTTCGGTGGTACCATACTCGTACATCTTTGTTGATTCACCTCCCAGTGAACTGAGCCAGCCAATGGGCATGATCAGCGACTGATCTTCGTAACCCGGATAGTTCGAGCTTTCGATTTGGGTATTGTAGAAAACCACTTCGCTGGTGCTAGCCTGCCACGGACGGCCAAAGTAACCTGGTTTTGAACGATAAACTGAAGCCGTTTCCGTTTCGGGTTCAGCCGATGTTACCCGGCATTCGTACATCAGATAGCCACGACCTTCGCCTTGCTGTGCAGCGGTAATGTAACTACGGTCGTTGCTGTCGTCGCTGGTATTCATCACCAGGTCACTTTTGTAGAAAACGGCATTCATTCCGCCAAACAAATAATCGGTTCCACCCATCATGGCGCCTTTATACACTACCACGCGGCTGTTATAGCCTCCAAAGAAACTGTCCTGACGGCCAACAACACGGCATTGATTGAGTACCACTTTATCGACATTGTTGGTAATGGCAATGGCGGCTGCACGCTCTACAAAGCTTTTGTTCTGAACGCTGGTATTACCAACATCCACCGGGCGTTCGCCCTTGTTACCCGATTCCCACATCACCACCACATCTTCACTTTCCTTTTTCGAAATGTATTGATTGAATGAATTTTCAAAGATGATATGATCGGCCTCGAAACCTTCGGCACTGACAACAACGGTGGCATTCCAGAACGAACCGTTGGTAGTACCTGATCCTTTGTTTTCATACGAAAGATAACCATTCTCCTTGTTCACCCTGAGTACGTCGGCATCCCATTTCTGATTGTCAGCCATACTGTAATAGCTATAACCATGGCCATAGTACGAAGTGATACGAACGGCCTGTTCGTCAATATCGACTCCTTTGTTTTTCAGGGCAATGCCTGGTGAATCCGATGCATTCTTCAAACTTACATTGGGGACATCAATGACCAGCATTTCCTCGTAATTGCCCGGATCGATAAGGATGCTGACCCTTTCGTTGTTTGTGCGCACCATCTTCCGCACGGCATCGAGGGCTGCATTGATGCTTTGATAAGCTTTGTCGTTTCCAACATACAGCTCGGCCTGATAGGCAACGGCTTCGTCCACCATGATCTCGGTAAGGTACGAGGTGCCTGCATCGGCTCCGAAAGCAATGCTGATGTAGCCCTTGTCGGCTCCGGCATAGGTGTATTCGGCATATTCGAGCGTGCTGGTGCTTCCGCTTGAAGTGCTGTAATGATCGGTCTCGTTGATGGTGAAATCGGCCGAATAGTAGAAAGTTACTCTCATCTTATCGCCTGCATTCACCGGAACCCGGATGGTCGATCCTCCACCGGCAGCAAGGTGCCCCTTGGCTACTTCATTCTTTACCGATCCGCTAAATAGTAGTCCATTGTAGGCGGCGCTGCCGTTTTCGATTACCTTGTCATCAAAACTCCATTTCCGGATGGCTTCAAATTGAAGTGTTTTGGAGGTGGCAGCTCCGGCCACGGTCAGGTTGGAACTCAAACCAAGCTTCACAGGATACTCGTCGAGCCCGCTGTAAGCAATGCTGTAAACACCGTCGCGCAGGGCAATGTCTGTGATGTTGGCAAAAGTATACTGATAGGCTTCTTCGTTGAGATGGGTAAAAGTTAATCCCAGCTTCGCTTTTTGCTCTTCATTTAAACCATTGGCTTCGATTGAAACAGCATACACAGGTTTAGCTTCGAAAGTCAGATCGATGGTCGCATCGGCCTCCTCAATCTCGATGGTATTTACAGGAAGGAAAAAGTCGTTGACACCAAAGGCCTCAACGGTATAGGTGCAGTTGGCTTCAAGCTGAACGGTATAACTTGCATTTTCGGCGTCGATTTGTGGCTGAGGCACAAAGAGCTTGTTGGCAGCCGGGTCGGGAACAAATTCCATCGTGAGTGCTCCAAGATGTCCGTCGAGTCCTTTAATTGAACCGCTAACAGTATAAAGTGCTACTTTTTGAATGACAACATCGTGCTTATTGGTGTTCTCATCGATGCTCAGTGTGTTTTCATTGCTGATAATGTAACCATTGGCATTTTCGAGACTCAGTTCATAACTGAATCCCAATGGAAGTTTTAGGCTGTAGTTATTGCCGCTCATGGTGGCTTTCCAGCTTTTTCCAGCCTGGTTGGTGAAAACCACATTGTAGTTGTCGGGTATACCTGCTGCATTGCTCACATCAATACTTCCCGAAAGTGCAATGTATCGTGCATCGCGACGATAGATGCGATAATAGCTGGGTTTGTCCTGACTGTCGTAAATGTGATAGGTTCCTGCCTGTTTGGCCACATATTGGAGTTCGGTGAGCTCGCCGGGAAGATCCAGCACATCGGTTTGGGATGAAGGATCAGGCACATATTCGAAGGTCAGTTTTCCTCCGGCCGACTGAGAAAGCGCCATCACGGTGAGCTCATCGTCTTCACTGAGGGTAAGACTCATGAACCGGCCCGAATTGGCTGCCGAGTTCACATAGATTCTTCCGGTATATCCTTCAACACCCGAGAGATTCTCGTCGTAGCGGGTCAGCTTGGTATTGGAGGTGCGCAGGCGGTCGTTTCCGCCTCCAACCCAGCTCAACACACCGGCTGTGAACGAAGGAAGGTTATTTCCGCTGCTACCCTTCGTCACGGCTTCATCGTACCAGGCATTGATGGCTGCTTCATCGAGCAGGTTATTGTATAGGCTGGTGTCCAGTTGTTCTGCGCCAAAGTCCCAAACATCGGCCTTACCATTTGACGAAATAATTTCAGCTGCATTTTCGATGGTCACACCGTGGATGTAAATTTCAGCTGTTGGAAATTCGGCACTCTTTAAAGTGGCGGTAAGTACACCGGCATTCCCGGTGTACGAAAAACTACTGGCTGCACCGTCGTTGCCGCCAATATTCTGTGCAGCTGCCGATCCGAGCACCTTGCCTGAAGCATCACTTATTTCGAAAATAGCATCAACAGCCGAACCGTAGGTGCAGGTGATAAAACTGATGGTGGCATTGCCTGCAACAACAATGTCCATTGAATTTCCGGAAAAGAACACGGCACCATGCGAAGCGTCGTGATAACCATATTGACCCGCTTCGTTGTCGGTATTGCTGTTCAAGGTGAGCAGGCCGTCACTGCTTACAAAAGTGGTGTAGCGCAGGCTTTTGTAGCTGGTTTGAGGAAGCACGCTGCCATCGGCAAAATTGTATATATAGGTCTTTCCTGCTTCAGCCTTCACCGTTTGGCTGTTGTCGGCAACGAGCAGTAAATAGTGTGCAGGCTTTGTGCTTTCGTCGTTAAAAGTCAGAAAGATCGAATCGCCCGAGATTTCAGCCTTTGCAATATCACCCGACACGGTTGGGCTGTAAGCCGAAAGTGCCTGGCCCGCAAGATCAATGCGTAGGGATGCGCTTTCGGGAGTCGAGCTGATCACGGTGCCTTCGCTTACACTTACTGTCGGATTGTCGGTCGATTTTTCGCCGGCAGTATAGCTAATGACCGTTTCATTAATACTGATGGTTCCTGTTTTTTGCACCCACGCTTCGAATGTTACTTCAAAGGGAACAGGAACAATTTCGATGAGCGGGATGTAGGTGGTACCTTCGAAGGTCAGTACAACCGATCCTGCATCGCCTGCATACAGAAAGTCGATGCTTGAGCCATCGTTGTGATAGCATTCAGCAGTTTGCGACGGCTGACTGTTTACATCAAATGCCCCGTTTTCGGCACTCACGCTGATGCTTCCGTTAGAATACTGACAGCCGCCTATTTTTATGTAGGAGTTGCCAGCCAGCTGTAAGGTAATCTGGTTTCCGGTTTTAAGAATTGATCCGTGCTGATCGCCATTGTAACCGTAGGCATTGCTCGATCCGCTTTCAATTTTAAACAAGCCCTTTTCAATGGTGTAATTGCCGTTCAGGCTGGTTTCGTTGGGAATTATGCTTCCATTCCGCAAATCGAAGGAATAAATAATGTCTTTTTCGGCTGCTGTTGCCAGGCTTCCGTCCTGTGCGGGAATGATGTCGATCAGGGGGAGATACAAATCGTTGCCCGATCCGGCAATGGTTTTGAAATGAAGCGTGGCTTCTCCACCCGAATAAACAAAATTGTAGGTGTCGCTCAGGTCATTGGCCACTTTCGTATTTTGTGTTCCGAGGTCTCCTTCGGTGGCGGCGGTCCCCACCATGTTGAGTGACGAATAAGCGGAGCCCAGAAATTGAAGCGTACTGCTGCCATCGACCACAATGTCGATGGTGCCGTCTACTTTCATGTTCAGGCCATATTTATCTCCGTGGTGGCTGTAGTTTCCCGTCAGGCTGAGCTTGCCATCGTCGCTCTGCCCCTTACTGATGATGGTACCATCTCTGAAGTCGTACGAGTAGGTGCCGGCCATCTGAGCACTTACACTGGTAAATGCCAGCATGATGGCCATGAATAAGATTGTACTGATTTGTTTCATAGTAATGTATTTAATTGTGTGTTAGTCATTGAGTGGTAAATTTAGTGGAGCCGGCAACAAGCGGCCTGGAAAATTTACCGCAGAACAGGTAATTATTACCGAATGAATCAAAGTTGAGCGGGTAAGTGAACAACAAGTTCATAAAACGACGATTCAGGCCTGCTAATCTGTGTTTTGCATGGATAGCAGGTGTCGTGTTCTTGCACTTACATTTGGCCTTTGGCTCGCTATTCGGGAAATATTTACCGGTTTTTATTGTTGTCAAATGCTTACTTTTGTTGTAAACGGGTCACTTGCTTCATGATGAAAGTTCGAATATTTTGGGTGGTAATTTTTATACTTTTAACAAGCCAGTTAAAAGCAGCCTGGCACGACTGTGTATTCGACCACCTGTCGACCGACGACGGGCTTTCACACGGCAGTGTATCCGCCATGTTAAAAGATGGCCGTGGCTTCATGTGGTTTGCCACCTGGGATGGGATCAACCGTTACGATGGAAATGAATTCAAAACGTTTAAACCATCGGATGCAACAGCAGAAAGCGGCAGCTCCAACCGTATTGAAAAATTTTGGGAAGACCTTCATGGCAATATCTGGGTGCTCACCTACGATGCGAAAACCTTCAGGTTGAACCGTAAAAGTGAACAGTTTGAACCCTTGCCTGCCATCAACGATTCGTTGACCAACAATGCAGTGGTGGGCGTTTTTCCGCTGAATAGCGGCGATGTTTGGATTGCAACGAATAAAAAAGGGGTTTTCAGAATTGTTACCGATACCTTGAGCAATCAGTTTAAAACAATCAGCATCAACGACAATCTGCCAGAGGCTTTGATTGGAAAGCATGTTTACGGGGTCAGTCCTGATCATTTTGGCAATGTTTGGATCAGCAGCAACAAAGGCATGCATTGTCTTGCCTACGATGAAAGCTCCGATGCTTATTACCGGAAAGAAAGCAAGAATTTATCCCGCTTGCTTTTTCAGCAAAACCGGATCACTGCATTTTATGCATCGCCTGCATCTTGCTATTTTGGAACAGACAATGGCCGTCTGATTACCTACAAGCCCGAAACAGATGCTGCCGAATTGCTGGAAGTTTCGGATCATGCTGTTTCAAGCATCGATGGAAGTTCAGGAAGTGAAATTTATATTGGCACACGCGGGTCGGGCATTTTTGTTTACAATGAAAAAGAGGCCAAGCTTACAAGTCAATTTCAGTTTGCCGAAATGGAGGTGGTTTTAAAGATGTTTGCCGACTCACAAAGGCGACTGTGGGTTGAAACCAATACCGCCGGGATTTCAAAAATCGATTTGAATACCGGAATCCATCGCCGCTATACACAGGAACTGGCCGTTCACCCCGACGTGCGGACTACAGCTCAGTGCGGAATCATGGAGGATGCCCAATCGGTGGTTTGGTTGACATTGAAAGGTGGCGGTTTTGGCTATTACGATGAAGCCAGCGATGAGCTGCTTTATTTTTACAACCGGCCCAATGACCCTCAAAGCAAAATCTCCAATTTTGTGAATTGCTTTTACAAAGATCCCGACGGGGTACTCTGGCTGAGCACTTATTTTAAAGGCATCGATAAAATAACCTTTGTTGATCAGCGCTTCCGCCTGATTCAGCCCGAGTCGAGATCAAATTTCAGCATTGCCAACGAAGTGCGCGCCCTGCTCGAAGACCGGAACGGCAAGCTGTGGATGGCAAGCAAAAATCAGGAATTATTCATTTTCGATCGTTATTTTAAGCTGTTAAAGCGGATCAACACCCTCAACAATCAAGCAATTGGACGCATTTATGCCCTGTTTGAGGACAGCAGGGGAATGATTTATCTGGGAACAAAAGGAAACGGACTTTTTCAACTTACTCCAAAGGGGGAACTCGAATTTGATGTTGTTCATTATACCCATGAAAGCAACAAGGCGTTTTCCATTTCGAGCAACAACATTTATTCAATCACCGAAGATCTGCAAAATCGAATTTGGATTGGCACTTATGGCGGTGGACTCAACCTTAAAGATGGAAGTAAATTTCATCATCCGGGTAACGGCTTGTATCACATCGACGATGAAAAGGCAAAAAGAGTGCGCCATGTGGTATGCGACCATAATGGTTCATTGTGGGCCGGTACAACCGGCGGCATGCTGTTGCTCAAAGAAACCGGGACGCAGCCCTTCAATTTTTCTTTTTATAACAGCTCGAATACCACCGGCTTACACAGTAACGACCTATTCTGGATTTATCCCGACACCAACGGACAGGTGTGGTTGTCGTCGCTGGGTGGTGGCCTGGCCATGGTCAAATACAACATCGATACTGCCGACAGCATGGCATTCAGGGTATGGACCAAAAACGACGGCTTGCCCAGCGACATGCTATTCACCATCGTACCCGATCGAAACGGAACTTTGTGGATGGCCACCGAAAACGGGATCGCTTCCTTTCATCCCGAAACAAGCCTTTTTGAAACTTACAGTCAAAACGACGGGCTCACGTCTTCGGGTTTCTCCGAAGGAGCTGTCACGGTTCGATCGGATGGTTCAATTTGCATGGGCGCCAACAACGGTGTGTATGTTTTTCAGCCCGACTCCTTCAAGCGGGAACCCAAAAAAGTAGCTCTTTATCTGACCGGTTTTCATCTTTTTGGCGAGGAGCAGGCCCCTGGTGCAGAAAGTGTGCTGGAGCAGGCACTTATTGAAACCTCCGCGCTTCGTTTGAAACACAAGCAGAATGTATTTGGAATTCGCTGGGCCGGATTAGACTATAAACTGAACGAGCAGCTTCAGTACGTATATCAGCTCGAAGGCTACGACACGGAGTGGCGAAAGGCCAACGCAGTAAACCAGGCCGATTATGCTCAGGTACCTTATGGTGAATACCTGTTCAGGGTGGCTTTGTCAAATCCCGAACTAAAACAATTAAGTAAGCCGGCAACATTAAGCATCACCATTGCACCACCCATTTGGAAAACCACCTGGGCCTATGCTTTGTATCTGCTTGTAATGATTGTGCTTGCAGAGCTGTCGCGACGTATTATTACCACCATAATCCACTTGCGCAACAAGGTGATTATCGAAAAGGAAATCACCAATGCCAGGGTCAGTTTCTTCACCAATATTTCGCATGAATTGCGAACCCCGTTGACGCTGATCCTTGGACCATCGAAAGAATTGAAAAGAAATGAACAACTGAGCAGGAAGGGTAAAGTTTATGCCGAATTGATTGAACAGAACGCCCAACGATTGCACCGGCTGGTCAATCAGCTGCTCGATTTACGAAAAATTCAAAGCAAAAAGATGAACCTGGTTCTACACAATGTCGATCTTGTGGAACTGGCCGGCAGGGTAAGTAAAAATTTTGAAGAGCTGGCTGCTTCAAAACAAATCCAACTCACCCTCGAAGTTCCGGAAAAACCGGTGATTGCAAAGCTTGATGAAGAAAAGATCGATACCGTACTTTTCAATTTGCTGTCGAATGCCTTTAAGTTTACGCCCAAAGGCGGCCACGTTAAAATAATCGTGAATGATTCGAAACGTAATAAAACCGGCCCTGAAATAAAGGTACTTGATAATGGCAGAGGAATTGCTTCAGCCCAGATCAAGTCATTGTTTACCCTTTTTTCGAGCCACGATGCACGTCATGCTGAACCGGGTACCGGTATTGGATTGTCGCTATCGAAAGAAATCATGCAGCTTCATCGGGGCGATTTGCACTATGAGCCGGGGCCGGGAGCTGGTGCATGTTTTGTTGCCTCCTTTGCAGGTGATTCACAATGTCAACCGGGCACCGAAGACGAAGCCGGCAAACAGGAAGCAAGGGAAATTCATGAGGAAAAAGAAACACTGCCCCTGGCTGCATCGCTTTCAGCTAACCTGCCCATGATTTTAATTGTTGAAGACGATGATGACCTCAGACGTTTCCTGGGTTTGCAACTGGAAGCGGCTTACCGTGTTATTTTAGCTGAAAACGGCAGAGAGGGCATGCAACGTGCGGCTTCGGAACAACCCGACCTTGTTGTATCGGATGTGATGATGCCCGAAATGAATGGTTTTGAACTGCTCGAAACGCTGAAGAACAACTTCGAAACCAGCCACATCCCTGTGGTACTGCTTAGCGCCCGTGCATCGGTCGAAAGTAAGATTGAAGGTTTGAAGTACGGAGCGGATGCTTACCTGACAAAACCCTTTAACAGCATGCAGCTACATGCCCAGATCGAGAACCTGCTGAACCAGCGAAAGCAGCTAAGACAAAGTTTTTCGGGCGTACAACATGACGGATTTTTGTCAGAAGGACAACTTCAGCTGACTGAAAGGGATGCTGCTTTTTTGACCCGATGCCGCGAAGTGATCGAAGAACATCTGGCAGATCCGGGCTTTAAAATGGAAACCCTTTACATCGAACTGGGAATGGGACGAAGTAAATTTTATGAAAAAATGAAAGGCTTAACCGGGCTGTCTCCCATCGACTTTGTAAAAGAATACCGGCTCGTTAAAGCCCGTAAACTAATCGAGACAGGTGCTTACAACGTTTCGGAAACTGCCTTTCTGACCGGCTTCTCCGATGCAGGATATTTCAGCAAATGCTTTAAGGAGCGTTACCAGTTGAGTCCTTCTCAACTGATGAAGGCCTGATTGGGCGCTGCTCAAATTTCTCCCGGGTTTTTCGAAGTTCGAAATTCTGCCCCAGGTACACTTTACGCACCATTTCGTCGGCTGCAAGTTCATCGGCTGCTCCAGCCTTTAAGATGGAGCCTTCAAAAAGCAGGTACGACCGGTCGGTAATGGCCAGTGTTTCGTGTACGTTATGGTCGGTGATAAGGATCCCGATATTTCGGTCTTTTAAGTGGTAAACAATGTTTTGAATGTCTTCTACGGCAATGGGATCAACCCCGGCAAAGGGTTCGTCGAGCAGGATGAAACTCGGATCGATGGCGAGTGCTCTGGCAATTTCGGTACGGCGGCGTTCTCCTCCCGACAGCTGAATGCCCTTACTTTTTCGTACCTTATTAAGGCCGAATTCCGAGATGAGCGATTCCATTTTATCACGCTGTTCTTCATGCGATAAGCGGGTCATCTCAAGTACGGCCCTGATGTTGTCTTCAACACTCAGATGCCTGAATACCGAAGCTTCCTGAGCCAGGTAACCAATGCCTTTCTGAGCTCTTTTATAAACCGGCAGTTTGGTGATGTTCTCATCGTCGATGAAAATTTTGCCGCCATTGGGCTGAATCAAACCAACAATCATGTAAAACGAGGTGGTTTTACCGGCACCGTTAGGTCCAAGCAAACCTACAATTTCGCCCTGATTGAGTTCAATGGAAACTCCCTTTACAACCGTTCGTTTCCTGTATTTTTTAACAATGTTTTCAGCCCTCAGTTTCATCTTTGTCAGCTTTTGTGTTGTTCTTATTTTCAGCTTGCTCCTGCTCTGCTTCTTCGCTTCCGTCTAAAAAAGTACGTCTTTGTTTTTCCATTTCAGGATTGACTTTCCTGCTATGCTCTCGTCTTGAACGAACATCATCCTCCTGTTCGCGTTTTTCCTGTTTCCCAACTATGTAACGCGAAATAAATACACTTATTTCATAAAGAATGATCAGCGGGAAGCAAACCAATATCTGACTAAAAACATCGGGGGGGGTGATAATGGCACTCAAAATGAGCAGCAGTACATAGGCGTGTTTTCGGTATTTTCGCATGAATTGCGGTGTGAGCAGCCCCACTTTACTTAAAAAGTACACCGCAATGGGAAGTTCAAAAATTATACCTGAAGCAAAAGTAACCGAAGTGACGGTGCCGATGTAGGAATTAAGTTTAATGGTATTGGCTACTTCCTGACTCACATTGTAGCTGCTTAGGAAATGGATTGATAAGGGGGTAATCACATAATAGCCGAACAGGGTTCCCAGCAAAAACAAAACGGAAGTATAAAAAACCGCACCCGAAGCGTATTTCGATTCACTCGAATGCAAGGCAGGTTTAATAAAGCGCCATACTTCCCAAAAAATATACGGACTGGCAACAATGATGCCGGCTACCAGCGAAACCTTAATGTGAGAAATAAACTGACCCGCCATTTCGATATTCACGATGTTGAGGGGCTGGGTATTGATGGCCAGCGCATCGCTGTTGGTGTTCAGGAGTTGATTCAGCCAGTCGCTTACCCTGGCAAAAAACAAGTTGGTGGGGAAATCAGGGCTTTTGGGCTTCAATATCACCTGGTTGAAAATAAAATCACGGTTCATAAATGCTGCGATGGTTACAGCAAGGGCACCCAGGGCAGCACGCACTACATGCCACCTTAATTCCTCGAGATGTTCAAGGAAAGACATCTGGTCCTGATTCTTTTTATTTTTTTTAACTTTTGCCATATTTTCTGAACAAGCCACAAATATACATACTTAATTCAAACCTTTTCTACCGAATTGGTCAGGGTTTGCTTATTGGTAAGCCGATGTTGACAATGTAATGCAATGTTAATTTCGCACAGATAAATCTTAAAATCGGTTTTTCAGGAAAGTATTAATTGCTATCTTAGTGTTTCGTTCATAAAAATTTAATAGTTACAGAAGATAAAATTCTGACAATGGGAAATACTCAGTATTTAACAGAACAACTCCAGAAACATTTTGGATTCGACAGGTTTAAGGGAGATCAGGAGAAGGTGATTCAAAGTGTGATGGATGGTAACGATACCTTTGTATTAATGCCTACAGGAGGTGGTAAATCGCTGTGTTATCAGTTACCCGCCCTTTTAATGGAGGGAACCGCCATCGTTATCTCACCTTTGATTGCCTTAATGAAAAATCAGGTTGACTCCATAAGAAGCTTTGGAACCGAGGACGGCATTGCCCACTTTCTAAACTCGTCGCTTTCGAAAGCAGCCATACAGGAAGTGAAGGAAGCCGTTCTGTCCGGAAAAACAAAATTGCTGTACGTCGCACCCGAGTCGCTGACCAAATTAGACAATATCGATTTTCTGAAGCAGATCAATATATCATTTTATGCTGTTGATGAGGCTCATTGTATCTCAGAATGGGGGCACGATTTTCGACCAGAATACCGGCGCATCAAGCCAATTGTTGCTGAAATAGGGAAAGCACCTGTAATTGCCCTCACAGCAACTGCAACTGCCAAAGTACAGCACGATATTCAAAAGAATCTGGGCATGCTCGATGCAAGGGTTTTCAAATCGAGCTTTAACCGCGAAAATCTGTATTACGAAATCAGGCCAAAAGTAAAAGCCACTGCCGAAATCATAAAATTCATTTCGAATAACAAAGGCAAGTCGGGCATTATTTACTGCCTGAGTCGTAAAAAAGTAGAATTGCTTGCTGAAAACCTGCAGGTAAACGGGATCAAAGCCCTGCCTTACCATGCCGGAATGGATGCCGCCACACGATCGAAACACCAGGACATGTTCCTGATGGAAGAAGTGGATGTGATTGTGGCCACCATCGCCTTTGGTATGGGCATCGACAAACCCGATGTGCGCTATGTTATCCATTACGACATCCCCAAGAGCCTCGAAGGCTATTACCAGGAAACCGGTCGTGCAGGGCGCGACGGAGGCGAAGGACAATGCATCACCTTTTATAGCTACAAGGACATTCAGAAGCTCGAAAAATTCATGCAGGGCAAGCCGGTTGCCGAACAGGAGATTGGCACTCAGCTGCTGCTCGATACCGTTTCGTATGCCGAATCGTCGGTATGCCGGCGAAAAATATTGCTGCATTATTTTGGCGAAACCTACGAGCCCGACAATTGCAATGCATGCGATAACTGTCTGCATCCGAAAGAACGCATTGAAGCCAAAGATGAAATGGTGATCGCACTCAATTCCATCCTGGCCGTCAATCAGAAATACAAAATGGAACACATTACCAACATTCTCATTGGTAATAACAATGCGGCCGTTAAATCGTTCCGGCACGATGAGCTCGACATCTTCAAACAAGGCGATGATCATGAAGCCCGGTTTTGGCATGCCATTTACCGTCAGGCCATGATCGACGGCCTCATCAGTAAGGATATCGAGAATTACGGCCTGCTTAAAATGACTGAAAAAGGAATGGCTTTTCTTGAAAAGCCAACGTCGTTCATGATGGTCAAAAACCATGACTTTGAAGCCGATGTGGCCGATGCCTCCAATGCCCCTTCGGGCGGTTCGGGCGATCCTCAGCTTTTTAGCATGCTCAAGGACCTGCGGAAGAAAGTAGCCCGGCAAAAAGAGTTGCCTCCTTTTGTAATTTTCCAGGATCCTTCACTTTCCGACATGTCAATTCAGTATCCGGTTACAATACAGGAACTGCAGCACATCCAGGGTGTGGGCCAGGGCAAGGCCATGCGCTATGGAAAAGAATTTGTTGAGCTGATTAAAAAGTATGTTGAAGAAAATGAAATTGAACGACCACAGGACATGGTGGTTAAGTCGGTTGCTCAAAAATCGAAAAACAAGGTCATCATCATCCAGAATGTCGACCGTAAAGTATCGCTCGACATCATTGCTGAATCGCTGGGCCTTGGATTTGAAGACATGCTCACCGAACTCGAAGCCATCGTTAATTCAGGCACAAAAATAAATATCGACTACCATATCGACGATGTGATGGATGAAGATACGCAGGACGACATCTTTCAATACTTCAAGGAAGATGCTAAAACGGGAAGCATTGAAGAGGCCATTGCCGAACTGGGTGAAGAAGACTACACCGTTGAAGATATCCGCCTGATGCGCATTAAATTTATTTCAGAAATGGGGAATTAAAAGCTGGTCAGTTCAATATAGAAAGCTCATCGATGATGGGCTTTTTTTATCTCAACTTTTACTCCCGAAGCACATCATTTTTTAAGGGCGCTTATTCGATTTTATTAACTTTGCTGCGTAAAACTGAATAAAATGAACGCAGCAGAATTATTTGAGCAAATTAAGAAAAAGCGAAGCTTCCTTTGTATCGGACTTGACAGTGATATACAAAAAATTCCAAGGCATCTTATGGATACCAGCGATCCATTGTTTGCCTTTAACAAGGAAATTGTCGATCGCACCCATGATTTGGCAGTTGCCTACAAACCCAATCTGGCTTTTTACGAATCGCTTGGGGCCGAAGGCCTGGTGAGTCTCGATAAAACAGTAAAATACATCAGGGAAAAATGTCCCGAAGTATTCATTATTGCCGATGCCAAACGAGGAGACATTGGAAATACCTCAAGTTTGTATGCCCGTGCCTTCTTCGATCATTTCGATTTTGACGCAGTAACCGTGGCTCCTTACATGGGCGAAGATTCGGTAAAGCCCTTCATGACTTACCTCGATAAGTGGGTCATTTTGCTGGCCCTGACATCGAACAAGGGAGCTGCCGATTTTCAATATCTAAAAGATAGCCAAAGCGGTGATTTGTTGTTCGAATCGGTGTTAAAAACTTCACAAAGCTGGGGTACCACCGATAATCTGATGTATGTTGTGGGTGCCACAAAGGCTGAAAAACTGGAAGACATCCGCCAGCTTGTCCCTCACCATTTTCTGCTGGTACCTGGCGTGGGCGCTCAGGGCGGAAGTTTGCAGGAAGTTGCCAAATATGGCATGAACGATCAGTGCGGACTGTTGGTTAATTCATCACGAGGAATAATATATGCCAGCGATGGCGAAGACTTTGCAAGCAAAGCACGTCAGGAGGCTGAAGCTGTTCAGCTTGAAATGGAAGAATTGTTACTTGAGGCTGATTTGCTTTAATTCATTTACAACTAAAATAATTGTTTTATAAGCAATAACATCGTTGTAAAAAGAAAGTGGCTGTCCAAAATTTGCAGGACAGCCACTTTTTTATTTCAATCCAGGAAGCGCCTATTTCTTTATAAACTGCATACTTCTTGAATTTTTTCCATCTTTATCCTGAATGGTGATTACATAGGTGCCTTTGCGAAGTCGGTATTGATTTACTTTGGTTTTACCTTTTCCTCCGTAAATATCCATTTTCACCTTCGACGCATATTTGCTTCCTTTCGAATCACTAATGGTATAGAAAATATGGTCATCATCAAAACCTTCGAATCTTAAATTCAGGTCATCTTCAACAGGATTGGGGTAAATGCTGCAACTTTTAAACTGATCATCCCATGAGTGGTCATCATCTTTGTCGTCATTGTCATCATCCCTGTCTTTGCCATTATCCTTGGCCTTGTGGGCATATTCGTCGTCACAGTCATTGTCTTTCTTGTGAATCTGAATCGAACCCCTGGCAATTTCGGTTGAAGGTTGCTGATCGGGAGCAAGTCCTTGTTCATTGTCGAAGATCACATGGCCCGAAGGATCCCAAATAATGACCCTGATGTTGTTGGTGCCTGTTGCATGGTGACCATTTCCTCCATCAATAACAGCAAGCTGGAAGGTATAGCCATATTGGTTGCCAACTTTGGCGCTGCCCGAAAGCACTGCCCAATTGCCGTTAATCATCAGCCAGTCCAATTCACTTGATTTCAGCTTCAACTCGCTGCCTTTGTTCTTAATATTGAAATTGAATTTACCTTCCAGTCCACCGTGCTTCTTATACTGGGCATTGATTTCAAACATTGCCTTTCCTGACAGGGCTGGTTGCTCCAACCAATTTCCGGGAAGATAATTCATCCATCCACCAGCAGTCAGTTTTCCTTCGCATGGGCTCCAAATCACTACGTAATTAAAGGTTTGAGTGGCAATTTCACCACAAGCATCTTCGATAATCAGGTTTACGGTGTAAAGTCCTGTTTCTGTATAAACATGGCTTCCACTAATCGACTGACCGCTGATAACGCCATCGGAGCTTGAACCATCGCCCCATTCAAAAGTGGCATACAGTACATTGTTGTCGGTGAAGGTGGCCGAAGCAGTGACTTCTTCATCCCGCTCTATGTTGGTATCTACCTGCAATTCATCAATTAACGGCAAATCATTGGTAATTATCACCAGTTGGGTTAAAGTGGTGGTATTGCCGTTTACATCGGTCACCGTCCAGGTAACAGTTGTTTCTCCAACATTAAAGAATCCGGGCGAATCGTTCACAACAGAAGCAACTGCACAATTATCAGCACTAATTGCTTCTCCAACTTCTATAAACGCTCCACATACCAGCGGATCATTCAACTGAATAATATCTGCAGGCACGGTCAACGTAGGTGCAATGTTGTCTTCTACAGTGACAACAGCATCAATAGTTGAAACGTTTCCGTTTACATCGCTTACAGTTAAGGTTACCGTGTTCGGGCCAACATGACTGCAATCGAAATCCAGTTGCGAAAGAGCCAGTGAGGCAATGCCACAGGCGTCGTTCGAGCCGTCGTCAATCATTTCGGGAGTAATGGAAGCTGCGCCCAGTTCATCCAGTTGAATGGTGATGTTTTGAGCCAACGCTACCGGAGCAACATTGTCTTCAACAGTCACTACAGCATCAACAGTTGAAACATTTCCGTTTACATCGGTCACGGTCAAAGTGACTGTGTTCGGACCTACATGCGCGCAATCGAAATTAAGCTGCGAAAGGGCCAATGAAGCAATTCCGCACGCGTCGTTCGAACCGTTGTCCACTTCTTCTGGTGTAATGGAAGCTTGTCCATTTGCATCCAGCTGAATGGTAAGGTCCTGCGCCAGGGCTTGCGGAGCAACATTGTCTTCGACAGTTACCACTGCATTGGCACTGGCAGTATTGCCATTCACATCGGTCAATACAAGGGTAATTATGTTTTCGCCAATATTTTCACAGGTGAAAGGTGTTTGCGCCATGTTGTTGACAGCCAGACCACAAACATCATAAGAACCATCATCGATGTCGTTCACCGAGAAAGCAAGCTGTCCGTTAACATCAAGCTGAACAGTGATGTCTTTTACAAGAACAACAGGTGGTGTTACATCCTGAACAGTTACGATGGCGTCGGCCGTTGAAACGTTGCCGTTCACATCGCTTACTATTAGTGTTATCGTGTTCGGGCCAACATGAGCGCAATCGAAATTGAGTTGCGAAAGGGCCAGCGATGCAATACCGCAAGCGTCATTCGAACCATTGTCAATCATCGCGGGAGTAATCGAAGCGGCACCCAGTTCATCCAGTTGAATGGTGATATCCTGTGCCAAAGCTACCGGTGCAACATGGTCTTCGACCGTCACAATGGCTGTTTCAGTTGCACTGTTCCCGTGAATATCGGTTACAGTAAGGCTTACGATGTTGTCGCCAACGTTTGAGCAATCAAATTGGTCAAGATCAATCAGGAGTGAAGCAATTCCACAGTTATCGGTACTTCCGGCATCAACGTCTTCGGCATAAATACCTGCTTGCCCAAATTCATCCAGTGTCACCACAATGTTGTTGGTAAGTACATCGGGCGGAGTATTGTCGATTACGGTAATTTGCTGGGTGCAAACCGCTGTATTTCCTGAAGCATCGCTCACAGTCCATTCCACTTCGGTAACACCAATCGGGTAGGAACCGGTCGCACTGGCTGTCCCATTCAAATTATTGGTAAGAATCAAGCCACCGCAATTATCAGCAAACTGAGGAGGTGTAACTTCAACATAGGCCTCACAAGCATCCGAGGTTCGGTAATGAATGGTAAACGTTCCTCCCTGCCAGTAGGCAACCCATCCGGGCCAACCCACATGATATAGTTTCAGCGTATTGTTGCCTCCGTAATTGTATGCAGGAACAACACCTTCGTAATTCAGGGTATGCGTCATTGAACCATGGTACAATACGCCACTGCCGATATAAGTATCGGCAAAGTACATGTTTGCATTGGCTCCTGTTCCTCCCCAGCCCTGATCAACGGCCGTAAAAGTAAGATCAACACCTGTGATGGTGGCACCAAAGGGCAAGGGATCGGCAAAGGTATAAACCCATGGACTCCATCCGCTGGTCTGACCTCCGGCCGGTACATTGTAAACCATCGATTCTTCGGGAATAGCGGTATCGTATGAAACAATATCGGCAGCACAGCTAATGGTTGGAGCCAGCTTGTCGACGACAGTGATCACAGCCTGAGCTGATGCTGTATTTCCGCTAACATCGCTTACGCTAAGTGTCACCTGATTGTTGCCCAAATTGGAACAATCGAAGTTGGTTTTTGAAAGCACCATGGAGGCAATTTCGCAATTATCGGATGAGCCATTATCGACCTGAGCTGCTGTGAGTGTTGCCTGTCCGTTTTGATCCAATTGCAATTCAAGGTTCTGAGCTACAGCAACCGGAGCCTGATTGTCGTTCACCGTTACATTGAAAGTACATTCCACCCGGTTGCCCGAAGGATCGAGCACTTCGTAAGTCACCTCGGTAGTACCTACCGGGAATACACTCCCCGACTCCAGACCTGCAACAAGGTTCGCCGGAATTCCGCCCCCCCCGAATTCAATCACATAATAGGCCGGTTGGGTGTAGTACCAGTCGTTCCATGTCGGACCTGACCAGTTAATCACAGCCCAGTCTTCATTGCCTGCGTTGTTGGGTTCACCAGCCGACCAATTGGTATAATTAACCGGTTCGTTGGTGATCCATCGCCAGCTTCCTTCCACATCCCGATCGGTATAGCCGATCCAAATCCGGTCGGGATGCATGTTCGAGATGAACTGATTTTCCTGGGCATCGGCAATGGTAGCAAGGTATCCGCCTGCAGCCAGGGCATTGGCATGGGCCGTCTCGGGCGGAACCATGCTGTTGGAGAGAAAATAAGTATGTCCGTTATAATAACCTTTAAAAGTATGATTTGGAATACTTGTTGGTGGTGCTTCTGTACCGCAGTTATCATTTCCTGTGGGCAGCTCATAATTGACGACTGCTCCGCAAACACCGGGTTGAGCATTTACAACAATGTCGAAAGGACAAGAAATGCTCGGAAGTTCCACATCAACCACTTCAACGTTGAAAGTGCAGCTGACAGTATTACCGCTTGCATCGGTAGCAGTAATGGAAACCGGGGTTATTCCAATTGGGAAGAACGAATTGGGCTCATGGCTGTAAGTAAGCGTAGTACTACAATTGTCGCTTACAGATGCGGTGAAGTTCACATTGGCACCACATTGCGAAGGGGTGTTGTTCACCAGAATATTGCCCGGGCAAGTAAGCACGGGGGCAGTTTGATCAACTACTGTTACCATGGCCGAACAAGTAGCGGTAGTACCCAAAGTACTTGTAACGGTTAAGGTTACAGAGTTTGCACCGATATCGCTGCAATCAAATGAAGTTATATCAAGCGTTAGATCTGCAATTCCCACCTCTGATGAAGATCCATTATCAATCATTTCGGGTGTAATTGATGCGAAACCATTTTCATCCAGTTCTACGGTTATATCTTGACATAATGCAAGTGGCACAGGATCAATTACACTTACTTCAACTGGTTGAGAAGATACATTTCCACTTGCATCGGTGGCTGTCACCATAACTGTGACAGGGCTGTTCAGTGCATCGTTAATCCCGAATACATACTGACTCAATTCAACAGTGGCAACACTACAGTTGTCTGTTACCGTTGCAACATCGTTGGCTGTAATGGAGACTGTTCCATTTGCTTGAAGGGTTAGAGAAATTGGCTGGGTGCTGATTGCAGGGGCAAGCTTGTCTTTTACTACTACAAATGCAGTGGCGTCGGAGCTGTTTCCATTGGGATCAGTTGCCGTTAAAACCACCGGAACACCTGCAGCCACAGCGTCCATGCGTACCATGAACCCGCCCTGATCGGTTCCGTTAGAGTTGGCAATGGCAAAAACAATTTCGTTTGCTCCTTCGTGCAGTAAATCCAGAATCGACTGTGAAGTCACCGCATCGAATTGCATGCCTCCCATATAACCGTTTTGTATTCCACTATCGTCGATAAACACATCGTGATAAACGGTGTTGCTGAAATTTGCCCCATCAATATCATCTTCCATGCCAATGGAAATGCCGTTCACGAAAATCTCCATGATGTTGTCTACCCTGGCTCTGATTCGCAAAGATTCGGGCCTTCCGGATAACTGAAATTCATTTCTGTAAAACTTTGTACCTCCGTTGGCATAAATAGGCTGAGCTCCAGGAACAGCAGGACTAAAAAAGTTTACGGTTCCATAGGGCCATGCATTGCTGGCCGGCAGCGTATAAGTACTGATATCGGGCAGCAGGTTTACAACAGAAACATATTGGCCCGGCGTGGTATATTCGACGGTTGACTGTGTCCATGTATTGTCGGAAACAATGGTGGCTACATTTTTGGCATCGAGGTCTGAACAATCAAAATTTTGGTCATCGAGGCTCAAGCTAAGGCTTCCGCAATTATCGTACGATCCGTTGTTGACCGCTTGTGGTGTAATGCTGGCGTTTCCCGTAGCATCGAGGAATACCGTGTTGTACCTGGTCAACACAACAGGAACTGTGGTGTCGATCCCCAGATCGCAAAAACAGGTAGCCGATGCATTGGTGCTGGTTCCAGCTCCCTGTCCCAATGAGCTTGCCAGTAATGGAATGCCATTTGAATCGACTGATCCGCTGATCATCCCGTTGGGAGCAATACCTGGATCAAGGCCCAAACTTCCTTCAATGGCATCATAACATCCGTCGTTGTCACTGTCAAGGTCCAGGTTGTCGGTAATGCCATCACCATCAGTATCGCAGTAGGAATAGAAATCAGCACCGAAAACAAAATTTACCCAGTTTTCATAAGTCAGGTAATCGAAGGTGATGCTTGAGAAAGTTCCATTTAAACGAACAACAGCGTATCCTTCGGTTCCGGTGATTTGCGTGGGCGAATTCTGTACAGTGGCTTTCGACCACAATATCTCTACAGGTGCACTAAAATTAATAGGAACAGAAACTGGACCACCACCAATCGAAGCAAACACCAAAACAGGATTCGTCATGGGGCTGGCAAAACTCAATGTGTTTGTACTTGGGTAAATGTTTTGAATGCTAGGGTTTGCATTTGGAATTTGATAGCTTGCCGGAAACTCGTGGTGCCCGAATAAATAAGAAGTACTTGTAACATTTACCGATGAAGTATAAGTGTAAGCGATTCCGTTAATGGTCCCAGTGGCCGTATTTCCATTAATTGCCGGAGGATTCGACCAGAAGAAATTTGAGCTCGTGCATTCATTGGTGTCCAAAATACCATCATTGTCGTCGTCAAGATCAAATTCGTCAGAAACACCATCCCCGTCAGTGTCGAGGGTTGAAGTACTCATCGCAGTGATTTCGGCTTGAAGTTCATCACGATCATCGATAAGCTCAAGGTCATGTGAACGGTTATTCACTGACGGTGCGCCGATTAACTGTTTCTGCCACGAGACAAAAAACAGGATAATCAGCATTGCAAGTAGCGTTTTTTTCATACAATAGAGTTTTTAATTGATAGAAGTAAAGAGAAGTAAGTAAATTGGAAGTAAGTAATATTTTAATACACCAATCAATCTGACCGGTACCCTTAAAAGGCATCATGGTATGATAAAATTTTGAAAGCATGTGTAATAGTTCGTATCCCAATTTTAATTCAGACAAATTTATCTGATTTAAACAGCAAATGCATTAGCGGCTTATTCTTATTTGATTTGAATAAAAATATCTTTTGTTCAAACCGAACAGGCTGCCAGCTCTGTATTGTTCTGTTTTACTGACTGTTGAAGGATTAGGCTTCATTGTGATTTCATTCCGATGAAGTATTTTTCTGTTTTATGAACAGTCTGAATCTTATGGTGAATAGTATTTTTTAATCCACCAATTTTTCTGAAAAATGAACATTTGAATGAACTATTTAAGCAAAAAAGTGAGCTTTAAGATCTGAGTTGGATGTTTGATAGTTTAAGCCATCAAAAAATTGTAAATTGAGTTCGTAACCCAAACAGAAAATTATGAATGAAGAATTGGTGCAATTTGCCTGGAAGAACCAGCTCTTCGACCTTTCGTCGTTAAAAACAGTTCAAGGCGATCCTGTAGAAATACAGCATCCCGGATCGTGGAATTTTAATGCCGGCCCCGATTTTTTTAATGCAAGCATTAAGATTGGAGATACTTTGTGGGTCGGCAATGTGGAGGTTCATATCCGCTCGTCCGACTGGTACCGACATCATCATGACAGCGATGATGCCTATAACAGCGTTATACTGCATGTGCTTACCGATTACGACAAGGAAGTTTCTTTACCGGGAGGCAGCCCATTGCCGGCGCTTCAGATCCGGATTAACCCAAAGCTGCAACAAAATTATGAGCGACTGGTAAATGAAGATTTACAGCCCGCTTGTTCTGCCTATTTGCCCACAGTTGATAAAGTTTATATACAATCGGCCATTGAGCATTGCCTGGTAGAGCGGCTTCAGAAGAAAACCGAAACCATCCATGAATTGCTGGCATCCAACAAGAATGACTGGAACGAAACATTCTATCAATATCTGGCTGTTAATTTTGGTTTCAAGGTCAATGCGCTTCCGTTTGAAATGCTGGCCCGTTCGTTGCCACTCGCAGTGCTTTCGCACTACGCTGCAAAACTTTTTTCGGCCGAAGCGCTGATGTTTGGTCAGTCAGGCTTGCTGAATGAGGTCCTGCTTGGTGACGACTATTACTTACAATTACGCGATGAATACAGCTATCTGGCCCGAAAGCACCAACTAAAAGGGATGGAAGCGCATCATTGGAAGTTCATGCGCTTACGGCCTGCTAACTTTCCAACCATCAGAATTGCTCAGTTTGCAGCAGTGATGAATCACAGCGAAGCCCTTTTTTCAAGATTGATTGAGACCAGCGATTTGCACGGCCTACTTTCCTTTTTCGATGTAAAAGCATCGGCATATTGGGATACTCATTATCGGTTTAACCAGGAAACCAGGTCAAAGGTCAAATGGCTGGGTGCACTGTCGCGCCACAACATTGTAATCAATACCCTTGTACCCTTCTTCTATTTGTATGGTACCAGAAACAACAAACCTTCTTTAAAATACAAAGCATTTGAGTTGCTCGAGATGACACCTCCCGAGCAAAACAGTATCATCTCCCTTTGGGATGAACGAGGAATTAAAGCCGGGAATGCCTACGATTCGCAAGCGCTTATTCAGCTAAAAAATGTATATTGTGATCATAAAAAGTGTTTGAAATGTCAAATAGGGAATAAGTTGATCAATACGTGAATACATTCCAGCAACAATCGTCACGGACTATCCGGAGCGGAATCCTTCTTTTGTCAGTTTTGCTGCTAGGAGGATCAGCGGGATATAAGCTGATCGAAGGATTGAAATGGCTCGATGCGTTTTACATGACGGTGATAACCATCTCAACAGTGGGTTTTCGTGAAGTGCATCCCCTTTCCGATGCCGGGAAAATGTTTACCTCTGTTTTGATTTTGTTTAGTTTGAGTAGTATTGCTTATATTGGTTATTTGGCGCGATTTATTTTCGATGGTGATTTTCTTAAATATTACAGAAATATAAAAGTGGAAAAGCGGATCAACAGGCTGTATAATCATGTAATCATTTGTGGTTATGGTCGCAACGGAGAACAGGTTGGTAAAGAATTTGCCAGCCACAACACTCCATTTGTTGTGATCGATAACCGCGAAAGTGTAATTGCCCGTATTGCTCGCGAAAACCCCGACATCATGTTTCTTAACGGCGATGCAACCGACGAGGAAGTATTGTTGAAAGCAGGAGTTGAGCGGGCAAAGGCTTTGATTTCAACTACTCCCAACGATGCTGAAAATGTTTTTATTGTACTCACAGCCCGAAGTCTCAATGCCAGGATGAAAATAATCAGTAGGGCTACAAACAACCAGGCAGTTATAAAACTAAAACGGGCAGGTGCCAACAATGTAATCATGCCTGAACTCATTGGAGGTCAACACATGGCAAAACTGGTTACCCAGCCCGATGTGCTTGAATTCATGGAATACATACTGTTGCAGGATTCGGTTGAGGTTAGTTTTGAAGAAGTATCGTGCCACGAGCTTTCAGATAATTTCAGAGGAAAGCCGCTTTCCCATTTTAAACAGCGGGAAATATCCGGAACCAACATTGTCGGAATCAAAAACCGCGATGGAAACTACATCTTCAATCCCGGATCCGATTATGTAATCCAAACAGAAGACCAGTTTTTTGTGCTGGGATCGCCCGAACAGCTAAGAATGTTTCGCAAAGTAATGGAGGATGGTAATGAGTTCTGAAGATTACCTGCTTCGACAGATCAGGCAAATGGGTGTCTTTCTTGCACGCCTGGTAGGTTTGCGTGAAAAAGGCCAATATCGAAAGGCACTCGACGAACTGAACCAGCAACTTGCAGGCTGGACCGGAATGACTTTAAGCGAGGTGGACCAACTGGATGCCCCTGCGCTCGAAAACCTGATCCATCGCGATACCAGCACCGACGATTATCTGTCGGGACTTAATGAACTCGTATTCCAAAAAGTACTACTCCTGCTTGAAAGTGGTGAACATAATTCTGCTGCAGCCTTAGCACCCTTATCATTATCACTTCATCAGCAGATCGAACAATATTCAGAAAATTTCTCTTTTGAAACACAACAAAGGATTTCACAACTTAAAACATTGATTAGCGGGGCCTAAGTTGGCTTGAATTTGTTAAAAATCAGTTCTTTTATATACTTTGAATGATATTTTTGATTACTTTTGCGAAAATTTGGCGTAAAGTCAAACTTTTAATGCTCCGCAGTTGTCATCGAATACGAATGCTGCTGCGTTGCAATCGAATGGTTTAACTTATTAAAATTTAAAAGATTATGTATTTATCTTCTGAAAAGAAAAAAGAGTTTTTTGCAAAACATGGTAAAAGTGAGGCAGACACCGGATCAGCCGAAGGACAAATTGCCCTTTTCTCATTCCGTATTGCTCACCTCACCGAGCACCTGAAAAAGAACCGTAAAGATTATGGTACCCAGCGTGCATTGATCAGCCTGGTAGGAAAGCGCCGTCGTTTGCTCGACTATCTTAAAGATCGTGACATTGAGCGTTATCGTGCCATCATCAAGGAACTGAACTTACGTAGATAATTTTTAACGAAAAGGCAATGCTTTGCGCATTTGCCTTTTCTCCTTTTTAATAAAGCCCCGCCCTATTTTTTATATCAGAATTAAATTGAAAGAAACATTATGATTAATGTAATTGAAAAAGTTATTGACCTGGGCGATGGACGAACAATCACTATCGAAACAGGCAAATTAGCAAAGCAGGCCGATGGTGCAGTAGTTGTAAAATCAGGCGATACCATGTTGCTGGCCACCGTAGTATCGGCCAAAGACGCAAAGGAAGACGTCGATTTTATGCCTCTTTCGGTCGACTATCGTGAGAAGTTTTCTTCAGCAGGCCGTTTCCCCGGCGGATTCCTGAAACGTGAGGCAAGACCTTCGGATGACGAGATTCTGGTCGCCCGTTTAATTGACCGGGCCCTCCGCCCCTTGTTCCCCGCTGATTATCATGCCGAAACCGCCGTAATGATTTCACTCATTTCGGCCGATAAAGATGTAATGCCCGATTCTCTGGCCGGTCTTGCAGCTTCTGCTGCCATCGCTGTGTCCGACGTACCTTTCGAAAGTCCTATTTCTGAAGCTCGTGTGGCGCGCATTAATGGCGAGATGATGATTAACCCGTCGAGAACACAGCTCGAAGAGGCTGATATCGATATTATGGTGGCTGCTACCTACGACAACATCATGATGGTTGAAGGTGAAATGGACGAGGTTTCAGAAGCAGAAATGCTCGAGGCCATCAAGTTCGCTCACGATGCCATCAAACAGCAATGCAAGGTACAGGAAGAAATGGCACAGGAACTCAACATCATTAAACGTGAATATTGTCACGAAGTAAACGATGAAGCCCTGAAAGCCAAAGTAAAAGCCGATTTATACCAGGATTGCTACGATTTTGCAAAACAGCAAATTGCCGATAAGCAAAAACGCATGGAAGGTTTTGCCGAAATTCGCGACACCTACCTTGAAAAATATACCGAAGAAAACGCCGAAAACGAAGAAATGGATCTTGATCAGAATGTTAAACTGATTAAGCGTTATTTCCACGATGTTGAAGGAGAAGCCATGCGTCGCATGATTCTCGATGAAAACAAGCGGCTCGACGGACGCACAACCACTGAAATTCGTCCTATCTGGGGTGAGGTTGATTACTTGCCCGGAGCTCATGGATCGGCCATCTTTACCCGTGGTGAAACCCAGAGTTTGTCATCAATCACGCTGGGAACCAAAATGGATACCAAACGGATAGACAATGTAACCATTCAGGGAGAAGAAAAATTCCTCTTGCATTACAATTTCCCTCCCTTCTGTGTGGGTGAAGCCAAAACTCCGCGCGGCTTAGGTCGTCGCGAAATTGGCCATGGTAACCTCGCTTACCGCGCACTGAAAAGGATGATTCCTGAAGACTTTCCGTATGTTATACGCATCGTATCCGACATTCTCGAATCGAACGGATCATCATCGATGGCCACAGTTTGTGCAGGCACCATGTGTATGCTCGATGCCGGTGTGAAAATGAGAAAACCGGTTTCAGGCATTGCCATGGGCTTAATCACCGACAGGGATTCAGATAAATTTGCAGTTCTATCCGACATTCTGGGCGACGAAGATCACCTGGGCGATATGGACTTTAAAGTAACCGGCACCAGCGAAGGAATCACTGCTACCCAAATGGATATTAAGGTAGATGGTTTGTCGTACGAGGTATTGGAGCAGGCACTTGAGCAGGCCCGTGTAGGACGTTTGCACATCCTTGAAAAAATTGAAGAGGTGATTGATACACCACGTGAAGAATACAAAGACAACGTACCACGTCTCGAAACCATGCTGATACCGAAAGACATGATCGGTGCAGTGATTGGACCCGGCGGAAAAATCATCCAGAAAATTCAGGAAGAAACCGGTACTGTCATTGTTATTGAAGAAATCGACAACATGGGCGAAATCCAGATTTCAGGTGTCAACAAAGAAGCCATTGTGGCTGCTGTAGCCCAAATTAAGGGTATTATTGCAGTACCCGAAATTGGTGAAATTTATAAAGGCAAAGTAAAATCGATTGTATCGTTTGGTGCCTTTATCGAAATCATGCCCGGCAAAGATGGCCTGCTTCACATTTCAGAAATCGATTATACCCGTCACGAAACTGTCGACGAAGTGCTGAAAGAAGGTGAAGAAGTGGAAGTGAAACTCATCGGACTGGATGAAAAAACCGGTAAACTGAAGCTTTCACGCAAGGTACTTTTACCTAAACCGGAAGGTTATGTTGAGCCAGAGCGCAAACCTCGTGGCGAAGGCGGAGACCGCCGACGTGATGACCGCCGACGCGATGACCGTGGCGGCCGTGGTGGTGATCGTCGTGACCGGGGAGACCGTGATCGTGGTGGAGACCGTGATCGCCGTGATCGTCGCTATTAAAAATGACTACCAAATTATACAGGGTGACTTTTCGGTCACCCTTTTTTAAACCCTTTAAATTGCCTGTTCAATGAATTTATCACAAAAACTGGAACGGATTGAAAGTCTCACCGAAGAATGGTCCTTTTCGAAATACAATCAGTACAAAATAAGTTTTCTTGTACGAATGATGGAGGATGCAGAGAATCACTCATCGACCTGTGATGAATGCAGAAAAAATGAAGTGCGGATGGAGCAGCTTATTGAAGAAATTCCTCTTCTCGACGATCTTGTTCATCGCCAGCCCTATGAAAAGGAATTCAATCAAATCAGAAAACACTTTCATCAAGAGCACGGCTATATTCCTCCACACTACTATTCATCACGCAGAGCAATCGCTATTGGCGTTTTACTGGCCGGTGCTGCCGCCATTATTTCAACAACAATTAACAATGCACTATCAGTTGATTTCGTTCTGGCCGGAGCAGCAGTCGGCATTTTAATCGGCTATCTGTGGGGCGCTTATACCGAATTGAGATACCGATCATCGAAAAAAATTATTTAAAAACTAAGGTCCAGCCTAAATAATTGTACTTTTATCTTGAACTCAAAAAAGTACGAATATGAAATTGTGTGTGTCGTGTATCGTGTTGATATCTATTATAATGAGCTGTTCTAATACCCGTATCGAATATCCTGAAACCCGCAAAGAAGCAATAAGCGATCAGTATTTTGAAACCGAAGTCAGTGATCCCTATCGCTGGTTAGAGGATGATCAGTCGGAAGAAACAGGTCATTGGGTCGATGCCCAGAATGAAGTTACTTTTGCCTATTTGTACTCACTTCCAGGTCGTGATAAAATAAAGCAACGTCTCAGTACTTTATGGAATTATCCCCGTTCGGGAGTCCCTTTTAATAAATCAGGGCGATGGTTCGTTTTTAAAAATAACGGACTTCAAAACCAGGATGTGCTTTACACCATGGAGCAAGCAGATGGGGAACAGCAATTGCTGCTCGACCCCAACACCCTCAGCAGCGATGGCACTGTTGCTTTTGCAGGAATGGATGTCACACCCGATGGACGTTACATGGTATACCAAATTGCCCGTTCAGGTTCCGATTGGAACGAGATTTATGTTATTGACCTACTTAACAAGGTGCAGTTGAACGACCATGTTCGCTGGGTAAAATTCTCGGGAATTGCCTGTTATGAAAATGGTTTCTTTTACAGTGCCTACAACGAACCCCTTGAGGGCAGTGAATTGTCGGAATCGAACAAGGAACAAAAAATTTACTTTCACGAACTGGGTACTGCTCAGACCGACGATCGTCTGGTTTTTTCCAATCCCCAACATCCCGATCGCATGTACGGAGCATCACTCGATGAAAACAGAAAACTACTCATCATTACCGAATCGGAATCGACCAGTGGCAATGGCTTATTTGTGCAGCACCTTGGACAAAAGAATTCTGAACCGTTGCAACTTTGCAAAGGTTTCGATTATGACTATATTCCGGTTGAATTTGTCGGTGGAAAGCTGCTGGTGATGACCAACGACGGAGCTCCCCGTTACCGGCTGGTGGCAATCGATCCTTCCATGCCGGAAAAGGAGCATTGGGTTGAACTGATTGCCGAAAAAGAACATACGATGGAGTCGGTATCCTATTATGGAAATCAATTACTCTCACTCTACATGGCTGATGCCAAAAGCAAACTTGAAGTGTTTGATGAAAGCGGTAACTATCTTCATGATATTGATCTGCCCGGTATTTCGAGTGTGGGTTCCATCAGAGGCACTTTTGAAGGCGATGAAGTTTTCATTTCCTACAGTTCCTATAACACGCCCACGAACATTGTAAAGTACAATCTCAACAATAAACAAAGTACAGAATGGTTTCGCCCCGAAATCCAGTTCAATCCCGATGACTTTGTGGTGAAACAGGAATTTTACCAAAGCAAAGATGGAACACAGGTTCCTGTATTCATCGCTCATAAAAAAGGCATAGTACCCGATGGATCCAACCCGGCCTTACTGTATGGCTATGGAGGTTTTAATATTAGCCTGACTCCTTCGTTTTCAACTTCGGTTCTTTATTACCTCGAACAAGGTGGTGTTTATGCCGTTGCCAATCTGCGCGGTGGTGGTGAATATGGTGAAGCGTGGCACAAAGCCGGAACCCTGATGAATAAGCAAAATGTTTTCGACGATTTTATTGCTGCTGCTGAATATCTTATTGCATCGGGATATACCAAGCCCGACAAGCTGGCCATCAGAGGTGGTTCAAATGGCGGACTGCTGGTGGGGGCAGTCACCAATCAGCGCCCCGATCTGTTTAAAGTAGCACTACCGGCTGTAGGAGTAATGGACATGTTGCGTTACCACCGTTTTACCATCGGTTATGCCTGGGCCTCCGACTACGGCCGTTCCGACGATAGCCCGGAAATGTTTAACTACCTTTATGCTTATTCACCATACCACAATGTTGAAAGCAAAGCCTATCCGGCCATACTGGCAACCACCGCCGATCACGACGACCGTGTGGTGCCCGCCCACACCTTTAAATACATGGCACGCATGCAGGAGCTCAATACCGGAAAACTGCCTGCACTTATCCGTATCGATAAGAAAGCCGGGCATGGCAGCGGAAAGCCTACATCAAAACTAATAGAGGAGTATACCGATCTGTATTCTTTTGTATTTTATCATACCGGAATAAACCCCGAATAAATTTCTTTTTTCAAAATGAACTTTTTAGTAATAGAAGGGAACATTGGTGTAGGAAAAACGACCCTGTCAAAAATGATTGGTAACGACTACAATGCACAGTTTGTTGGGGAAGCATTTGCCGATAATCCCTTTCTCGATAAATTTTACACCGATCCGAAAGCCTATGCCTTCACGCTCGAGATGTCGTTTATGGCCGAGCGCTACTCTCAGTTAATGAGCGAATTACAAAATCGTGATTTGTTTAAAAGTTTTGCAGTTGCCGATTATTACTTTATGAAATCGCTCATCTTTGCCAGCGTAACCCTGAGCACCGATGAATACAACCTCTACCGGAAATTTTTCGATATTATTTACTCGCGTCTGCCACGTCCCGATTTGTACGTATTTTTATACAAAGATACTCCACAGTTACAGCAGCAGATTAAAAAAAGAGGCCGCTCATATGAACAAAATATTGAAAATGAATATTTGAATAACATAAGCAAGGCTTATTTTAACTATTTCAAACAGCAAAACGAATTTCCGGTTGTTGTCATCGATGTGAACAATATCGATTTTGTAAAGCGTAAAAGCGACTATGAAAAATTATGCAAAATTATCCTTGAAAAGAGCTATGATGTTGGAATTACAAGGATTATATTATGATAAAATTTTGTATATTGGCTTTCTGGTTAGAAAAACATTCTTATTTTTGTATTAATAGTGAAAATATGTTTATAAAATAAAATAATGTGTCCATCATGAAAAAATTCAATTTAAAAGTTCTCGTTCTGTTCGCTTCTGTTACACTGCTGCTTAGTAGTTGTGCCAGCATTAAAAAAATGAAAAAAGATGCTGATCAGATTAAATGGGATGTAACTCCTGAGGTACTGGAGAGCCATGCCGGCCAGGTAAAAGTAAGCGTTGAAGGACAAATACCCGAGAAGTATTTTGTAAAGAAAGCTACATTAACCGTTACACCGGTTGTAGAGTATGACGGTGGTGAGATTGCTTATCCCGAGATTAAACTGCAGGGAGAAAGTGTAACTGCCAACAATGCAGTAATTACTTTTGACGAAGGTGGTAATTTCAAGGTGGAAGGAGCTGTTCCATACGAAGATGCCATGAGAATGTCAGAATTAAAAGTACGCATGGTAGCACAAAAGGGAGCTACAGCACTCGATTTCGACCCGGTAAAAATTGCCGATGGTGTAATCGCTACGTCTGAACTGGTTCAGAAAGTGGGTATGCCTGTTGTAGGTACTCAAAAAGAGGAAAACAAATCCGGTAAATACGACCCGGCCATTGATGCTTTCCAACGTGTAGTTCCTGATGAAATGATGGCTGACATCCACTACCTGATCAACAGCTCCTACGTACGTGGGGAAGAATTAAAAGCCGAAGATGTGAATGCTTTCAAAGCATATACCAAAGATGCCAACGAAGCCGAACGCAAAGATCTTAAAGGTCTTGAAGTTTCTGCCTATGCTTCACCCGACGGTAAACTCGACTGGAATGAAGATCTTTCGAAACGTCGCGAAAGCTCAGCTGCTGAGTATCTTCAGAAAGAATTGAAGAAAGCAGGTATCGACATGGATCTTAAAACCCGTTACACAGCCGAAGACTGGGAAGGATTCCGTGAGTTGATGGAGAAATCATCAATCCAGGACAAAGAACTGATTCTTCGTGTACTTTCGATGTACAGCGATCCTGAAGTACGTGAAAAAGAAATTCGCAACCTTTCAGAAGCCTTTACTGATGTGGCCGATGAAATTCTGCCCGAACTTCGTCGTTCAAAATTCCTGGCATCGGTTGACCTGATTGGTAAAACTGATGAAGAATTGCTTGCTGCTGCCAGCAACGATCCTGCTTCATTAAACCAGGCAGAGTTGCTCTATGCTGCTACCTTAACCGATGATTTAAGCAAGAAAAAAGCCTTCTACAATGCTTTTACCCGTCAATTCGAAAACGACTGGAGAGGCTATAACAACGTTGGCATGGTTCAAGTGCTCGAAGGCGATTTCACCGCAGCTGCAGGCAGCTTTGCAAAAGCCGATCAACTCGATCAAAATAACCCTGTAGTTCAGAACAACCTGGGAGTTATTGCACTGAAAAATGGCGATATCAACAAAGCCAAAGAACTTTTCTCTGCTGCCACCGGAGTTGGTCCACAGGTCGACTACAACATGGGAATTGTTAGCATTACCCGTGCCGAATACGACAAGGCTGTGAAATATTTTGGTGAGTGTGTACGTCCTAACTCTGCACTGGCAAGCATTCTGGCTGGTGATAACAACGGTGCTTTGAAAAAGCTTGAAGCCAATGAGTCGGACGATGCCATGGTTGACTACCTAAAGGCAGTTGTTGCTGCACGTACAGCAAAAGAAAACTTAATGACTGAAAGCCTTGGCGCTGCAATCAGCAAAGATCCATCGCTGAAAGCAAAAGCTAAAACAGACCTCGAATTTGCCAAATATTTTGAAAACCCTGGTTTTAAAGCCATTGTTGACTAAATATTAATTCAACAAAAATATTAGAGGCAGTCATTCATGGCTGCCTCTTTTTGTTTTCTGAAATTCTGATCCACTTTCATTACTGTTGGTGATTCGTAAGAATCAACTTGTTCGGTGCCAAATCTGGCTGTTGTAGTAAAACGACACAGACAATATGTACTTCAAATTGGCAAGCCGACTGGCATTATGGCTTTTTGGCAATGGATATACCAGTGTATTGCACAGAACCCTGGGAATCTGAATGGCGTTTACATAACTTCGATTGACGCTTTGCCTGATCATTGAAATCAAACGATTCAACAAGGTGGAACTTCTACTTAAAAGCTACCGAATAAAAAAGGAGAGCAAACCATCGGCTGCTCTCCTTTTGTTGTTAAGATGTAACTGAAAATTTCTTATTTCTTTTTAAGCGACCAGCCTGTTTTTAAACCAAATACAAACCAAGCCAAAGCAACTGCACCCAACGCAAAAATGGTATCTCCAATGGCCCTTAACCAACGAAGTGTTTCCAGCGGTTCCGATTGCAGGAATTCAGCCGAACGTGCATACCATAAACCATGCTTAACACTGGCTATTGTTTGAAGTAAGCCAACGGGGAGTACGCTGAGCAGCACCATCAATGTCAGTCCGATATTCAAAGACCAGAAAGCAAATTTGATCCATTTTTCATTCCAAACCGATTTGATATCCATATCGCGTAAAACAAAAAGCATCAAACCGATGCCGAGCATTCCATAAACACCAAAAAGTGCTGTATGCCCGTGAACCGGTGTGGTATTCAATCCTTGCATGTAATAAAGTGCAATGGGCGGATTAATCAGGAAGCCAAAAATACCGGCTCCGAGGAAATTCCAGAAAGCAACTGCAACAAAGAAGTAGATGGGCCATTTATAAGCTTTTACCCAATCCCTGCTTCTACTCAAATTTAGGTTGTGATAAGCTTCAAAACCCATTAGAACAAGGGGTACCACTTCGAGTGCGCTGAACGATGCACCCAGTGCAAGAACTGCTGTTGGGGTACCGGTAAAATAAAGGTGATGGAAAGTACCCAAAATTCCGCCTGACAGGAAGATGACCGTTGCAAATAACACCGAAGTCGTAGCAATTCCAGCTCTTATCAATTGCATCCTTACAAACAAGAAGGCAATGGCTACCGTGGCAAAAACTTCAAAAAATCCTTCAACCCACAAATGAACGACCCACCAGCGCCAGTATTCAGCGATGGCAAGATGGGTTTGTCTTCCCCACATCAATCCTGCTCCGTAAAAAGAGGCAATGGCTATCGAGGCAATGAGGAACATAATTAAAAGATGCCTGTTGCCCGATTGCTTGTCTTTGAGTGCCGGCCATATTGCACGCCCCATCAGGAACAGCCATATAAAAAGACCGGCAAACAGGAAGATTTGCCAGAAGCGGCCTAAATCGACATATTCATATCCCTGATGACCAAACCAGAAGTTTTCGACCAGCCCAAGTTTTTGCATTACACCCATCCACTGACCGGCAAGAGATCCAACAACAATTACAAGCAAGGCAAAGAAAAGTACATTCACCCCCAGCTTTTGGAATTTGGGCTCTTTCCCCGAAATGGCAGGTGCAAGAAATAATCCGGTTGCCAGCCATGATGTGGCAATCCAGAAGATAGCCAGCTGAATATGCCAGGTGCGTGAAACAGAATAAGGAAGTACCTCGGCCAATGGCAGGCCATAAAAACCAAGCCCCTCAACTCCATAATGCGCAGTAATCACCCCCATTAGTATTTGAACTAAAATGAGTGCAGTCACAATCCAGAAATACTTTAAGGTAGCTTTCATCGACGGAGTCAGGGCTGCACCCGATATGGGATTGACCGAAGGTGCTTCTTCGTTCTCTTCGTCATCACGACGTGTAGCATAATACCATGACATCAGACCAATGCCGGCAAGCAAAATAATCACACTGAAGCCGGTCCATATGAGAAGAGTCCCGGTTGGTTCATTACCAACCAATTTCTCTGGCGGCCAGTTGTTGGTGTAGGTGATCTCCTCTCCTGGTCGCTCGGTAACTGTTGACCATGTTGCCCAAAAGAAGAAGGAATTCATCAGCTGCATCCTGTCAGCATCCTTGATGCTGTTTGCTGGAATTGCATAGGCTTCCCTCAACTCATGCATGTTGGGATCATCCATAAACAAGCCACTGTAATGCGCGCTAATTGCATCGAATGCTTTTGCGCGTAAGGGCGAAATGGTAATCGATTTTGTTGTTTCATCGTAAGTGTTGGCCCGCATTTCACGTTGTAATCGCATTTCCAGTAAAGCCCTTTGCTCTTCCGAAATGGCATCGTACGATTTTCCGTATTCTCCCTCTGCCATTTCATTCAGCATGTAAATCGCTTCACGGTGCAGCCAGTCGGCCGTCCAGTCGGGTGCCTGATAAGCTCCGTGACCCCATATCGTTCCTACCTCCTGACCACCCATCGATTGCCATACATTCTGACCATCTTTAATCTGGGCTGCTGTCATAATTACTTCACCATTGGTGGTGATCACTTTCTCGGGTATCGGTGGTGCTTTGCGGTAGATTTCAATACCGTAATAACCCAAAATTCCAAACGATACAACCATCACAAGTATAAAACTTGTCCATAGAGTTCTGGTTTTCATTGATTTAAATTTTTTAGGATTTGTATGTCTTTTAAAAACTTTAGACAAATATATAAAAACTATAAAAGGACCCTGTTATCCTTTGATGTTTTTTTTCTATCTTTGTGTCGAAAAACATAAAAGTTAAATAAAATGGAAATTCAAATTAATACATCGGTAGGAGAAGTTGTAAGAGCCAATTTCAAAACAGCCAGAATTTTTGAGAAATATGGTATTGACTTTTGTTGCAGCGGAGGACAAAGCATTGCCCAGGCATGTGATCGTGCTCAGTTGGATCCACGGGAGTTAATCGTTGAAGTTGAAAGCACCCTTCTGCAAAACGACCGTGAAGCCGCATGGTATGAAAAAATGGCACTCGATAAGCTTTGTGAACTCATTGTTGATCGTCACCATAGTTATGTACGTGAAACCATCCCATTTCTGCAATCAAAACTACAAAAGTTGTGCGAAGCGCATGGAGCCAATCATCCTGAGCTGTTTGATGTACAGGAGCTTTTCGGGCAAACAGCCGGAAACTTAACTATGCACATGCAAAAGGAAGAACTGGTACTCTTTCCCTTCGTAAATCAACTGGTGCAGTTGCAGAAAAAAGGTGCTAAACTGGAAGCTGGTGTAAACAGCGTACTCGAACCCATTGCACAAATGGAAGCTGAACATAAGGCCGAAGGTGATCGTTTCGCCTTAATTGCTAAATTTACCAATAATTATACTGTTCCGTCCGACGGATGTAATACCTACCGGGTTACTTTTCAAACCCTGCAGGAGTTTGAGGAAGATTTGCACCTACACATTCACCTTGAAAACAATCTGTTGTTTAAAAAAGCAGCCATTCTGGAGTCGGAACTAAAATAAACGATCCGTATGCTTGCAAAGAGTACTGAATATGCAATAAGAGCCCTGGTGATGATCCAGCTTGAAAACTGGAACAGTCATCGCCCGGGGGTTCTTGAAGTAGCCAAAGGAATTGAGGCTCCGTCGGCGTTTACTGCCAAGATACTGCAAACCCTTACCAAACATGGTCTGCTTGCTTCATTGAAGGGTCGCGGAGGAGGTTTCTTCTTCGATGAAACGGCCGACGAGCTTAGTCTCTATCAGGTGATCAATACAATGGAAGGACTCTCGGTTTTTAATCGATGCGGATTCGGTTTGCAAAAATGCAGCGACACCCAACCTTGTCCTTTACATCATCGCTATGCAGCAATTCGTGATGGGTATATGGAAATTGCCCTGTCAGAAAGTATTCAGTCACTGGCAAGAAAAATCAACAGAGGTGAAGCTGTTTTGAATCTATTGGGGAAAAATGGATAAGAGAAAAAGAGGAGAACGCACCTATAAAAAACTACATCGCTGGCCCGGACTGATCATTTCTTTCTTCCTGCTTTATTTTGGGATTACAGGGATCATCATGAATCACCGTGAATTTTTTGCCGGTGCGGAGATCAACCGAAAATGGCTGCCCGATGAATATGCCTACAGCAACTGGAACAACAGTGCAGTAAAGGGGAACGTGACCATTGGCAGCGATAGTGTCCTGGTATATGGCAACATTGGCATTTGGCTTGCCGATTCCCTGCTGAGTAATTTTAGCCCTTTTAATCATGGCTATCCCGAAGGCAACGATCATCGCAAAACCTTCGATGTACTCAAAAGTCCCGATGGGCATTTGTATGCTGCCAGCCAATTCGGACTTTATGCTTACGACTATCAGCAGAAAAGCTGGACAAAGTTTGAACTTGATGTTGATCTGAAGCGCTTTACCGGCATCGAATGGCTAAACGATACCATTTATGCCATCAATCGGTCTTATCTTTTTACGGGCTTATCGGAGGGGCCGGCAAGCCACTTTGAAAAAATTGAATTGAAAGCACCCGAAGGCTTTGAAAATAAAATCAGTTTATTCGAAACCATGTGGCAGATTCATTCGGGTGAAATCTTCGGCTTGCCCGGACAGCTTGTAGTCGATGCGCTCGGACTGGTCACTATCTTCCTTTCGATCACAGGCATCATTTATTTCTTCTTTCCCGACTGGATCGTTGCCAGAATACGCAGGGGAAAGAAAAGTCTTCGCCTTGCGAGAATGAATAAATGGTCGCTGAAGTGGCACAATAAAATAGGTGCATGGACCTTCTGGCTGTTGATCATCGTCTATTTAACAGGAATGTTCCTGCGTCCACCGGTGCTCATAGCCATTGCACGCTCAGAAGTTAAACCCATAAAATATTCGCATCTCGATCAGCCCAATCCCTGGTACGATAAATTGAGAGACCTTGTTTACGATCAGTCGAACAAGTGCCTGATGCTGTCTACCTCCGAAGGAATGTTTTATTTAAAAGATCTGAATAGAAAACCTGAAAAACTGCGTTTTCAACCTCCGGTAAGTGTGATGGGAATCAACGTTTTTGAACCTTACGAAAAAGCCTATCTGATCGGCTCGTTCAGTGGTTTGTTTCTGTGGGAGCCGGCATCGGGAATGGTGCTCGATTTTGTAACTGGTAAACCCTATCAGGGAGCACCATCGGGACGGCCGGTCGGAACGTTCATGGTTACAGGCATGCTGACTGACTCACAGCAAAACCGTTACATGGTCGATTACAACATGGGAGCTGTTCCACTTTATCATCAAAGCAAACTGCCGCCCATGAACGAGCAAATTATCCGCAAATCAACCATTTCGCTTTGGAATTTCTCACTCGAGATGCACACAGGACGTTTGTTTAATTTCCTTCTGGGTGATTTTTATATTCTTATTGTGCCCCTGATTAGCCTTGGTGGAGCAGTTGTGGTGCTGAGCGGTTATTTATTATGGCGGAAAAAATACCGTAACAAAGGTGCTTGATTTTCATCCGCTATTTATTTATATTGAATAAAAATAAAAATTAATAATATGGCAATTAAGAAAGTATGGATTGAAGAGGGATGTACTTCGTGTGGAATGTGCGAAGGCATAGCTCCCGACGTTTTTACCATGCCCGATGAAGCTGAAGTAATCGAAGGTGCAGATTTTGGTGCAAACGAAGAAGCGATTATAGAGGCAGCCGAAAGTTGTCCGGTTGAAGTTATAAAATATGAAGAATAAAGGGAAAGATCATGAGCGAACTCATCAATAATTCTGAATACCGGAAAAGCAAACTTAAAGAGCTGATTCTGAAGCTCCATGCAGGTTATGCTCCGGGAGAAGTAAAAGCAGAACTGCGTGAAACCCTTAGCCAGATTCCTTATGGCGAAGTGGTTGAAGTAGAACAGGAACTGATTGCCGAAGGCCTGCCAGAAGAAGACGTTCTTCAACTGTGCGATATTCATGGTGAAGTGCTCGATGGAAGCATTGACCAGAGTGGTTCACAGGACATTCCCCAGGGACATCCGCTGGATGTTTTTATTCAGGAGAACAAAGCGCTGAACGAAGTAATCGACAAAACCTACGGCCTCCTTAACACCCTTCATCAGCTTGACGATGCAGACTTCACCCACAGGCTGTATGCCCTGCAGGGCTGTTTCAACGAACTGATGGATGTTGATAAACATTATCAGCGCAAGGAATACCTTGTTTTTCCTTATCTCGAGCAGCGCGAAATTACGGGCCCTCCCAAGGTAATGTGGGGAAAACACGATGAAATACGCGATCACCTGAAGGGCTGTATCGAGTTGTTGCGTGAACCCGGCCTGAAAAAAGATGACCTACTCGATGCTTTTGATTTACTTTTTCTTCCGGTACTGAAGGAGCTAAGAGAAATGGTTAAAAAGGAAGAAGACATCCTCTTTCCCATGGCCATGGACACCCTTACCATTGAAGAATGGTGGAACATACATCAGCAAACCATCGAAATTGGTTTCACCTTGTACGATCCGCAGGTTGAATGGAAACCCGAAGGAATCGACCTCTCGGGAGACAACGAAAACATCGTTTCTGGTGGACTAAATGCCGGTGGAAATCTCCAGCTGCCATCGGGAAGTTTTACCCCTCAGGAAATTAAAGCCATACTCAATACCGTTCCGGTCGATATGACCTTTGTTGATAAAAACGACAAGGTGAAATATTTCACCCAGGGCAGTGAACGTATTTTTACCCGAAGCCGCTCAATCATTAACCGCGATGTTCGCCTGTGTCATCCTCCCGGAAGTGTGCACATTGTAGAAAAAATCATCGATGACTTTAAATCAGGAAAGGAACAAAAGGCTTCCTTCTGGATCCAAATGAAAGGCAAGTTCATTCTTATTGAATATTATGCACTGAGAGACGACAACGGAGAATATCTTGGAACACTCGAAGTTTCACAGGACCTGACCAACGCCCGCTCCCTCGAAGGCGAGCGTCGCATCTTGTCGTACGATAAATAACGAAAAAATGGAAAATTTAATCATAACACCCAAGACCAAAATCAGTGAGCTGCTCGATGCTTATCCCGATCTTGAAGATTTGCTGATTCAGCTGGCACCGGCTTTCAAAAAATTAAAAAATCCGGTATTAAGAAAAACAGTCGCAAAGATTACAAGCATTGGTCAGGCAGCCATAATTGGCAAGCTAAATGTTGAAGAATTGGTCAATCAGTTGCGACATGCAGCAGGGCAGGATCATCTTGATGCAACTGAAGATGGCGAAATAACTTTTGTTACCGAAAAACCCGATTGGTTTACTTATACCAGCATCGTCGACATTATCGATACCCGCGACATGCTCAATGCCGGAGAACACCCGGTACATGTGGTATTGTCAGGCGTAAAGCAGTTGAAAGAAGGAGAAATTCTGAAAATCATCACACCGTTTTTGCCTGTTCCTTTAATTGAAAAGGCGGCCAGTCTTGGAGCACAACACTGGGTCGATCAGCAGCATGAAGAGTTGTATTCAATTTATTTCTTTGTTAAATAGTTTGAAGATAAATACTACGCATGTTATAGAAAACCCGCAAAGATTCGAAGCAACAGATCATCAACTGCTTAGCTTCGTAATTTTGCGGGTTTCCTTTTAATCGCTTAGAAAGAGAATTTGAGCTGTGCTTTAAATTCCTGTAATCAGTCTAAAAATTGTATTTCAACTTCATATATGCCATGTCGTTTTCGGCATACTGGCCAAACCGACCTTCATCACCAACGAAGAAATTGGCGCCAAGCAGCAATTCAAAACCATCGCTCAGCGAGTAAGTTGCTTTAGGGCGTATGAGTGCATCACCCTTGTTCAGTCCGATGTATGAAAACAGTTCCAACCACAATTTTTCCCTGAAAAAATCTTTGCGGGCCATTACCGTCATGGTGTTTTCAAACTCCTTGTTATTCAATGCATCATCGTAATCAAGCAGGTATTCCTGAATAAACTGAGCACTCATGCGAACACCTCCAAATGTGTAATCGAGTCCGGCCATGTAGTGCAAATTATCTTTGGCAACTTTTGATCCGGGCACCATGGGATTGCTGGTCTGAAAGTGACGACCGCTATAGTAAGCACCTTCGCCGCGCACTACCAGTCCGCCCAGCGGAAGGCTGAAACTACCACCCCCCATGCTTACCCGCTGGTATTCGGGCCTCACGGTAAGTCCGGTAAGCTGTTGCGTTTGCGGGTCGATTTCGCGGGTCACGTACATCGACGGATCGTCGTAAAAGAAGTTTCCGCCAATCAATTCAAAGTCGAAGGAACTACCCATCATCGAATAACGCAGAAATACTTCACTGTTTTCGAGCGATGGTTTAATTTCTGAAACCGAATAATCCCACGCAGGCTTCATCGGAAATGGCAATGCGGGTGCCCATATTGATCCTTGTTCAGGCATTTGTGTTGGTGTAAAAACCGGAGTCCAAACCGCTTCTATACTGTGAGCTCCCTTGAAATAATTCAGCTTAACCGCCGTGATGCCAGTCCTGATTTCATCGAAATCGGGCAATAGGAACTCACGCAAATCTTTGGGTGAAACCACATCGGTAATGAAAACTCCTTCGGCTTTTCCCCATATTACCTGTTGTTTTCCGACCCGGATATCGAGGTTTTTAAAATACAG
The DNA here is from genome assembly GCF_050433125.1 of Roseimarinus sediminis. Classification (NCBI taxonomy): domain Bacteria; kingdom Pseudomonadati; phylum Bacteroidota; class Bacteroidia; order Marinilabiliales; family Prolixibacteraceae; genus Roseimarinus; species Roseimarinus sediminis. The sequence goes on along the minus strand of NZ_JBNPXV010000001.1, from coordinate 634,772 downwards.
GTCGAGATAGGCTTCGCGCAGCCCGATTTCCAGATCGCGGTCGAAGTAATGGTACAGGTATGGATTTACCTTAAAACCACCACGCTCTCCCCTTTTTTCGAAATTAAGATTGAGTGTGTTTTGGACGATCGAGAAATCCTTCGTTTCGTTCAGTAATACGCCCGTGTAATTGCGTGCATAACCCGTTATGTCGGCATTTACAAAGCCTTGTGCCGCAACAGGGCCCGACAGCGCCCAAAAAAGCAGAATCACCAGATACTTATATTGCTTCATGATCATTTCGTTAACTGATTAAATAGGTTTAAGATCCGAGGGTCATTCCGCGTTCGGTGAATTTACTGTCGGGAATTCCCTGGTTAAACTGAATGTTTTCGAACTTCATTTCTGTTTTATGGTTCTTCTGGACATTCTTCATCTCGGTTTCCAGAATGGTCCAGAATCCATCCACTTTATCGTATTTAATAACGGTCAGTGTTTTCAGTAAGTCGCCATCTTCATCGTAAAATTCACGCTTTGCTCCCATGAAGTTTTCTTTCAATACCCATGAAACGATTTTAGAATAAGCATACGCTTCATCCTTTGGCGTACTTTCAACCACGTAACACGCTTTTCCATCGATGGTTTCTTCGCGCAGCAGTTGGTGGGTATCTTCCGATGGATGACGGTCGCCCAGGTCGTCGTAGGTAAAATCGGAACCCATAAACGAATCGCTCTTGCTATCGCTCGAAATGCGTTTTGTACGTCGCAATGCCGGCAGATAAATCCATTGGTCGTCGTCGCGACCATCGGCATAACTCCAGTTCATGAATGAGGTACCTCGCACATCGGCCGGTGCCAAAAAGAACATTACTTTCTTCTCGTCGCCATCGTACAATTTGATGTACTGCTGGAGCTTGCGTACCCGTTGTTCCCCACTTTTGTTGGTCAGGGTCATGGTCAACTGTCCCTGCTGGTCGTTACCCGTTGGAAGGTTGTACACTTTATTCATTATTTCTTCACCGCTGAGTTGTGCAAACCCCTGGCCTGCAATCAGCAGTATGGTAAAAATTGTGAGTAAATGTTTCATCTTTTGTTTCTTTTGAATTATTGAATATTATTTTAATGTAAATGCCTGTATACCTATTCTGAAAACAGTGAGTCTGCGTGAAAAATGCATGTTGTAATAATCCATTCCTGAGTAAAAATTTGCAAATAAGCTAACATCAGTTAATACCTTCGGGTGATAATTGAGCGTAAAAGAAAAGTTGAGACGCTTTGAAAGATCAAACAAATTTGCATCGTTTAAAGTACCAAAAAGCCATGTTGTTTCAATTTTTGACTGTATGTACTGATTGTTTCCTCCAACAGGAAAGCGGAAAATCCGAAAGGCATTATTCCATCGATAGAAACTATACATACCTTCCAGCTCAGGGCTTCTGTCAATATTGAAATGGTATTCAAACGATGTGCGAAAGTATTTCTGAAAATGCCCGGGTGGAATCAGTTTTTCATTTAAGAAAAGTCCAAGCTCAAGGTAGTTGGTTGAAAAACTTCCCTCAAAAAGATTCAGACTTCCATCATCGTTGAAAAAATTTCCTTCCTGACCATTTGAATGATGACTTATTTTTAAAAACAAATAGTTGTTACGTTCGATATTTTGATCGATAAGCCGATAAAAAATAACATTGGGCATGTAGCTGGGTGAGCGCACGGGCAACGACTCTTCGGCATACATCCGAAGCAGAATATTGGTCGAGAGCGTGGCTCCCCATTTTGAATTGTCCTTTGTTCGAAGCAGGAAATATGGATTGATTCTGGCTTCGAACACCAAAGGTTCTAAATTTCCTATTCCCTGCCCGAACGTGATATAGCTCTCATCCTGGTTAGCCCTTATCGACTGAAAAAACATTGCTTCTTCAGGCACAGTATCAATACGCTGTGCCTGCGAATCAGCCGCCCAAACAAGCAGCGCGATGAACAATATGTTTTTCCCAATTGTCAACTTATTCCTGTTTATTTTTCTTTACCCCCTTCATGAATAATTTGCCGGCATACACCAGGATCATCATTACCGTAAGCGTTCCGGCCAGACTTGTAAACATGTTGAGCGAGACCAAAGCCCCCAGCGTACGGTTGGGAGGAAATACCGAAAAAAGCAAAACCATAAAACCGGCAATCACAACGATTGCATTGTAAAGAATGGCTTTTCCCGTTTGTTTCATGGTAAAGTGAATGGCATCGTGCCGGTGTTCCAGACTGGCAACATTGATGCGATAATGCTGGATAAAGTGAATGGCGTAGTCGATACCAATACCAATGGCGATACTCGATAACAGGGCTGTTGTGGTGCTCAGTGGAATATTAAACAATCCCATGATCCCAAAGCTGATCAGAGCGGTGATGATGATGGGCAGTGACCCGATCAAACCGGCTTTTAAACTTCGGAACATAATGCTGAGCAGCGCCAGCACAATCAGTAACGAAAGGATAATACTTTTAATCTGACCATCAAGAATCAAACCTGTAAACACCAGTGCTTTGTAACCCGAACCGGCATAATTCATTTCGACTCCCTGATCGGCAAAGCGGTCTTCATACTCCTGGATGACGGCCAAAGCCTCATTGATGGTTCTCGAATCGTCGCCTTTAAGCTGAAAAGTAATGTTGGTGCGGTTGTAATCGTAATTTACCACTTTGGTGAGATTCTCAGGATCGCCCGACATTTCGTAGAGCAAAAGGTATTGTGCAACCATGTCGTTCGATTCGGGTATCTTATAATACGTTTCATCATCGGCATTCATTACCTTATTCATCCGTTTGAGGTAATCGGCCAGCGAAAAGGAGTTTCCGACCTTTGCCAGTTGTTCGGTTTCGGCCTGCATTTCGTCGATCAGTGCTAAACTTTGAGGTTGCTTAAATACGCCTGCGTGTTCACTTTCGAGTACAACATTGAGCGTGGAAGTCCCGCCAAACTTGCTGTTGACAAACTTGTCGGTCAATACAATTTCACTGTCTTTTTCGAAATTCGACAGGAAGCTTGAATTGATCCACACCTTTGATGTTCCCCAAATTGATACAACAATCAGAACACCAACAATTAGATAAACAACTTTTCGCTTGTTAAGCATCTTATCGGTAAACTGATTAATCCTGGTATAGCCTTCACTTGCTTGTTCCGAATTTCGGAAACGGGGTTTGTAACCAAACAAAAGCACAGCAGCCGGGATGAAAGCAAGAGCAAGTAGAAAGGCTACCAGGATACCAAAGGCAGTAAATATTCCGAAGTATTTAATAGGAAACACCTGCGAAGTGATTAACGAGATAAAGCCAATCATGGTGGTAAAGGCAGCCATCATCAGCGGCTTCCATAGTACTTTCAGTACGTAAGCAACACCTCTTTGGGTGTCGGCGTCGCTGTTGTCGCGGTAATAATGCTTCAGATGATTGTAAAAATAAATACCATAGGCTACTCCAATGGCAATAAGCATTACGGGAATCATGGTCGATACGGCAAAAATGGGAACGCCCAGCGCTGCCATCAATCCAAAAGCCCAAATGGTGCTTACGAAAACGGTAAACAGGGTAGTTAAAGTAGCCCTTGTACTTCGCAAAAGAAAAAAGAGCACCAGGGTGATGACAAGAATCACGATGGGAACCATTTTTTTCATGTCTTTGGGCCCCAGCGTGCCCATGGTGCCTTCAACAATGGGACGTCCGGCTACATAAACCTTATCGCCGTCACCTTCGTATTCTTTTGCAAAACTTACTATTTCCTGATAAAACGAGTCGGTAAACAACGAGTCGGTCATGCCTGCCACTACCAATGCCACAGTCTCATCGGCTGAAACAACCCGGCCGTAAGCCATGTCGTTGCCCCTTACATTGTCACGTAATTCCTCCAGCTGCACTTCCGTTTTCGGCACCCGTTTATAAAACGAATTTACTTCGAGCCCAAATTCCGAGCCGGTAATATTATCGGCAGTATAAAGCGACGTTACATCGTTGTCTTCAAACTCGGGCAGGTCCTGCAAAGCCTTTGAAATATCCTTAATCTTTTGCAAGGTCAGCGGGTTGTATATACCATTTTGATTTTCAAGGGCAATTAGTATCCCGTCTTTAATATTAAACCATTCTTCGGCCTGATCGCTGTACACAAACGAAGGGTGTGTTTTAGGCATGTACTCGTCGAGATCGGTTTCCATACGCGCATTGTGCCTGATTTCGCTCAAAAAATAGGCTGTTACAAGCAGCGTAATCGCAATGGTAAGTACTGCATACCGTTTTGGGTGTTTCATACAATTTCTGTTTTAATGCTATACAAGCTATTTGTTTGTTAATATTAACTAACCTGAAAAAGAAATAATAAAAGCTGAAGGTGATTGCCTGAGTTCAGCTTTTATTTAAATGATTGATGCTGCCTGTTATTAAAGCACTATTATTGATCTATCCTACAACAATTTGCTTTGAGCAACAGGCTTTGGTGCTTTTACCACCAAAATACGTGCAATGCTTTGCGAGTTGTTCGACAAGCAGTGAATAATTCCCTTTGGGCTGTCAACCAGACTGTTGGCTTCGACCGTAATGGTTTCATCTCCCACCCTTACGTCGGGGCTTCCTTCAAGAATAAAGAAGAACACATCGACGGGGGTAATATGAGGCTTCAGCGTTTCTCCTGGTTGTAGTGTCATGTGCATGACCTGTGCACTATCTTTGTCGTACAATCTGCGCACATCAATTTTGTGTGGTGTATCAACAATTGCCTGTTCTTTTACTTTCTTAATGTCCATATATTTGATTTTAATTTATTTAGAAATAAGTGCAATGACTGATTGGATTAATTTTGAACCTTCTGAATTCAAATTAAATTTAAATCCCGAAAGCTGCCATCGCTTAACATAAAGACGGAGCGTTCCCATTACCATGATGGCCAGGTGATCGGGCGGAATGTCGTTACGAATTTCGTTCAGCTCTGCCCCTTTATGGATGATATTGCCCAGAAATTCAATGTTCTGTTTTATTATTTCAGAAGTTTTCTCCGTGAGTTGCGCCTCATTCCGAAATAATTCTTCAGCAAAAATCACAGCTACTAACGATGGTTTGTCGTTGAAGGCGCTAAAAAAAGCCTGGAACATGCTTTTAATTTGTGAAAGACTTCCCTTTTCGTTTTCTACCCCTGTTTTTACACTTTTCATCAGGCTGCCAAACGAGTCGAGTACAGCCACTAAAATTTCCACCTTATTTTCATAATGGCGGTAAATAGCCGGCTCACTGATCCCAATTTTCTTCGATAGATTTTTTATGGTAAGTCCCTGTATGCCATTCTCGTTTATAAGGTCGAGCGCAGTTTCAACTATTTCGATTTGCCGTGGTGTTTGCATAAACTGTATTTCAATTAGGCCACAAAGTTAGTTAATGTTTACTAACTTCCAAGTAATTTGCATTTTTTAACAAAAAGTGATCTACAAAAAGCCAACAGTAGGAATGAAGTTGTTGAACGTTTGCTTAATTTTTTATAAGGGGGATTGAAAAGAAGAAACAACTTCCTTTACCCAGTTCCGACTCCAGCCAAATTGTTCCGCCAATAATATGTATGTAGGCCTGAACAATGGATAAGCCCAGGCCGGCCCCTTCCTTTTGTCTGGTAAGCATACCATCTACCTGATTGAAGCGTTCAAAAATGAGTTGCTGTTTTTCTTTGGGGATCCCTATTCCGGTGTCTTTTACATAAAAAACCAAAGATTCGTTCTCGACATAGCAACCAAATTTAATCATGCCCACTTCGGAATATTTTAAGGCATTGTTGATGAGGTTAGTAAAAATTCCATTTATTTTATGTTTATCAGTAGTTACATATGTTACCGCATCTACGGCTGTTTGCTCAATTTCAAATACCAAACCTTTTTCACGGGCTTTAGGCAAAAAGAAATTATACTGAAAGTCCATCAGTTCTCCAACATTTACTTCAGAGAAGTTAACAATAAGCTGGCCAGCTTCAATTTTCGAAAGTTCAATAATATCATTGATGGTATCAAGCAGGCGTTGCCCGCTTTTATTCATAATGTTGAGATACATTTCTTTTTGATCACTTGAAAGATCAGGCAATGTAAGCAATTCTAAAAATCCCAGGATTCCATTCATTGGAGTTCTGATTTCGTGGCTCACATTGGCCAGAAATGCTGATTTTAATCTGTCGCTTTCTTCTGCTTTATTTTTGGCTTCTATTAAATCGTTGATCATTTTATTTCGCTGCATCACAATTTCCAGTTCATGGGCAATCATCTCGAGCAGGATTTTATGTTGCTGATTGTAGGCGTTTTCGTTATAATAGCTTTGAACAACCATTATTCCAACCGTTTCGTTTTCTTGTTTCAGGGGCACGCCCAGCCAACATTTGGCAGTTTTAAAATCAGGATCCGATAAGCGGGTTTTATAGAAGGCATTTATCTGATCTCCTTTAATTAATAAGCTTTCTCCCTTGCTTATCACCGTGCCCGATAGCGTATTTTCAATCGGCCACTCTTCTGAGTTAAAAGTTTCATTAATAAAAACCAGCTGTTTGAGCATTTTTTTATCACTTAAATACCTGGCAACATAAAAATTACTTGCATCGAGTTCGGTTCCAAGTTGTTCTTTTACACTCATCAGAAGCTCTTCGATGGTATTGATGAACATGGATTCACGGGCAATTTCATAAAGAATTTTTTGTACGTTTTCGTGGTGTTTTCTCTCCTTTATATTCCTGACAATAAGACCATTTAGCAATTCGCCACTGGCGCTTTTAAAAACCGAAGAGGTAATTTCGGTTGGAAACTTTGTTCCGTCACGGTGCAGAAAGGTTAGCTCGCCCTTTGTTTTACCTGTAATTTCTCTTTCTCTGATGAGTGTTTTCAAATTGGGATCATTCAAATCGACCAGACCATTACGTCCGCGCTCACAGATTTCTTTCTCACTCATGCCAAACATTTGTTCAGCGGCTTTGTTGGCCGACAGAATACTTCCATTGGTTGCTGTAAGCAGAATTGCATCGAGACTGTTGTCCATTATCAGTCGGTATTGTTCTTCTCTTTCCTCCAATTTGTTTTTATTCTCCAGTAGTTTGCGATATAGACTCCGCTGTCGTAAACTATAAAACCAGGCAACGATTAATGCAACCAGTAAAACCGATAAGGCAGTAATCAGCATGATCATGATGGTTTGTTTGTTAAAATCGGCATACAGTTCCCCGACATCGATTTTATTAATCAGCGCATAATTTGTTTGCGGGATGAGGCTGAGATCAACCAGTACCTTTTTACCGGCATAGTCACGCCCCTGAAACAAGCCCGAAACCTGGTTAAAAGCCTGAACCGAGGGGAGTTCTATCACTTCATTTGAGAAGACGAGGGACAGCTTACTGTTGTCGGTTCGCTTGAGCGGACTGAGATAACGTATGCTGTCGCCTTCCTGCCGAACAAGTATGGTCTCGGATGTTTTACTTTTATTTGGCCAGTCGCTTAGTAATGCATAAATGTAGTCGTTGGGGTTAATGCTAAACATCATTACAGCGAACGTTTTATTGCCATTGTCTTTTATTGGTGCAAAAATTTCATAATGAATGCTCTTGTGTATTGGACAATAGAAGTAATCGCGTGTGTTTAATTGCCCCGAAGTGAAAACCTGTTTACAATGTTCAACAGAAGCTGAATCGAGCGTCAATTTTGCCGGTACTGCACTAAAAATAGTTTGAAAAGCTGTATCAAGAATAAAGATATTTTCATACCGTTTATTAGTCATTATGTGTAACAACGATTGGCGAAGGGATTCGCTACTTCCTGAATCACCTTCGCATATAGCAATTATCGCTGCTACAAAACTTGGGGTTTTGGAAAAGAAATGCGCTTCCGATAAGCGCTCCTGGTGCCATTGAATATACTGGTCGGTTTTCAGTTTACCAATGGCGCTAAGCTCACCGTGTTTGCTTTCTTCAACGCGCTTTTTCTCATTGCTATAGTAATTATATGCAACGAAAATGAAAAGAATACTCACTGCCAGTGCAACAATTGTAAACTTGAATGCTATTTTATTCAACTGCATAGAAAGCCTTTTGTTATGCTTGTTTTTTTTGAATCATTCAATTTAAGATAAAAAACCTTACCAGCAGCGTCTGACCTCAAGTTTTAGCATTTCAGTGGTTTTGTCAACTGCCTTTCTTCCAGTTAAGCAGGCGTTGTTCGCCTTCGAGCCCTCTTATTTCGGTACAATCCTGGCTTACCTCTATCGTCCCTCTGTAATTACCGGCTTCATCGCGAAGGGCAAAGTAGCGGATGTGTATAAACTTCCCCCGCATTTGTATCCAAAAATCGGCCTTGCTTTCCTGTCCCTTTCTAAAAGCTTCGACGATCTCGTTTACCACGTGCACACTTTCCTTTGGATGGCAGTTTTGTACCTTGCGACCAATAATGGCCTTTGAACGGGGGAAAATACGGTGTTTCGCTCCTGAAAAATAAGCAACTTCATCCTTTTCATCCACAAAGGTGATATCAACAGGAAGGTGTTCAAGCATCAGTATTAGTTGCTGCACATCAAGTGCCCCGGTGCCCAGATTCACTTTGCCATTTATGGTTTGTTCCAAATCATCCGGCTCATGTTCTGATGCTGTTTGGGGGGGAGCGATATAACACCAGCCCAGCTCCGATGCTTCACCTAGCATGGTATCCCAGCCTTGCTTTGGAATTACTTCAAGCGCCACAGGAAAGAGGATTTTTTCTTCGCGAAAAATAATGGGCAGAATGACAAAAAAAAGATCTCCCAGGGCTTTGTATAAGCTTTGTCGCGGAACTTCTTTTTCTTCCATCATTCGGAGTATCGACTTCAACAGACGACGATAATCGTCGTGGAACGACCACATCAGCTGCAGGCAGCGATATTGGGAAAATGTTTTTTCGATGTATGGAAAGAGAATGTTTTCCTTTTTAATGTAATGCAGTTCATAGGCCTCAAGGCGCTTCAGAAGGTTTTTCAATTGATCGAACTCCGCTTCAGGCTTTCCTTTTACTTGTTTAAGCTCACGCTTAATTTGCTGCATTATTTCTTTCACCGAACGGTTTTCAAGGAGCAGGTAGTGAAGAAAATGCTGCTCACCCGGGTCGATTGTTTCCCTCGAATTCAATGACTTATAGAAAATGTTGATTAACTTACCAATGTTTTTCTTTACCTGTTCAAATCCAACATCGTCGAGCAGTAGTTGGTCAATCAGTTGCATCACTTCACGTGCATCGACTGTTTCGATCAGGTGAGCATATTTTTCAACTTGTTGTGCATTGCTCGAAGCGTGAACGATCAGGCTCTTCGAAAAATCATAGAGTTCACTAAATCTATGTTGATGATTTGTTATCAGTTCGGACATGATTTTATAATTAAAATATTTACCACAAGTGCAATTTAATGAATACGAGTAAACATAAATGCAGTTTTTTCGTTTTGAAATAAAATAAAACGAATACATAAAACATAAAATCACGCGATATGGATTTTGATTTAATCGTAATTGGCAGCGGACCCGGTGGGTATGTTGCTGCCATTCGTGCATCGCAACTAGGCATGAAAGTAGGAGTAGTTGAAAAAGAAAACGTAGGCGGAGTGTGCCTCAACTGGGGCTGTATTCCAACCAAATCGTTACTGAAAAGTGCGCAGGCCTATGAATACGCCCTACATGCCGACAGCTACGGAGTAAGTATCTCGGGTGAGGTAAAACCCGATTTCGATAAAATGGTAAAACGCAGCCGCGAAGTAGCCGAAGGAATGAGCAAGGGAGTACAGTTTCTTTTTAAGAAAAACAAGATTGAAATAATTAATGGCTTTGGAAAGTTAAAAAAAGCCGGTGAAGTAGAGGTGGAAGATGCCAAAGGGAAAAAGAAAACCATTAAGGCAAAGCACATCATTCTGGCAACCGGAGCTCGCTCGAAAGAGCTTCCCAATCTGAAGCAGGATGGCGAAAAAATAATTGGCTACCGCCAGGCCATGACGCTGAAAAAGCAACCCAAATCGATGGTGGTAGTCGGATCGGGTGCCATTGGCAGTGAGTTTGCCAATTTCTACAATACCATTGGAACTGAGGTAATACTGGTCGAATTTCTGCCCAATGTGGTTCCAAATGAAGATGCTGATGTGTCGCAGGCCCTGGCCCGTTCGTTTAAAAAAGCCAAAATGAAGGTACTGCTGAAATCGTCGGTCGAAAAGGTCGACACCTCGGGCAAGCTATGCAAAGTGACGATAAAGACACCAAAAGGTGAAGAAGTTGTAGAAGCTGAAGTGGTGTTATCGGCTGTAGGTGTTGCTCCCAATATTGAAGGGATTGGCCTCGAAGATCTTGGAGTGGAACTCGAAAACGGCAAGGTAAAAGTGGATGAATTCTACCGCACCACGGTTGAAGGGGTTTATGCCATTGGCGACATTGTTTCGGGGCCGGCGCTGGCTCACGTGGCATCGGCCGAAGGAATTACCTGTGTTGAAAAAATAGCCGGCAAAAACCCCGACCCGGTCGATTATAGCAACATCCCCGGCTGTACCTATACCAACCCCGAAGTATCGTCGGTTGGCTTAACTGAAGAAAAAGCAAAAGAAGCCGGCTACGAAATTAAAGTGGGCAAGTTCCCCTACTCCGCATCGGGCAAAGCCAGTGCAGCGGGTCAGAAAGATGGTTTTGTAAAACTGATTTTTGATGCCAAATATGGCGAATTGCTTGGAGCGCACATGATTGGTGGCAATGTAACCGAGATGATTTCGGAAATGGTGGTTGCCCGTAAACTTGAGATTACAGGCCATGAATTGCTGAAGACCATTCATCCGCACCCCACCATGAGTGAGGCAGTGATGGAAGCTGCCGCAGCAGCCTACGACGAGGTGATCCATTTATAAGAACATAAGGAATAAAAGTGAAAATGCTGCTTCGGAACAAAGTTCCTTTGCAGCATTTTCGGTTTAACAAGGGATTGAAGGAATTATAGAAAGTGGCTATTTTCTTTTGTTATTCTTCCAAAGCAGGATTGCCGACCTTGCCAATGAAAAGAATCGCTTCGGTATCTTTTTCAGTAATGGCAAACAGGAAAGGCCGGTTGCAATGGAAATAGATTTTCTCAGCTTGTTCGGGCCCTACCGATGTTGTTTCGAATCCAATGATGGTCACAGCAGCAGCTTCGGTTCCTTCTTCGTCTACCTCAACAAAGGTTTTATGCTTGACAAAACTGATGAAAAGATCCCGGTTCTTGTTGATGCTGCTAAAATCGGCCTGCTCGGTAAAGGCCAGTTCCATGCCCATGGCTTTTAATACCTGATTGAGGGTAATGTCGTATTTCAATTTAAACTTGGGCAGACGGATATCAACATCTTTGGTCACAGCGAAGTCTTTTTGCCATTGCTTCCAGTTTTCGGCATTCATCGACGAGGTAAGGTCGGCAACGTTTTTTCCTTCGTTGGGTAACATCACAGTCATGCTAAAATTACCATCGCCATAGGGCATTCTGATCGCTGAAAAGAGCTCGTTTTTCTGGTAGTCGAGCGTGTCGACGCGCCCCATCATATGGGCACTTACCTGCTCCTGTTCCGAAACATTGAAGGTAAGCTGTTGTGTGCTCTCAGGATTGAATTCCTTGCTCCACGTTCCGTTAAAATAAATGGCATTAATCAGGTAGAGCACAGCCTCGGCAGGAATTTCATTGAGTATGGAAGGAATTTTTCCATGGGTTTTATCGCTTACCCATTTGTTTATCAAATCGAGCGTTTCGGGACTGTTGAAATCGGCTTCTTTTACTTCGGCATCGTAAAAGGTGCTGTTAACTGTCAGAAAATCCTGCTCTACGTGGTAGGTATTTCGGTACCAGATCGAATTGGCAATTTCCATGGCCACCTTTTTGTCGGCATGAAGCAGGGCTTCAATCAGGTCGCGGTAAGTTTCATTCAGTTCTTCGCGTGAAAAATCTTCTATTTGCAGGGCTTCGGCCATCTCGTCGCGGGTAGCAGTTTCGGCACCGTTGTAGGCCATCGATAAAGCCATCGAGATACTTAAAGGTGAAATCATGAAATTAGTTTTCTCTTCTTCAGCACTGATTCGCTGAAAAACATCGAGCCCAAAGGCATTGTCCGCAGCCACTATTTTCTGGGCTTTAAACGAAAGCTCAATTTTCTTGTCTGCGTCGCTTTTGGTATCACACGATCCGGCAGAAAAAAGAAGCAGGATGAGACTGAATAGAATAATTTGTGTTTTCATAACGGTGCTATTTGTAATGGTAATAACGAATATTTTCAATCTGATTGGGTTGGATTTCCTTTGAATACGATGGGTAGCCATTGCCGTTGTATTCATACTCGTACACATAGGTCGAACTGTAAGCTACCGTCTGTTCGTTGTTTTCATCGTAATTATAAACAGTAACGCTTTTCTCCAGCACATTATTTTTCGATTGCGGCAAAGGTTTAAATGTTACCGGCGATTTATGGTCGTCGTATTGCATTTCTTCTATTGAATATAGCTTTTGTTTTCCTTCGACTGTCTGCCAGCTTTTTAGTTCTGCAATATTCCCGTTTTCATCGAAATGATAGGTTTTCGTGATCATGTTGGTGCTGGCATAACTGTTCTTAAAGGTGATAATTTCTTCGCAAGTCTGTTCATCAGGATAAGAGAACCTGAGACACATCGAATAGTTAAGGTCATCCATATCATCGTAAATGAAATCGATGTTTATTGAGTCGAGTTGCCCGGTAGCATCATAAGCGAAACGATATGCCAGGTTTTTATCCATCGCTCCGGTCATGCTCGACATAAGCATATTGCCCGGCTGAAATCCCTTCATACTTGTCAGCTGCCCCGATTTGTTGTAGTAATAGTTAAAAGTTTCACAGGAACCCGGACTATAATAGCTGCTGTATTCCTTGCTTGTTTTCAGGGTGCCGTTGTTATAATAGCTGTACTCCGAAATGATTTCACGCTGCTCGTTTTCAATCTTCACAAGCAAGCCATTGGCGTCGATGTAATCGAGTGGCTCCCATTGTTCGCACGAAGAACAAAGGCTGATAACGAAGAGTAAAAAGATCAATTGTTTCATCGTTGCTGTGATTTATATTCTGTTTTTATCGACAAGGATCCGTTTTTCAGATAAAATACAGAACAAGGATGCATAGTTGTTGTATGAGGTTGCGTGCCTTTTTTTATTTTTTAAAAGAAAAGATGGCACGCTGCGCAACCAATCACTGCAACTTATCGTCAATGCCTTGAAAAATGTTGAAAGTTGAATTAAGAAGCAGCTGATCGGTGCCGGTCAACTCTGAAGGGGTACATCGTTGACCAGCACGATTCGTTAAAAGCATTTAACAGTCATTGCTTTAAATTGGCTTTTATATTAACAGATAACAGGTAACTTTACAACATTTAGTACTTAACAAGTAGATTGAAGGAACTGGATCGACTTATATCGGACTGTAAATCTGGCAAGCGCAAAGCACAATCGACGCTTTATCAGATGTTTGCCCCAAAATTATTTGGGGTGTGTATGCGGTATTCCCGCGATCGTACCGAAGCAGAAGATACGCTGCACGAAGGGTTTATAAAAATAATGAGTAAAATCGGTCAATACTCGGGGAAGGGGTCTTTCGAAGGATGGATGAAAAGAATCGTGGTCAATATTGCACTTGAAAAATACCGTACACGTTACCGGATGCAAACGGTCGAGGACATTTCGGTTTTTGATCAGAAGGGAGAAAACGAGACGGTTTACGATCAGCTGGGGGCTGAGCAGTTACTCGAATTGGTAGCTCAATTGCCACCCCGCTATAAGATGGTTTTCAACCTTTATGCCATCGACGGCTTTAGTCACAAGGAAATTGCCGAAGAGATGGGAATCAACGAAGGAACATCGAAATCGAATCTGGCCCGGGCACGACGAATATTACAACAAAAAGTGAAAGAATTGGGAATTTCAGAGAAAAGCTATGTTAAATGAAGAACATAAAATAGATCAGCTCTTCAGGGAAGGACTCGAAAACTACGAGGCAGTTCCGTCCGAAGCCGTCTGGAATCGGATTTCCGGCAGCCTCGATCATTCGGGGCGCAAACGGAGGATGATGGCCTGGTGGACCATGGCCGGCGCCGCTGCTGTTGCCGCTGCCTTTGTTATGGGTTGGTTCATGGCCGGCCACTTTAACAACGATGCGCTGATGATGGCCCGGCTCAATGAAACACTTGATGAACATCGCAACAGGACTATAGTTGTTGAAGAATTTTCAAATGAAATTCATCTTCATTTCGAACGCCCTGTTATGGCTGCATTTGACAAGCAAATAATAGCAGGTGCATCAAAGACAGAAGGAACAAAAACAGAGAAGCCAGAAATAAATAATTTTCTACTCGCCGGTGCCGCCCCCTCCCGCTTGCTGGTGCCCGCTAATTCGGAAAGGCTTAGCGGCTGGTATGAAAGTCAATTGATCAGTGAAGCCGATAAGGCCATCATCGCACAAAACCTGCTGGCAATGAATAATGACAAGAAGGAGGATAAGGAAGAAGGCAGCTGGTCGATGGGCGTGCAGGCATCACCTCAATATGCTTTCGAACCAATGAAGCCGGGCTTCTATGCCGCTGATGCCGATTTTGCCAGTTCACAGTCGGCCATTTCAACCAATTACAAGTCCAACCTGGCCGGAGGGCTTACCTTTGCTTACCACACAGGAAAACGTCTTTCGTTTTCTACAGGAATCAATTACAACGAAATTGAACAGCAATCGGGCGACATTGGTGTATCTTTTGCCGGCCACAACTGGCTGAACGATCGCATGGAGTCGAGCTTCTCACCCGAATATGAAAATATTAAAACAGTAGAGCAAAACTCAGCTACGTCAGGCAATGTAATCCTAAACACCAGCTCGGGACTGGCCAACATTGACCTTCCGGAGGGGACCAAACTGGCAGGCAGTTCGCAGCTCTATTATGCAACAAGCGACATGGCACAAAATTACAACTACCGTCAATCGGCAGGCTATGTCGAAGTCCCCTTGCTAATGCATTATCGTTTGCTTGATCAGCGCATGGGTATCAACCTGTTGGGTGGTGTAAGCACCAATGTGTTGGTTGTAAATCAGGTTGGACTGAGCCGCGAGGGCGAAGTGCTGGCTTCGGGCGTAATTGAAGGATTACGACCGGTGGTTTTTAGCAGCAGCATGGGCTTTGGAGTCGACTATCAGCTTTCGGAACGACTAAAGCTAAATCTGGAGCCCATGCTGAAATTGCATCTTTCTTCACTGAATCAGCAGGCTTTATTCGATAACAGGCCTTATGTTTTTGGTTTGTACAGTGGGCTCAGTTATCATTTTTAACTAGGCTTTTCGTCCAATCGCAATATATAAGGGATAATGAACTGTTTGTCCGTCTTTTTCCTTTTCAACATATAACTCATCGCTATAAAAGTTAACGACAAAACCATTGTCCTTCATGTAGCCACTTACTTGTTCACGGCTAAACCCATGATGATGAATTTCTTCGCTGTCGGTATGAAACGAGCCATCCTCTTCCTCCAGATCAATCCAGCAAAAAAGCCCGTCGTCATTGAGCATTTGATGAAAGCGGGCCAAAAGTTCTCCAGGGTGTTCCACATGGTGCAGAACAAGCATCGAAGCAATCAGGTCGAAACGATCGGCGGGCAGTGGTGCTGTGCTCAGATCGGCTTTTAGCAGACGTGCATTTTTAGTTCCGTAATAAGCACTTTTTTTCTCAACCTGTGCCAGCATTCCTTCCGATGTATCGCAAAAAGTTAGCGAGCTGACCTTGTCGATGAATTTAAAACCAAGCAATCCTGTTCCACAACCATAATCCATCGCGCTTTTAATTCCGGAGAAATCGATTTGCCGGTCGAGTACTTCCCACACTTTATCTACCAGCTTAATCCTTTTGGGATTATCATCCCAGCCTGCCGCCTTACTATCAAATGAATTTCCCATTGTATTTGTACTTCTTTTTGTTTTAATCCGTTACTTTTGTAGGTTCACAAATTGACCATTCAACAGATAATGTTGCAAAACAGCATTAAAAGGTAAATGTTCAGTACTTGCCTCTGTTTTCGGAAGTGAGCACCAAAAGTAAAATAAAACACCGTAGGAGAAGAAATAAGATGAGCAGAAAGCATTCATTGATTTCAATTGGATTACTGA
This sequence comes from Roseimarinus sediminis, assembly GCF_050433125.1. Taxonomy (NCBI): domain Bacteria; kingdom Pseudomonadati; phylum Bacteroidota; class Bacteroidia; order Marinilabiliales; family Prolixibacteraceae; genus Roseimarinus; species Roseimarinus sediminis. The sequence continues at coordinate 618,623 of NZ_JBNPXV010000001.1, read as the reverse complement.
TTATTATTGGAACCATATTTACATCGTATCGCAACGAGCGAAGTGAAACGAGCCCGGATAAAGTTCCGGCAGAAAAGAAAAAAGAGCTGCAGGAGGTATTGCCACCTCCAATTCCCGGAGAGCTTAGCTTTGCTGGAGAAGAAGTACCTCTCAATAATTTCGATGTTAAAGAAAGTCTCGACCGGGAATTGCTGGTCAATACCTATCTCCACTCTCAAACCATTCGCTTCATAAAAATGGCACCTCGTTTTTTCGAAATCATTGAACCCATTCTGAAGGAACAAAACATTCCCGACGATTTTAAATACCTGGCACTGGCCGAAAGCGGGTTCGATTTAAAGGCATTATCGCCCGCTGGAGCAGCCGGAATATGGCAACTTATGAAAGGAACAGCACGCGATTACGGACTCGAAGTGAACGACCAGGTGGACGAGCGCTACCACCTCGAAAAGGCAACGGTGGCTGCCTGTGCATATTTGCACGAATCGTATGAACGCTATGGCAACTGGACCACCGTAGCGGCATCGTACAACGCCGGACGAAGGGGAATTGACCGTGAAGTGGAGCGTCAAAAGGAGAACCATTATTACGATTTGTTGTTAAATGAAGAAACCAGCCGTTACGTTTTCCGAATTCTGGCGCTAAAAACAATTATGGAAACACCGGAAAAATATGGTTTCAACCTAAAGGGGAAAGACCTTTATCCACCGTTTGAGGTGGATATAGTTGCAATAGAACATGGAGTTGACAACTTTGCCGATTTTGCCCAAAACTATGGAATCTCCTATAAAATTCTGAAATACTTTAATCCGTGGCTGCGTGATACCTTTCTGACTAACAATTCAGGTAAGCTATACGAAATAAAAATCCCACAATAAAACAATCCGGGAATACATCAATGAACAACAAATCTGATCAGCATAGCCAACAGCCCGTGATAAAAGTTCGCGGAGCCAGGGTGCACAATCTTCATAATATCAATGTTGATATTCCCCGAAATCAGCTTTCGGTCATCACCGGACTAAGTGGAAGCGGAAAATCATCGCTCGCTTTCGATACCATTTATGCCGAAGGGCAACGTCGCTACATCGAAACGTTTTCGGCCTATGCCCGCTCTTTTCTCGGCAATATGGAGCGCCCCGATGTGGATGAAATTTCGGGACTGAGCCCAGTAATTTCCATTGAACAGAAAACGACCAACAAAAATCCCCGGTCAACCGTTGGCACGGTTACCGAAATTTATGACTTCCTGCGACTGCTGTACGCACGGGCCGGAGAGGCTTTTTCGTATAACACCGGCGAGAAAATGGTAAAATATTCCGAACAGAAGATTCTGGATCTGATTGATGAACAATTTACCGGCAGAAAAGTAGTGATTCTTTCACCGGCAGTAAAAGGTCGGAAAGGACATTACCGCGAGCTCTTTGAGCAGATTCGAAAAAAAGGCTACCTCTATGCCCGTGTCGATGGTGTAATAAAAGAACTCGTTCACGGAATGAAAGTCGATCGTTACAAAAATCACTTTATTGAGATGGTAATCGACCGGATGGTGGTTGACGGGGCTTCGCATAAAAGATTAAGAGATTCGGTTCAAACTGCCATGAAGCAGGGCAAAGGAATCATGATGGTGATGGATCATGAGAGCGGCGATGTCAAATTTTTCAGTAGGCACCTGATGTGTCCCACAACAGGGATTTCATACAACGAACCTGCTCCGCACAACTTTTCATTCAATTCACCTCAGGGCGCCTGCCCGAAATGTAACGGGCTGGGAGTAATTCCTCAACTCGACATCGATAAAATTATACCCGATAAAAGCATTTCTATTTATAAAGGCGGAATTGCCCCTCTGGGAAACTATCGCAATGCGGTAATTTTCTGGCAGATTGAAGCCATTCTCGACCCCTATGGATGCACCCTGAAAACCCCGGTTGACGAGTTGCCCGACGAAGCCCTCGACAAGGTTTTGTACGGAACCAGCGAACGCATACAGTTGAAAAATTCACCACTGGGAAGCAACATCAACTATTTTATGACCTATGAAGGGGTGGTAAAATACATTGAAAGCCAGCGCGAGGATACTTATTCGGAGAAAGCAAAAAAATGGGCCAACCAGTATGTAAAGGAAGATATTTGCCCCTCGTGCAATGGTGAACGCCTGAAAAAAGAATCACTTTGGTTTAAAATCGATGGAAAGAACATTACCGAAGTTGCCCGCATGGACCTTAAGGAGCTGGGCCAATGGCTGAGTGGTTTAGAAGAAAGACTGAGTGAAAGACAAAAAAAAATCGGGGTAGAAGTGATCAAGGAAATCCGCGACCGGCTGGGCTTTATGCTCGATGTGGGACTCGAATACCTGGCACTCGACCGACCAGCAAAATCCCTGTCAGGCGGTGAGTCGCAGCGAATTCGCCTGGCAACCCAAATTGGTTCGCAGCTGGTAAATGTACTTTACATACTCGATGAACCCAGTATTGGGCTGCACCATCGCGACAATCTCAGGCTGATTCATTCGCTCGAACTCTTGCGCGATACCGGGAATTCGGTGATTGTAGTCGAACACGACAAGGACATGATGCTCAATGCCGATTATGTGGTCGACCTGGGGCCGCATGCCGGAAGACACGGAGGGAAAATTATGGCTGCCGGCAAACCCGCTGAAATATTAAAAGGCAACTCACTGACCTCACTCTACCTCAGGGGTGAAAGAAAAATTGAAGTACCCAAAGTACGCCGCCAAGGAAACGGAAAACAACTGCTGTTGACCGGATGTACAGGCAATAACCTGAAAAAGGTGGATGTTGCCTTCCCGCTTGGAAAACTGATCTGTGTTACGGGTGTTTCGGGCAGCGGCAAATCGACCCTGATTAACGAAACCCTTCAACCCATACTGAGCCAGCATTTTTACCGTTCGGTAAAAGATCCGCTACCCTATCAGTCGTTTGCCGGAATGGAACACATCGACAAGGTGGTCCAGGTTGACCAATCGCCTTTAGGCCGCACACCGCGGTCGAACCCGGTAACCTACACCGGCGTGTTTACCGACATCCGTGACCTTTTCACCAAACTGCCCGAGGCCAAAATTCGTGGATACAAGCCGGGACGCTTTTCGTTCAATATGAAGGGCGGAAGATGTGAAGAGTGCCAGGGCGGTGGCATGAAGCTGATCGAAATGAACTTTCTGCCCGATGTGTATGTGCATTGCGACAAATGCAACGGGAGGCGCTACAACCGTGAAACCCTCGAAGTGCGTTACAAGGGCAAATCAATCAGCGACGTGCTCGATATGACCATCAACCAGGGAGTTGAATTCTTCGACAGTCATCCTAAAATACTCAAGAAACTGAAAACGCTGCAGGAGGTTGGCCTGGGTTACCTCACACTGGGGCAGTCATCAACCACCATCTCGGGAGGAGAGGCTCAGCGTGTAAAACTGGCTTCCGAACTGGCCAAAAGAGATACCGGCCAAACAGTTTACATACTCGATGAACCAACAACCGGACTTCACTTTGAAGACATCAGGGTATTGCTTGACGTGCTTAATAAACTGGTGGACAGAGGCAACACGGTAATTGTGATCGAACACAACATGGATGTGATCAAAGTGGCCGACCATCTTATCGACATTGGTCCCGAAGGCGGTCGTGGTGGCGGCCTTGTAGTAGCAACAGGCAGCCCAGAAGAAGTGGCCGCAGTGAAAAAATCAATCACCGGTATTTTTTTGAAGGAAGAATTAAAGGAAGAATAAAGTCCGAAATGTTTTCTCGTAAAGGCTTTGTCCCAATTTGTATAAAACATTATAAAGCTCCCCTGATAATAAAAGACTTTCTCTTTGGATGTTTTCTCTTTTGGCAAAACGAATGCTTAAGAATTTATTGTTCCATAGCAGGATGTCTATTTCTTTGGTATCTTTAGTTCCGTAACGAATCAAATGTATTTTGCCATGAGAAATATTGAAGTCTACATTGAGAATACCAACCAAAGTAAAGAATATCCCTTCGGAATTACACTGAAGGAAATTGCCAACGACCTGAATATTAAGTCTGATTTTCCCATTTTCGGGGCTTTGGTGAACAACAAGGTGCGCGAACTTTCGTTCGACATTGTTAAACCTAAGAACATACGTTTTATCGATTATGCACATCCCGATGGCCAGCGCATGTACATTCGTTCTGTATTTTTTGTGCTGTATGCAGCCATTAAGGATTTGTACCCCGAGGCCAAACTGAAAATCGACCATGCCATTTCGCGCGGTTATTATTGTGAACTGGAAGGCTTGGGCACGGAATTTTGTGACAGCTGTGTGAACGAGATCAAAATACGCATGCAGGAGTTCATCAGTGATGATCTGCCCTTTGTTCGAAAGGGTAAACAACTTTCCCGTATTATGGATGAATACCGACAGGGCGGGCTCGACGATAAAGTGCGACTTTACGAAGGAACCGGTTGGCTCTATGCCTACATCTATTATCTCGGACAATTTGCCAATTATTTTCACGGACACCTGCTGCCATCGACCGGCTACATCAAAAACTTCGATCTGGAACGTTTCAACGGAGGAATGTTGTTGCGACTGCCCAGCGACAAAAGTTTCAGGCGCCTGCGCGACTATGTACACCAGGAAAAACTGTTCGGTATTTTCAGAGAACATAAAGACTGGGCCGAAATTCTGGGAATTTCAGATATCGGACAATTGAATGATTTTGTCAAACAGGGCATGGCAGGCGAAGTAATTAAAATATCGGAAGCCCTGCACGAGAAAAAAGTGGCGGGCATTGCCAGCTTGATTGCTGAAAACAAGCCACGACCACGACTGGTTCTTATTGCAGGTCCCTCGTCGTCGGGAAAAACCACCTTTAGTAAACGACTGGCAGTTCAGCTGGCAGTATGCGGACTCAAGCCCCACATGATTTCGCTCGATAACTATTTTGTTGACAGGGAACACACACCACTCGATGAAAGTGGAAATTACGATTTTGAGGCCCTCGAAGCCATCGACATTGCTTTCTTTAACGAGCAACTGTTGGCGCTCATCAATGGTGAAGCTGTAGAAATCCCCAAATTCAGTTTTATCGATGGACGACGAACCTTCGATGGAGAAATCATGCAGATGAAAAAGGACGATGTATTAATAATTGAAGGCATTCACGGATTGAATCCCGGATTGATTCCGCTCATCGATCGTAATTTGACTTTCAGGATTTTTATTTCGGCACTTACTTCCATTTCGATCGACGATCACAACCCCATATCGACTACCGATAACCGCCTTGTAAGGCGCATTATACGGGATGCAAAATACAGGGGTTATTCAGCCCTCGAAACAATCAGGCGCTGGCCCAGCGTGCGCCGGGGAGAAGAAAAAAACATTTTTCCTCATCAGGAAAATGCCGACATCATGTTCAATTCAGCCATGTTGTACGAATTGGCGGTACTGAAAAAATACCTTGAGCCCTTGCTGAAATCAGTGCCCGAAAATCAGCCTGAGTTTGCAGAGGCCTTGCGCTTGTTAAAGTTTATGGGTTATTTCAAAACCATCGACGACGAAGAGATCCCGCCAACCTCACTAATTCGGGAATTTTTGGGTGGAAGCAGTTTTAGTTACAAATAAAGCGAAAAGTAATTGGTCATTAAGGAAGTGCATAAAGCAGTACCAGCGTTTATTATCCAAAATATTTTCGAAACACATATTTTCGGGCAAGCAGGGTCTGAAAAAGGCCCCTGCTTCCCATGAAAAGAATCATTGCCAGCCAAAGTGCATGATTTCCCAGTTGCTGATTCATGATGAAATAAACCGGAAAGAACACGAGAAAAGTAGCGCCTAGCATGGAGTAGAGCATGCCCTTCGAAGCCGTAGCTCCAATGTAAATACCATCCCATAAATACGAAGCCGTTCCAACGATCGGTATCGCCACAACCCAGGGCAAATAGGGGATTGAAGCTTCGATTACCTCCCGGCTGTTGGTGAGTAATCGGATGATGTTTTCGTTGGCTGTAAGGTAAACAATACTGTAAAGGAAGGTAAGCACGCTCCCCCAGATAAACAGGTAACGAATCACCTTTTTCAGTTGATCAGGCTTACGGGCTCCCACATATTTGCCAACCAGTGCTTCGCCTGCATAGGCAAAACCGTCGATAAAATACGAATAGAACATCAGGAACTGTAAAAGCAGCGAGTTGACGGCCAGCAGGGTGTCGTTGCTGGCTGCCGAACGGGAAGTAAAAAAAGTAAACACGGCAATGATACAAAGGGTACGAATGAAGATGTCGCTGTTCACTTTGAAAAACTGAGTCATGCTTTCGAGTTCGAAAAGCGCTTTTCGCCTGATAAGCGGGAGGAGATTCCCGTAATGCCTTTTCAGCATCAACAGAGAAAACAAAAGGCCACTGTATTGAGCTACCACGGTGCCCAGTGCTACCCCGTCGGATTTCATACCAAAAGCAAAAATGAAAAGAAAATTGGCGCCCAGATTGATGAGGTTGACCAGAATGGCAACATACATGGGGATGCGTGCGTTTTGCATGCCCAGAAACCATCCGGTAAGCGCAAAAATTGAAATCGTCGCCGGAGCGGCCCATATTCTGATTCTGAAATAGGAGGCTGCCAGGGCCTCTACCTCATTGCTTCCCTGAATCAGCTCAAAGCTCAGCCATTCAATGGGAACCTGAAGGGCAATAACCAGAAGGGATGCGATCAATGCAACAAATAAGGCTCTTGCCAGGGTGGTAATAGCGGCTGCCTGATTGCTTTCTCCATAGGCCTGGGCTGTGAAACCGCTGGTTCCCATTCGCAGAAAAGCAAAACTCCAGTAAATGATGTTAAACAATACACCCCCCAGCGCAATGGCACCAATGTACACCGGATTTCCCATATGCCCCATAAGTGCCATGTCGGCAAGGCCTAACAAGGGAACCGTGATGTTGCTTACAATGTTGGGAATGGCAAGGCGAAGAATTTTTTTGTTCAAAACTGAAATTTTTTGCAACAAAGCTAAACAAAAGCTTTCGACATTTGTCTATATCATATAAAAAGACAAAAAAGTCTGTATTATTCATTTTTTTATTAACTTTAAAGCAAAATTAAAACATATGAGTTTCACACTTCCAAAACTTGATTACGCTTACGACGCATTAGAACCGCAGATAGATGCCCGCACTATGGAGATCCATCACACCAAGCATCATGCTGCCTATACAAATAAACTGAATGAATTTATCTCGGGAACTGATCTCGAAGGAAAGAGCATTGAAGATGTACTGGACAATGTTGACAAACATCCGGCCGGACTGCGCAACAATGCAGGTGGTTTTTACAACCACAATTTATACTGGAAAGTACTTACTCCGGGAGGATCGAAAGAACCCAAAGGCGATTTAAAAGATGCCATCGTACGTGATTTTGGTTCAGTTGAAAAATTTAAAGAAGAATTTGCCAATGCAGCCGCCACCCGTTTTGGTTCGGGATGGGCCTGGCTCATTAAGGTTAACGATAGTTTAGTTGTTGGCTCAACGCCCAATCAGGATAACCCGGTGATGGTCGATGCTGATGTGAAAGGTACTCCGATACTCGGAATCGATGTATGGGAACATGCTTATTACCTCAATTATCAGAACAGACGTCCTGATTATATCGCAGCATTCTGGGACCTGATAAACTGGGATGTTGTAGCCGATTACTTTCATGGTTAGTTGATTTTTGGTTTTTCCCCGGGGGTGGTTCCCCGGGGTTTTTACTGAGACTAGGTTTTCAGGAGCGAAGCGAACTGAAAACCTTAAGTCGAAGTA